>NZ_JBEYVS010000058.1:0-34658 GCF_040644095.1 Streptomyces sp. NPDC047028
CCTGCTGGGCGCGTTCGCCTCGGCGTTCACCCTCTTCGGCATCGCGCTCCTGTACGGCTACTCGGGTTCGGTAGCCTGGAGAGACATGCTCACGTACGACGTTGATATCTGGTCCATCCGCAAGCGCGCCGGCCGCCCAAAGCCGTGGGAACTTCGGTGGCGGGTGGGTGAACGCCCGCACTCCCGGAGTTTCAAGCTCAAGCCGCAAGCGGACGGCCGCCGGGCGGAGTTGATGGCGGCTCTCCGCGACCATCAGCAGTTTGATGAGGAGACCGGTCTTCCCGCGGCTGAGTTGATGGCGCGCTCGTCTCCGTCGTGGTTCGAGCACGCCACCGAGTACGTACTCATGAAGTGGCCGCGTGCCGCCGCCAAGCACCGGGCGAGCATCGCGGAATCTCTCGCCGTCGTCACCCCCGTACTCGTCACCACCAAGCGCGGGATTCCCCGTGCCAAGGTGCTGCGGGCCGCGCTGTACCAGTGGGCATTCCGTGCCGCTCGTAACCCGGAAGGCGTGTGGGTGCCTCGCCACGTGGCAGAGGAGCCGCCGAGCGAGATCGGCGCCGCGCTGGAGTGGATTGCCGCCCACTCTCGCAAGGTCAAGGAATTGGAGGACCCCGCGCTCCTGCGTCCCGCCCTCGAAGCGCTCTCCCTCAGGTTGGACGGGAGCAAGGCCGCCGAGAACACGGTCCGTCGCAAGCGCATGGTGCTCAGCAACGTGCTGCGCTACACGGTGGAGGAGAAGGGCCTTCTCACAGCGAATCCGCTGCCGCGCGTGGACTGGACACCGCCCGAGAGCGACGACGAGATTGACTTCCGGTACGTCCCGGGCCCGGACGTGGCGCGCGCCCTGCTCGGAGCTGTGCGCGACTCCGGGCCGCGCGGCGAGCACCTTCACGCGTTCTTCGGATGCCTGTACTACGCGGCCATGCGGCCGGGGGAGATCGTCGCCCTCAAGGCATCCGACTGCACGTTGCCGCCGAACTCACCGGACAACGTCAAGGAGTGGGGCGAGCTGCTGCTCGGAGAGAGTCGCCCGGAGGTGGGCGGAGGCTGGACGGACGACGGCACGTCGTACGAGACGCGCGGCTTGAAGCGCCGTAAGCGGGGTGCAACGCGCGCGGTCCCCATTCCTCCCGTTCTGGTGCATCTACTCCGCGAGCACATCGCCCGGTACGGCACTGCCGAGGACGGCCGGCTGTTCCGGGCAGCGCGGGGAGGGCGGGTGCCGTCCACCGAGTACTGCGACGTGTGGGAGAAGGCTCGCAAAGCCGCTCTCTCTCCCCGTGAGACGGAATCCGCGCTCGCGGCAGTCCCCTACTCCCTGCGGCACGCGGGAGTCTCGCTGTGGATCAAATCGGGGGTCGACCCTGCGGAGGTGGCCGCTCGGGCGGGCCACAGCATCGCCGTGCTGTACCGCTTCTACGCCAAGATCCTTAAGGGCGGTCAGCAGCACTCCAACAACCTGATTGCTCGTGCCCTGGACGAGGAAGATCAGCCCTGATCCTGGCCCACAGATGGCCCATACGCACTGGTCAAGGGCGGGATACGGGCGAGAAAGGGTGAGACACGTTGCACGCAGAAGGGGTGTCCCGGCGACCGGGACACCCCTTCTGACCTGCACTGTCTATGACCTGGGCGGAGGCGGTGGGATTTGAACCCACGGTGACATCGCTGCCACGACGGTTTTCAAGACCGTTCCCTTCGGCCGCTCGGGCACGCCTCCCCGCGCCGCACGGTGGGTGTGGCGCGGGTACAGGTTACCGGCCTGACGGGGTGTCCCGGGCGGTGGTCCTGAAGGGGGCGTCAGTTGTCGCCCTGGCGGGCGCCCAGGGTGAGGGTCACCGTGTGTTCCTGGCCGGAGCGCTTGTAGGTGACCTGGACCTTGTCACCCGGCTTGTGGGTCCAGATCTCGCCGATCAGGGTCGGGCCGCTGTCGATCACCGTGCCGTCGAGCTTGGTGATGACGTCGCCGGGCTTGAGGCCGGCCTTGTCGGCCGGGCCGCCCTGCTCGACCGCCGCGGAGCCGGCCGCGCCCTGGTCGGTGATCTTCGCGCCGTTGGTGGTGTCCTCCAGGGACACCGAGGCACCGATCTTGGCGTACACCGGCTTGCCGGTCTTGATCAGCTGCTGGGCGACGTACTTGGCCTGGTTGATCGGGATGGCGAAGCCGAGGCCGATGGAGCCGGACTGCCCGGAGCCGAAACCGCCGCTTCCGGTGGACTGGATCGCGGAGTTGATGCCGATGACCGCGCCCGAGGAGTCCAGCAGGGGGCCACCGGAGTTGCCCGGGTTGATCGACGCGTCGGTCTGCAGGGCGCTCATGTACGACGCCTTGCTGCTGGCGCTGCCGTCGCTGGAGGCCACCGGGCGGTTCTTGGCGCTGATGATGCCCGTGGTGACCGTGTTGGACAGCCCGAACGGGGCGCCGATGGCGATGGTCTCGTCGCCGACGGCCACCTTGTCCGAGTCGCCGAGGGCGAGGGGCTTGAGGTCCGAGGGCGCGTTCTTCAGCTTGATGACCGCGACGTCGTACCCCTGCGCGTGCCCGACAATCTCGGCGTCGTACTTCTTGCCGTCGGGGAACGTCGCCGTCAGTTTGCCGCCGTCCACGGCGTCGGCCACCACGTGGTTGTTGGTGACGATGTGGCCCTGGGTGTCGAACACGAACCCGGTGCCCGTGCCGCCCTCGCCGCTGCTGCTCTCGGCCTCGATGGTGACCGTGCTGGGCAGCGCCCTGGCCGCCACGTTGGCGATCGTGCCGGGGGCGCGCTTGACCTGGGAGGCGGTGCCGTCGGAGGCGGAGACGGTGGTGGAGCCGTGGTTGTCGTTGTCCTTGGCCAGCGTGTAGCCGATGCCGCCGCCCAGGCCGCCCGCGACCAGCGCGGCCACCAGGACCGCGGCGAACAGTCCGCCGCGCCTGCTGCGGGGCTTCGGCGCGGGCTGCTGGTAGGAGGCGCCCCAACCGCCGGGGCCGCCCGGTCCGCCCGGGCCGGTAGGTACGCCCGCGCCGCCGTCGGCGTAGGAGGGCGTGGCGGGCGGCGGAGGCGGCCACGATCCGTCCGAAGCCGGGCCCGCGGGGCCAGCGGGGCCGGACGGTTGGTTCGCGGGGGGCTGCGCCTGCGCGTCGTACGGCCCCTGGTGGGTCGGTCCCTCGTGGGCCGTCGCCTGGTGGGCCGTGGCCTCGGGCGCGCCGGGGGCGGACTGCGGCACCGGCGGGAGCGGAGCCGTAGGCGCGTTCCCGCCGGGCGCGGAGCCCTGCGGGGAAGCAGCGGGAGATGCCACCGGCGCGGGAGGCGCGGACGGGGCCGGGGGTACCGGGTTGCCCTCGTTCTCGGTGCTCACAGCTCTTCTCCTCGATCCACGGCTGTTGTCCTCGGTCCTACGGTCACGCTCGTCGGTCGCGCGCTCACGCTGGTCGGTCGCACGGCACGCTCGTTCGTTCATACTCGCTCACGCGCGCGGACGCCCCTCGGGGCACCCACGCGCGTGGGACACGGGCCCGCTGCGACGCGGTCGTACACGGCCTGGTCCCGGTCGTATGCAGTCAGCTTTTCCCACGGGCCGTCAGAGCACCATAAGCGGTGGCTGTGGGTCCAGGGGCACCCTTTATATAGGGCTCTTCAGACAAAACTTACATAAGCCGTATCGCACGCGCCTCCGTTCGCCGCACGAACGTACCCGGGCCGCCCCACGTACCCGGCGACGGTGGCACCATGACGCGGTGACCCACGCACCACAGCACCGCATCCAGGTCGTCGCCCACCGGGGAGCCTCCGAGGACGCTCCCGAGCACACCCTGGCCGCGTACCGGAAGGCGATCGAGGACGGCGCGGACGCCCTGGAGTGCGACGTACGGCTCACCGCCGACGGCCACCTGGTCTGTGTGCACGACCGGCGGGTGAACCGTACCTCCAACGGCCGCGGTGCCGTCTCCGCCCTGGAGCTGGCCGACCTCGCGACCCTGGACTTCGGCTCCTGGAAGAACCGCGACGCCTGGCGCGGGCGGGACGAGGAGCCCGACTGGGAGCACCGGCCCGAGGATCGCGAGGAGACGTCGGTCCTCACCCTGGAACGGCTGCTGGAGCTGGTCGCGGACGCCGGGCGGCCGGTCGAACTGGCCATCGAGACCAAGCACCCCACGCGGTGGGCCGGCCAGGTCGAGGAGCGGCTCCTGGTGCTGCTGAAGCGGTTCGGCCTCGACGCCCCGGCCTCCGCCGACGCGTCGCCGGTGCGGATCATGAGCTTCTCGGCGCGCTCGCTGCACCGGGTGCGGGCCGCCGCACCGACGCTTCCGACGGTCTACCTGATGCAGTTCGTCTCGCCCCGGCTGCGCGACGGCCGGCTGCCCGTGGGCGTGCGGATCGCGGGCCCCTCGATGCGCATCGTGCGCGGTCACCCGGCCTATGTGGAGCGGCTGAAACGGGCCGGCCACCAGGTGCACGTGTGGACCGTGAACGAGCCCGAGGACGTGGACCTGTGCGTAGGGCTCGGTGTCAACGCCATCATCACCAACCGCCCGCGCGCGGTACTGGGCCGGCTCGGCCGCGGGTGAGGTCGCCGCGCTGATCACAAGAGGGCGGTAAAGAGCTGTGCACGGGGCTTGACCCCGCTGTGCCCCTGCTGGATGCTCCATTCTCGGCCACACCACTGAAATCAAGCCACACGAAGACAAGCCCTTCACGGGGAGTGCTCCGGCGCATTCGGTCCGTAAGTGATCGTTGTGAATGCGTCGTCGGACAGGGATTGGCCGGTTTCCGGTACAGGCCAATGGGGCATCCACACCGTGGCGTGGGGCAAAGGAGGTCTCGGGGGTGGCGTTGGTGGTGGCACAGGAGGTGCCCACGTCGTCGAGCATGGCCGTACCCCATGGCCCTGCGGGCGTGGGGAAGGCGCGGCACCGGATGCGCGCGCAGCTGCGCGGCGGCGGCGTTTCGGAATCAGTCATCGACGATGCCGTACTGATCCTTTCCGAACTTTTGAGCAACGCGTGCAAACACGGCCGCCCACTGGGCGACGCTCCGGCCGGTGACGGCGATGTCCGTGCCGCCTGGCAGGTGGACGCGCACGGGCGGCTCGTGGTGGAGGTGACGGACGGCGGCGGCCCGACCAGGCCGGCCCCGGCGACCCCGTCGGTCACCGCGCGCGGCGGCCGCGGGCTCAACATCATCACCGCGCTCGCCGACGACTGGGGCGTCCGGGACGACGTCCACGGCGAGGTGACGGTCTGGGTGCTGGTCCACGAGGACGTGCACGACCCGGACACCGGACGGCACCGGGACGACTTCGCCGCACTGGGCTGCGCCCGGCCGGCCGTCGCCCCCATGGCCTCCGCGATCCCGGCGCTGACCGAGCTCGACTTCGCAGAGGCGTTCGAGAACCTGGACTGAACGGGCCCGGTTGCGGGCGTTGTCCACAGGGTCGGTCCATCGACCGTGGGTTCAGGGTCGGCCGCGCGGGCCGTTGTCCACAGGTTCCCGTCGGCCGTGGCGTGAACGGCTAGGCTCGCGCCGTACGAGACGAGCCGCAACCGGGAGACACCCACGATGGCCAAGAAGCGCCCCCAGACGAAGGCCAACCGCCCGCAGCTCAGCGACGAAGAGATCCCGGTCGTCGGTGCCCGTGAGCCCTGCCCGTGCGGCAGCGGCCGGCGGTACAAGGCGTGTCACGGCAGGGCCGCGGCGCACGCGGTGACCGAGCTGGTGCAGCGTCCGTTCGAGGGGCTGCCCGGCGAGTGCGACTGGGTGGCGCTGCGCGAGCTGGTCCCGGCCGCCACGGTGGAGCTGCCGCTCAAGGACGGCCTGCCCGAGGGCGTCCCGTCGGTCACGCTCGCCACGGTGCTGCCGATGGCCTGGCCCGCGCTGCGCCGCGACGACGGCTCGGTGCTCCTCGGCCTGCAGAACGACACGGCGTCCGGTGACATCAGCCGCGACCTCGCCGACACCCTGCGGCGCGCCCTGGAGACGGAGCCCGGCAGTCCCGTGCAGGGCCGGCGCGCCCCCGCCGACGGTCCGCGGCTGCAGGACCTGCTCGACCCGCAGGGCGCGTTCGAGCCAGTCGTGCACAGCGGCTTCGAGTTCTGGGTGCCGGACGCGGACAACGCCGCCCCGGAGGTGGCCGCTTCCCTGGAGCGGGCCAACGCCGCCGCGATCCCGACGGTGAAGCTCACCGGTGTCGACGCCGCCTACTGGTGCGAGACGCCGGAGAAGAACCACCTGCGCTGGGTCATGCCGCACCCGGAGGAGCAGCTTCTGGACGCTCTCGCCCGGCTGCACGCGGCGGGCCGCTCCAGCCTCGGCGAGGGCACCAGGCTCGTGGGCTCCTTCCGTGCTCACGGCCTCACCGTCCCGGTCTGGGACCTGCCGAGCGGGATCACCGCGGACGACATCGAGAAGCCGGCCGCCGAGTTCGCCGAGCGGCTCGCCGCCGCCCTCGCCTCCCCGGAACCGCTGACGCCGGAGCAGCGCCGGGCCCGCGGCGGGCTGACCAACCGGCAGGTCACGCTGAGCTGACGTACCGCGCCCCCGTCGGCACAGCTGACCGGCCGGTCAGTCGTGCCGACGGCACCGGAACGGGTGACTCCTGTCACAACTCCCCGTCGTGACAGGGAAATCGATGTCTGAATGGCCGAGATCGAATTTGCGAACCGGCGATCTCTTGTTACCGTTCAGGTAGCCCGGTTGCTGGTGCATCCCCCGTCGCCAGCAACCGGGTCTTCGCATGCCCCCGGTCCGGCTCCGGAAAGTGGGCGGACAGTCCCCGGTCAGGCGCCTGACGGCCGACTGACAGTCCCGGGTCAGCCCTCGGCCAGTCCTCTGACAGTCACCGGCCGAAGCCGCCGGACAGCCCCGGGACAATCGCCGGCAGCCCCCGGGCCTCAGACCGTGCGGCCCCGGACCGGCTCGCCTCAACTTACTTCCGTGTCCCCGGAGTTGCTCCCCGACCGCAGCAGCAGCGGGCCGTCCGCGCCGTGCGCGGCGAACTCGGAGACGGCCGTGTAGCCGTCCAGCGCGCCCCGGGTGTGCTCACGGGGCGTCTCACAGGTGGCCGGCTCGTCGTCGGTCGCCGCGGCACAGCGCATCTGCAGGGTGTGGCCGCCCGGTTCCATCAGGCTCAGCACCGTGTCCAGCGCCTTGCCGCTGGTGTTGCGGTAGTAGGTGCGCCCCCAGGTGTCCTCGCCCTGGGTCAGCACGCAGGTCTGCGCCTCGACCCCGTCGGGTGAGGTGAGTTGGGGACCGCAGCGGGCGGCGGTGGCCAGGCCCAGGCCGAGTACCAGCGGGGAGGTCCCGCCGGCGGCGGGCAGCTTGGCGTCGCCGGGCGACTCGGCCCGCTCGGAGTTTCGTACGGCGTTCCGGGACGCCGCCGTACCGTTCGGCGCCCGCCCGGTGTCGCCCACCGGCCCCGCCGACGCCACGGCCAGCGGCAGCGCGACCGCGGCCACCACCACTCCCGCGAGGGCGAGCAGCCGAAGCCTGCGGGGGTCCGGCCCGCTCCGGTGCGCGGCGCGGGCGCCGTGTCCCCCTGGAATTCGCAGCATGTGCGGACGATAACGACCACCGGAGGGCGACCGGCCCGCCCGCGCCGGACACCCCGGCAACTCGGACCTGCTCACACCCGTACGAGTGAGCGCCCGGACAAGCGCCCACCGAACACGCCCCCGAGGCGTCCACTCCGGAGCACCAGGCGCTCCGGAGCATCATCCCGGAGCCCAGCCGAACCGGAACCGGAGCCGCTACACCTCGGGCGCGCTCACACCCCGGCGCGTC
This sequence comes from Streptomyces sp. NPDC047028, assembly GCF_040644095.1. NCBI lineage: Bacteria > Bacillati > Actinomycetota > Actinomycetes > Kitasatosporales > Streptomycetaceae > Streptomyces > Streptomyces sp. NPDC047028. The sequence goes on from NZ_JBEYVS010000058.1 coordinate 7,764, forward strand.
AGCGCGTCGACCACGGCGTCCACCACGGCCTCCACGTCGGGCACCCAGGGCGCGGCCGAGCCGGGCAGCGGGGCGCGCTCCCAGCGGATGGCACCCTGGCCGGTCTCCGACGGCGGCAGGGCGAGGTAGCCGCCCTCGCCGTGGAACCGCAGCGAGCCGGGCACGAAGTCCTTCGCGTACAGCAGCTCACCCAACTGCTCCATGGTGTACGGCTTCACGAGCAGCGACCACCGGGTGGGCGAGGCGATCACCGGGCCGAGACGCATGCCCCGCTTGTCCAGCAGGGTGAGGGCGTGGGAGGCGGCGAGCGCCGGCAGGCTGACCGCGCAGGGCGCCTCGCCCCCGGTGGCCAGGACGATCGGCGCCGCCGGCCGGTTGGTCCACCACCAGCGCACCATGCGCGCGTCGGTGGTGGCCGCGAGCAGGCCGGGGTCGAAGGGGTGCGCACCGGGCACCGTGCACTCCGGGTCGGGGCAGGCGCAGCGAGCCCGGCCCTCGGGGTCCGGGGCCACACCCGGGAGTACGGGCCACTGCCATTCCGTCGCGAAGGTCAGGGCCGCGCTGATCGGCTCAGGCCTCCCGCCGTTCCGCCTGGACAGGAGCCTGCGTCGCCTTCCGAGGATCTCGCGCATGAGCGCTCGTTCCTTTCCGTTGCACCGCTGGCAACACCGAGGACCACATCACACCATGTGTCGATCACTTCACTGTGCGTACCTGTTGGCGCATCACACCCCTGCGCACGGCAGGGGGAACCCCAAGGGGTCGAGCAGGGGCCGCGTCCGCGTCCATAGTGCGTCCACCAAAACCACGGTTGCGGCATGGGGGTGGCGAAGTCTGGCGTTTTGCGTCGCGCGTGTTCCTCTTCGCCTCCGCCACGGGAGGATGGGGCTCGGCCGTCGGTGGTTATGACGCCCGGGTCCGTCGCCAGGTTCCGGATGGTCCCCAACCACCCCTGGCCTTCTCCGAGTACGTACCCATCACGACCGATGTGACGCTCCGTGGAGCACGCCCAGTCGACCGCAATGAACCGTTACCCGAGGCAGTTTTCAGCCAACTTGGCAGTAAGGCAAGGGGTCTGAAGGGAACGCACTCCAGACCCATGGACACCAGGAATCCCGGCAGGACAATGCTGGACATCCCCTCACGAGTGCGTGTACATGTGGAGACACTGCTAGCGGCGCAGAATGACATGGGGGTTCGCGATGCTTTTGAGCAATACGCACCGGTCTGGAAGCCGGACGACATGAACGCCCCGCACCCTTCGAAAGTGGCTGGAATCGATTCAGCGGTTCCCACGCCCGCACAGACTGTCGCGCCCACCTCACACACCACAGGTGCCGGCCCCTCTCATCCTGTCCCCGCCGTCCCCGCGCCGGGCGCCCCCGCCCCCGGAGCGCTGCTCCAGGACCGGCTGGCCGGCTGGGTCTCCGACCTCACGACGCTGCACGAGCTGACCGAGCGGCTGTCCCGGACGAGCACGCTGGAAGCCGCCCTCCAGGAACTGCTGCGGGCCGGCTCCGCGCTGGTCGGCGCCCGCCGCGGCCTCGTGGTCCTGGAGCCCGCCGACGGGCTCGGCCCGCACACCACGATCGGCCTCGGTCTCGGCCGCGCCGATCTCGGCCACATGGAGACCGTGCCGCGCGGCTCCCTGCCCTACGGCCCCCTCCTGGACCCCGGGACCGCGGGCGCGAAAACCGGTCCCGGCACCGGCACCGCCGGCGACACCGAGATCGTCCACGCCGACCTGCTCGCCGAGGACGGCCTCGACCCCCGCCACCGCGAGGTCGCCGCACGCCTCGGCTACGCCGCCAGCTACGCCCTCCCCCTGTCCACGTCCGCCGCCGGACGCCTCGGCGCCGCCGTCTGGCTGTACGACGAGCCCGCCGAGCCGGACGAGCGCCGCCGCCACCTGGCCGGCCTGTACGTCCGCCACACCGCCGAGCACCTGGCCCGGCTGGTGGAACTGGAACGCACGCGCGCGTGCATGGCGACCATCACCGATGAACTGCTGCCCTCCCGGCTGCCCCGCGTGGCCGGCGTCCAGCTCGCCGCCCGGCACCGCACCGGGCCGCGCGGCGGCGGCGACTGGTACGACGCGCTGCCCCTGCCGGACGCCGCCCTCGGCCTCTCCGTCGGCTCCGTCACCGGCTCCGGGCCCAGCGCGGTGGCCGCCATGGGCCGGCTCCGCGCCTCCCTGCGGGCGTACGCCGTGATGGAGGGCGAGGACCCCGTCGCCGTCCTGTCCGACCTGGAGCTGCTGCTGCGCCTCACCGAGCCGGCCCGCTGCGCCACCGCGCTCTTCGCCTACTGCGAACCGGCGCTGCGCAAGGTCACCCTGGCCGGCGCCGGGCACAGCCCGCCCCTGCTGATCGGGGAGCGGCGCACGGAGTTCGCCGAGACCTCCGTCTCCGCGCCGCTCGGCATGCTCGCCTGCTGGGAGGCGCCGAGCGTGGAGATCCAGGCCGAGGCCGGGGAGACGGTCCTGCTCTACACCGACGGGCTGCTGCACCGTACCGGCGACCCGATGGACCGGGCGTTCGCCCGGCTGCACGCGGCCGCCGCGAGCGTGCCCCGCTCCCTGCGCACCGACCCCGAGGCCATCGCCGACCACGTCCTGCGCACCGTCCTGCCGGACGGCCTGGACACCACCGACAGCGAGGAGGACGTGGTCCTCCTGGCAACCCGTTTCGACTGAGCCCGGCAGACCCGGCGACGCCCGTGAGCGGCCGGGCGGCGGGGCCCCAGAGGGGGCGGAGCGCCGAAGGGCGACCGACGACAGCCGGTCAGGCCTCCGCACGAGAGCATCGAGAACGGCCGGGAACCGGAGCCGGGTGACGCACAGCGGCGGCCAGCCGGCAGACGGACGCCAGGCGGGGGAGGGCGAGGGCACGGCAGGCGATGACGGGGCAACGACGGTCGATGGCCGACCAACGGCCGAGCTAAGGCAGGCGATGGCCCGGCGAAGCCGGTGCGAGCGGCGACAGAGGCCGTGAAACCGCAGCCGGGTGACGGACGGCGGCGGGGCGCCGGCAGCCAGGCGTCAGGCGTCAGGCGTCAGGCGTCAGGCGTCAGGCGAAATGACGACCGGGAACCGGCCGGGGCACGGCGGACGACGACCGGGCAACGACAGGCGATGGCTGGGCAACGGACGGACTACGGCATGCGATGACCCCGCGCCGCCGGGGTGAGCGCCGAGCCTCGGCGGGCAGGGGCCGGACGCCACCCCGAGGCCCCGTTGACCGACGGCCGGTCGGCGGCCGACGAGCGGCCGGATAGCGGCCGACCGGCAGCCGGGTCGCGGCCGGACGATGGTCGACACGCGGCCGGCAGGCGGTCCCGACGCGCCCGACCGGGCAGGGCGCCGGTGATATGACCGGGCATAGCAGGTCATCCGACCCCGTCCCACTCCGGTACGACCGTACGATGATGGAGGCCCCCGCTCGGCCACAAGCAGGAGCGCCGCGGGCCCCGGGGGAGATCACATGGCGTATCGAGGAGGATCACGTGTCCGACGAACTCAACCCGGTCGTGCCCGACACCGCTACCGCGGAGGGCCCGGAGACTGAGTCCGAGGAGCCCATCAAGCAGCGCAAGAACGGCCTGTACCCGGGCATCTCCGACGAGCTGGCGGAGAACATGAAGTCCGGCTGGGCCGACACCGAGCTGCGTGACCTGAAGCCGATCCCGCACGCCGCCGAGACCGCACGCCGACGCGCCGCACTCTCCGCCCGCTTCCCGGGCGAGCGCCTGGTGATCCCGGCCGGCAACCTGAAGACCCGCTCGAACGACACGGAGTACGCCTTCCGCGCCTCGGTCGAGTACGCCTACCTCACCGGCAGCCAGACGGAGGACGGCGTCCTCGTCCTGGAGCCCACCGCCGACGGCCACCGGGAGACGATCTACCTCCTGCCCCGCTCCGACCGGGAGAACGGCGAGTTCTGGCTCTCCGGCCAGGGCGAACTGTGGGTCGGCCGCCGCCACTCCCTGGCCGAGTCCGAGGCGCTGTACGGCATCCCCGCCTCCGACGTCCGCGAGCTCGTCGGCACGCTGCGCGAGGCCACCGGCCCGGTCCGCGTGGTGCGCGGCCACGACGCCGGCATCGAGGCCGCCCTGACCGACAAGGTCACCGCCGAGCGCGACGAGGAACTGCGCGTGTTCCTCTCCGAGGCCCGCCTGGTCAAGGACGAGTTCGAGATCGGCGAGCTGCAGAAGGCCGTCGACTCGACGGTCCGTGGCTTCGAGGACGTCGTCAAGGTCCTCGACAAGGCCGAGGCGACCAGCGAGCGCTACATCGAGGGCACGTTCTTCCTCCGCGCGCGCGTGGAGGGCAGCGACATCGGCTACGGCTCCATCTGCGCGGCCGGCCCGCACGCCTGCACCCTGCACTGGGTCCGCAACGACGGCCCGGTCCGCTCCGGCGAACTGCTCCTGCTGGACGCGGGTGTGGAGACGCACACCCTCTACACCGCCGACGTCACGCGCACACTGCCGATCAACGGCACCTACGACGCACTGCAGAAGAAGATCTACGACGCCGTGTACGACGCCCAGGAGGCCGGCATCGCCGCCGTTCGGCCGGGCGCCAAGTACCGCGACTTCCACGACGCCGCCCAGCGCGTCCTCGCCGAGCGGCTCGTCGAGTGGGGCCTGGTCGAGGGCCCGGTCGAGCGGGTCCTGGAGCTGGGCCTGCACCGCCGCTGGACGCTGCACGGCACGGGCCACATGCTCGGCCTGGACGTCCACGACTGCGCCGCCGCGCGCGTGGAGACGTACGTGGACGGCACGCTGGAGCCCGGCATGGTGCTCACGGTCGAGCCCGGCCTGTACTTCCAGGCCGACGATCTGACGGTGCCCGAGGAGTACCGGGGCATCGGCGTCCGCATCGAGGACGACATCCTCGTCACGGAGGACGGCAACCGGAACCTGTCGGCGGGCCTGCCGCGCCGCTCCGACGAGGTCGAGGCGTGGATGGCCGCCCTGAAGGGCTGAGCCACGGCGTCCTTGAAGGGCTGAGCCGCGTTCCCGGTGGCCGGGTACCGATGCCGGTACCCGGCCACCGGCCTGTGTGCCTCCGGGCGCGAAGGCTCTAGAAGACGGCCGGGTCGCCGTCGTGCAGGATCCGCTGGAAGAGGCGGCAGTCGCGCCACGCCCCGTTGATGTGCAGGTAGTCGGGGGCCAGACCGATCGGCTCGAACCCGCACTTGCCCAGCACCCGCTGCGAGGCGGCGTTGTCGACCAGCGTGGACGCCTCGATGCGGTGCAGCCCCACCGTGTCCCGGGCGGCCTCGCAGACCTGCCGCACGGCCGAACTCCCCAGCCCCCGGTTCTGCTGGTCGGCGCCGACCCAGTACCCGAGGTAGGCGCTGCAGAACGGGCCCCGGGTGATGCCGGACAGGGTGATCGTGCCGACGATCCGCCCGCCGGCGGCCTCCATGACCCAGGGCACCAGGGCCCCTTCGGCGAGCTGGCCCAGGAGCCCCGCGACGCGCTCCGCCTGCCCCTGCTCGGTGAAGAACGACTCCGTCCGGACCGGCTCCCACGGTTCGAGGTGCTTTCGGTTCTCCGTGTACGCGGAGGCCAGTGCCCCCGCGTCGCCGTCCGCGAGCAGCCGCAGCACCACTCCGTCCGCTATGTCCCCACTCCCGACCATCATGCGGGCACTCTAGGGCCTACCGGTCCCGCCGGGCTCTCATGGCCTGTCGGTTCGTCACGCCGTGAGCAGCGAGGGGTCCGTCTTCCACTTGAGGATCTTGTCGAAGCTCACCACCGTGCCCCGCCGGCCCGGCTTGGCGCCGATGTGGACGTGGTCGGCGAGTTCCTGGATCAGGCACAGGCCCCGCCCGTGCTCGGCGTCCGGCCGGGGCGGCCGCAGCGTCTGGGTGCGGTGGAAGCCGGTGCCGGAGTCGGCCACCTCGATACGGCACTTCTCGCCGTCGAGGTAGGCGGTCACCCGGTAAGCCTCCGACGCGCCGTCCGGTGTGCGCCCGCCGTGCTCGACGGCGTTCGCACAGGCCTCGCTGAGGGCGACGGACAGGTCGTAGGAGACGTCCGGGTCGACGCCCGCGGTCTCCATCGTGCCGATCAGCAGCCGACGGGCGAGCGGCACGCTCGCGGCCTCGCGGCGCAAATGGAGTGACCACCAGATGCTCATGCTCCAGCCTCCCGGCCGCGGCTCGACATACGAATACCTATTGCCGCCCGTACCGGGCCGTAAGCACCCCGATGACGTGACTCCCCCCATACGGGCGATGCGCCCCGGAAGGTTTCGGTGTATGAGAACCGCAGAGGGCAGGCCCCAACTGGGCAAACGTCGCGCGGCACCGCAAACCGCGGGCTGCCGTAAGGGTGTCGTGAAGCCAGTGGGATGATGGGCCCGCCATGTCTGCCCCCCACCCGCGCGGGACGCGCTCCGGACATCCGCTCCGGATTCTCAGGGCCGCGGTGTTCGCCGCGGTCTGCGTCGTGCTTGCCGCGGCCGGGCACACCCTGGCGTCCTGTGCGACCGTCCCTCTGTGGACGCTCGGCGCGGGCTTCCTCGGCTCCCTGGTGCTCGTGGCGCCGCTCACCGGGCGGGAACGCTCACTGCCCGGCATCGCCGCGCTGCTCGCGTTCGGCCAGACCGTCCTGCACACGCTGTTCGGGCTCGGCCAGCACGGGATGGCGATGGGCTCCATGGCCATGGGATCCATGCCGATGGGCCGGGCCGGCGCGCCGTCGGCGGGCTCGGCGCACTCGGTCCTGAGCGACGGCACGCTCGTCGAACGGGCCGCGCGGCTCCTGTGCGGCTCCAGTGCCACGTCGCTCACTGCCGGGCACGCCTACCGGCTGCTGCTCGACGCACACCTCATCGACCCCTCGGGCCGGGCCGTCGGCAGCCCCTCCGCCCCGCGCCACGCGTACGACGCCGTCGGCGCCTCGGCAGCCCTGCTGCCGTCGCTGCCGATGCTCCTCGGTCACGTCCTCGCGGCCCTGGCCGCCGGCTGGCTGCTGCGCCGCGGCGACCTCGCCCTGCTGCGCCTGATCGACCTGTCGGCCCACGGGGTCGCGGAGGCCGCGCTCGTACGATCGCTGCGCGCGGCCCTCGCCCTGGTGCGCGCCCTGTGTGCCGGGCCGCTGCCCGCCACCGGGCCGGCCCCGTGCGGGCACCGCACGCACCGGGACGAGGTACCCGCCCCGCGCACCACCGCACTGCAGCACACGGTGATCCGGCGCGGCCCGCCCGCCGCCGCGTTCCTCCTCGCCGCCTGACGCGACACGACCTCCCCCGACCGGTTCCGGACCGGGCCGGGAGGCGGGCCGCCGTCGTGCGGCCCGCGCGCGTGCGCGACCCGGAAAGCCCCCGTCCCCGGCGGACAGCCGGCAGGGGCAGGCCGAGCGGCCGTCCAGGCGCACGCGTACGTCCCGTCATCACCGGAACCCACCCAGTGGAGTGCTCCCTGCCATGAAGGCATCTCGTATCGCCGCCGTCACCGCCGCCGCCGGCACGGCCGTCCTCGCCCTCGCCGTCCCCGCCTCCGCGCACGTCACCGTGCAGCCCGAAGGTGCCGCGGCCAAGGGCGGCTACACGGTCGTCGACTTCAAGGTCCCCAACGAGCGTGACAACGCCTCGACCGTCAAGCTCGAGGTCAACCTGCCCGCCGACCACCCGGTCGCCTCGGTCATGCCCGAGCCGGTCCCCGGCTGGACCGCCCACATCACCACGTCCAAGTTGGCCAAGCCGCTGACGGTGCACGGCAAGAAGATCGACGAGGCCGTCACCAAGGTCACCTGGACGGCCGACGGCAAGGGCATCCAGCCGGGCTACTTCCAGAAGTTCCCCGTCTCGCTCGGCGCCCTGCCCGAGGACACCGACCAGCTCGTCTTCAAGGCCCTCCAGACGTACTCCAACAAGGAGGTCGTCCGCTGGATCGAGGTGCCGCAGAAGGGGCAGGACGAGCCCGAGACGCCGGCGCCGGTGCTGCAGCTGACCGCCGCGGCCGACGACCAGGGCGCCTCCGGCGCCCGGAACGCCGCGGACAAGACCGCACAGCAGACCGCCGCGGCGGACGACTCGCAGGGCGACACCGACACCACCGCACGCGTGCTCGGCGTGGTCGGCATCCTCATCGGGGCCGCGGGCGTGGCCTACGGCGTCTTCGCGGGCCGCCGCCGGTCCGCCTGAGCCCACACCGTTCCGTCCGCGCACAGGGGGTCGTGCGACGCTGTCGTACGACCCCGGTGCGCGCCGGAGTTCACACATCTGGGACATTTCTCTATGCGCAAGAAGACGTTCGCCGCGGCCGCCCTGCTCGCCGCCGCCTCCTTCACCCTCTCCGCCTGCGGCAGCGACGACGCCGGCAAGTCGCCCGTCTCCGTGGTCGGCGAGACCGGCCCCGCCAAGGCCGGAACCGTTCTCGACCAGCCGTTCAAGAAGCCCGATTTGGTGCTCACCGACACGCACGGCAAGAAGTACGACCTGCGCGCCGAGACCAAGGGCCACCCGACGCTGATCTACTTCGGCTACACCCACTGCCCCGACATCTGCCCGACGACGATGAGCAACATCGCCGTCGCCAAGAAGTCCCTGCCCCAGGCCGAGCAGAACGACCTCAGGGTCGTGTTCGTCACCACCGACCCGGCCCGCGACACCCCCGCCGAACTGGGCAAGTGGCTCAAGGGCATCGACCCCCAGTTCATCGGGCTGACCGGGGACTTCGCCGCCGTCAAGGCCGGCGCCCGCTCCGTCGGCATCGCCATCGAGCCGACCAAGAAGGACAAGAACGGCAAGCTGGTCTCGGTCCACGGCACCCAGGTCGTCGCGTTCTCCCCGAAGACGAACGCCGGATACGTCCTCTACGGCGAGAGCACCACCGTCGACGACTACACCAAGGACCTGCCGAAGATCGTCAAGGGGGAGACCCCGTGAGGCGCGCCGTCCTGCCCGCGGCCGCCCTCGCCGGTGCTCTCGCGCTCGCGGGATGCGGCTCGGACTCCGGCACGGGCTCCGGCTCCTCGAAGGCCGACCTGTCCGTCAGCTCCGCCTACATGCCGCAGCCGGTCTCGGCCGACATGGCGGCCGGCTTCCTGACGATCAGCAACAAGGGCGGCGCCGGGGACGAACTGACGTCGGTCACCAGCGCCACCGCCGGCGAGATCACGATGCACAGCACGGTCGGCGGCGCCATGGAGGAGAAGTCCTCCTTCGCCATACCCGCGCACGGTCAACTCGTGTTCAAAAGCGGCGGCAACCATCTGATGTTCGAGAAGCTGAAGCGCAAGCCGAAGCAGGGCGACACGGTCACGCTCACGCTGAAGTTCGCCGAATCCGGCCCCCTCACCGTCGAGATGCCGGTCAGGTCCGCCACGTACAACCCGTCGACCGGCCACTGAGGGAGGGACCACCTTGACGCGGACCATCACCCCCCGCCTGCGCACCCTGCTGCTGCTGTTCCTCGCCGTCACCGGCGCACTGCTCGCGGGCGCCGCGCCGGCCTCCGCACACGCGGCGCTGACCGGCAGCGACCCCGCACAGGGGGTGGTGGTCGACAGGGCACCCACCCAGGTCTCGCTCACCTTCTCCGAGAAGGTGGCGATGAACGACGACTCCCTGCGCGTCCTGGACCCCAGGGGCAAGCCGGCCCAGACCGGCACACCCGCCAACGTGAGCGGGACGACGTACGCCATCAAGCTCAAGAGCGGTCTCGGCAAGGGCACCTACACGGTGACCTACCAGGTCGTCTCCGCCGACAGCCACCCCGTCTCCGGCGCCTACACCTTCTCCATCGGGGCGCCGTCCCAGACCGTCGTCTCCGGGACCGCTCCCGCCGCGGGCGGCGGCACCGTCGGCTGGCTCTACGCGCTCGGCCGGTACGTGTCGTACGCCGGGTTCATCGTGCTGGTGGGCGGCGCCGCCTTCGTCCTGGCCTGCTGGCAGCGCGGCTCCGGGGTGCGGGCCGTGCAACGGCTCGTCGTCGGCGGCTGGCTCGCGCTCACCGCGGCCACCCTGTGGCTGCTGCTCCTGCGCGGCTCCTACACCAGTTCCGGGAAGCTCGCCGACGTCTTCGACCTCGACCTGCTCGGCCAGGTCCTGCAGACCAAGTCCGGCGCCGCACTGGTCTCCCGGCTGCTGCTGCTCGCCGCCGCCGCGCTGTTCGTGGCCGTCCTCTTCGGCGCCTACAACCGGCGGGAGGAGGAAGCGGAGAAGCGGGACCTGACCTTCGGGCTGGCGGTCGGCGGAGTCGTCGTCGCGGCCGGGCTCGCGGCGAGCTGGGCCATGGCGGAGCACGCCTCGACCGGGCTCCAGCCGGGCATCGCCATGCCCGTCGACGTCGTCCACCTGCTGGCGGTCGCCGGCTGGCTGGGCGGGCTCACCGCCCTGCTGGTCGCCCTGTACCGGGCGCCCGCCGAGACCCCGGTCGAGTTCGCGGCCGTCCGCCGCTTCTCCCGCCTCGCCTTCGGCTGCGTCCTCGCGCTGGTCGCCACGGGCGTCTACCAGTCCTGGCGTCAGCTGGGCTCCTGGTCGGCGTTCACCGAGACGCGGTACGGACAGCTGCTGCTGGTCAAGATCGGACTCGTCGCGCTGATGGTGGGCATCGCGTCGGTGTCCCGCCGCTGGACGGGCCGACTGGCGGACACGAGCGCTGCCGCGGAACCAGCTGAGCAGACGGCGACGGCACCCGAGAAGGAGCAGGTCGGCTCCACGGCGGGCAAGAAGACCGCATCGGGCGCGGGGAACACAGGGAAGTCCGCGGCCGGCACGGGCGTCGCGGAGGAGTCCGGCAAGTCTGAGGGGTTGGAGGCGTCCGAGGAGTCCCAGGCGTCCTCCGGTGGGGCCGCCGACAGCAAGCGGGCCGCTCAGCTCGCCCGGCAGCGGGCCGCCGTGGACACCGCCCGACAGAAACGGCTGAGGGACGGCGATCCGCACCGCTTCGGCCTGCGCCGCTCGGTGCTCGCCGAGGCCGGGGTCGCGGTCGTCCTGCTCGCCGTCACCACCGCGCTGACCCAGACCGAGCCCGGCCGCACCGAGCAGGAGGCCAAGGCGGCTGCCTCGTCGTCCTCCAGTTCCTCCGCGGCCTCCTCGTCCTCGTCCGGCGCGGTGACCCTGGACATGCCGTTCGACACCGGCGGCACGGACGGCAAGGGCTTGGTCCGGCTCGACCTCGACCCCGCCCGCGTGGGCGGCAACGAGATGCACCTCTACGTCCAACGGCCGAACGGACGTGCCTTCGACATCCCCGAGGTGAAGGTCGAGCTCACCCTGGAGGCGAAGAAGATCGGCCCGCTGCCCATCACCCCCGACCACATCACCACCGGCCACTGGGCGGCGACCGGAGTGCAGATCCCCATGGCGGGCGACTGGAAGATCGCCGTGACCGTGCGGACCTCCGACATCGACCAGGTGACCGTCTCCAAGAACGCGCAGATCGGCTGAACCGCACCATGGCTGACCCCACTCCCCAGGCACGGGCGTCCAAGGGCACCTCCCCTGCCGAGCGCCGAGGCCCCCGGTCCCCTCAGGCCGAGGGCACTTCGCAGGAGCCCACAGCCGGCCACAGCGGCATCTCCCGCCGCGCGCTGCTCGGCACCGCCGGCGCCACCGGCCTTGTGCTCGGCGCGGCAGGCGGCGCCGTCGGATACACGGCCGCCCCGGCCCAGGCGACTCCACTCACCTCGATCGGCTCCGACCGTGCGCTGTTTCACGTGAAACATCAGCCCGGCATCACCGAGGACCTCCAGTCCTGCGGCCACATCATCGCCTTCGACCTGACGGCCGGTGCGGGCCGCAAGGAGGCGGCCGCGCTGCTGCGCCGCTGGTCGATGACCGCCGAGCGGCTGATGGCCGGCGAACCGGCACCGCACCACGACACCGACGTCGCCCGGGACGCCGGCCCGTCCTCGCTGACGATCACCTTCGGCTTTGGACACAGCTTCTTCGGCAGGACGGGTCTGGAGAAGCAGCGGCCCACCGCGCTCGACCCGCTGCCCGACTTCTCCTCGGACCACCTCGACAAGTCCCGCAGCGACGGCGACTTGTGGGTGCAGATCGGTGCCAACGACGCCCTGGTCGCCTTCCACGCCCTGCGGGCCATCCAGACGGAGGCGGGCAGCGCGGCCCGCGTGCGCTGGCAGATGAACGGCTTCAACCGCAGCCCGGGCGCCACCGCCCACCCCATGACCGCCCGCAACCTCATGGGCCAGGTCGACGGCACCCGCAACCCCAAGCCCTCCGACGCCACCTTCGACCAGCGGATCTTCGTGCCCTCCGCCGGCGAGCCGGCCTGGATGGCGGGCGGCTCCTACGCCGTCGTACGCCGGATCCGCATGCTCCTCGACGACTGGGAGAAGCTCTCCCTCGGCGCCCAGGAGCAGGTCATCGGGCGCCGCAAGTCCGACGGGGCTCCGCTCACCGGGGGCACCGAGACGACGCCGATGAACCTGGAGAAGGCCGACGCGAAGGGCGAGTACGTCGTCCCGCTCAACGCACACGCCCGGATCGCCCGGCCCGACCAGAACGGCGGAGCGGCCCTGCTGCGGCGCGCGTACTCCTACCACGACGGCTACGACGCCGACGGCACCCCCGACGCCGGTCTCCTGTTCATCTGCTGGCAGTCGGACCCGCTGCGCGGCTTCGTGCCCATCCAGCGCAAGCTCGACCGCGGGGACGCGCTGTCCCAGTTCATCCGCCACGAGGCGAGCGGCCTGTTCGCCGTGCCCGGCGGGGCCGCGAAGGGCGAGTACGTCGGACAGCGACTGCTGGAGGGCTGACCCCGGACGGTCCGGGACACGGTTGAGTCGCTGATCCGGGTTCAAACCACCCGGTCGAGTGGCTCTCGTGAGACGCGGGGGCCTCGCGTCCTCGCGGCCATTAGGGTGAGGACATGCCAGCGAGCTATGCGTATCTCGGCCCTGAAGGCACCTTCACCGAAGTCGCCCTGCGCACCCTCCCGGAGGCCGCCACCCGGGAACTGATCCCCTACGTGTCCGTGCAGTCCGCACTGGACGCGGTGCGCGCCGGGGAGGCCGAGGCCGCGTTCCTGCCGATCGAGAACTCCGTCGAGGGCGGTATCACCACCACCCTGGACGGGCTGGTCGCCGGCGAGCCGCTGATGATCTACCGCGAGGTGCTGCTGTCGATCACCTTCGCGCTACTGGTCCGGCCCGGCACGAAGCTCTCGGACATCAAGACCGTCTCCGCCCATCCGGCGGCCCAGCCCCAGGTACGCAACTGGCTGAAGAAGAACCTCCCGGACGCGCTGTGGGAGTCGGCCGCCTCGAACGCGGACGCCGCCCGGCTGGTCCAGGACGGTCGGTACGACGCCGCCTTCGCGGGCGAGTTCGCGGCCGCCCGGTACGGCCTGGAGGCCCTGGAGACCGGGATCCACGACGCGGAGAACGCGCAGACCCGGTTCGTACTGGTCGGTCGGCCCGCCCGGCCGGCCGCACCGACCGGTGCGGACAAGACCTCCGTCGTGCTGTGGCAGCGCGACGACCACCCGGGTGGCCTGCGCGACCTGCTGGGCGAGTTCGCCTCCCGCGGCATCAACCTCATGCTCCTCCAGTCCCGGCCGACCGGAGCGGGCATCGGCAACTACTGCTTCTGCATCGACGCCGAGGGACACATCTCCGACCGGCGGGTGGCCGAGACGCTGATGGGCCTGAAGCGGATCTGCCTCCAGGTGCGCTTCCTCGGCTCCTACCCCCGGGCCGACATCACCGTGGACGACGCGCCGATCGCGCGGCAGGGCACCTCGGACGAGGAGTTCGCGGCGGCGTCCGACTGGGTGGCCCGCTGCCAGGACGGCCGGTTCTGACACTGCCGTAGACTGCTGCCGACCGGTCCTACCTGCAGATCTTCGTTATCCACAGAAGTTATCCACAGGTCAGCTTCTCGACCTGGGGACAAGTCGACACGGGAAGGCCGGTCGGTCGACAAATCGCCCTGGACGTCCCTGTTGCGGCTACCGTCCGGCACCTCACCCTTCGTCCACTCGTTTCCTGTGGTTCATCTTTTGGAGCGACCCCTTTCCACCCGAAAGTGGGTGTCGCACCGGTTTGAGCGGGGAATTCTTCCGTCCGGCGGGAAGTACCGGAGTGATCAATTCCGAAATCCACAGACTTTCCACACAGCCTGTGGATAACTCTTTCGCCATGCGGATTCCTGTGGACAACGAGCGGCCCAAGTGCCGCTCCGGGCAAGGAAATCCAGTCAACCGCAGGAGTCCGCGCTGCCACCTTCCGGGGAATGGGGCAGCCTTTATTGACTCTCCTCCGAGCCATCCCGACACTCTGCGCAATTGCCCCATAACGGTACGCAAGGAGCGAGTCGCAATAGTGAGTCGTTGACGGCGACGGGGCACCGGTAGCCTTGGCTCCGTGATTGACCTTCGCCTGCTTCGTGAGGACCCCGACCGTGTGCGCGCGTCCCAGCGCGCCCGTGGAGAGGACGTCGCGCTCGTCGACTCCCTCCTGTCTGCCGACGAGCGGCGCAGGTCCTCCGGCGTCCGCTTCGACGAGCTGCGCGCCGAGCAGAAGCAGCTCGGCAAGCTGATCCCCAAGGCCTCCGGCGACGAGAAGGCCGAGCTGCTGAAGCAGGCGAGCCAGCTCGCCGCCGACGTCAAGACCGCCGACGCCGAGCGCGACGCGGCCGACGCCGAGACCCAGGAACTGCTGCTCCGGCTCGGCAACCTCGTCCACCCCGACGTGCCCGTCGGCGGCGAGGAGGACTTCGTCACGCTGGAGAAGCACGGCACCATCCGCGACTTCGGCGCCGAGGGCTTCGAGCCCAAGGACCACCTGGAGCTGGGCCAGATCCTCGGCGCGATCGACGTGGAGCGCGGCGCCAAGGTCTCCGGCTCCCGCTTCTACTTCCTGACCGGCGTCGGCGCCCTGCTGGAGCTGGCCCTGGTCAACGCCGCGCTCGCCCAGGCCACCGCGGCCGGCTTCACGCCCATGCTGACGCCGGCGCTGGTCCGCCCGCAGTCCATGGCCGGCACCGGCTTCCTCGGCCAGGCCGCCCAGGACGTCTACCACCTGGACAAGGACGACCTGTACCTGGTCGGCACGTCCGAGGTGCCGCTCGCGGCGTACCACATGGACGAGATCCTCGACGCCGGACAGCTGCCGCTGCGCTACGCGGGCTTCTCCCCGTGCTTCCGCCGCGAGGCCGGCTCGCACGGCAAGGACACCCGCGGCATCTTCCGCGTGCACCAGTTCGACAAGGTCGAGATGTTCTCCTACGTCCTCCCCGAGGACTCGCAGGCCGAGCACCAGCGCCTGCTGGACTGGGAGAAGCAGTGGCTGACCTCGCTGGAGCTGCCGTTCCGCGTCATCGACGTCGCCTCCGGTGACCTCGGTTCCTCGGCCTCCCGCAAGTTCGACTGCGAGGCGTGGATCCCGACCCAGGGCAAGTACCGCGAGCTGACCTCGACGTCGGACTGCACGGAGTTCCAGTCCCGTCGGCTGTCGATCCGGGTCCGCGAGGACAAGAAGGTGCGCCCACTGGCCACCCTCAACGGCACGCTGTGCGCCGTACCGCGCACCATCGTGGCGATCCTGGAGAACCACCAGCAGGCCGACGGCTCCGTCCGGGTCCCCGAGGTGCTGCGGCCGTACCTGGGCGGGCGTGAGGTCCTGGAGCCGGTGTCCCGGTGACTTTCCCGTACGGGCTCGTCGCCACCGATCTCGACGGCACGCTGCTGCGCTCCGACGAGTCGATCTCACCGCGCACCCGTGAGGCGCTCGCCGCGGCCACCGCGGCGGGCGCCGCGCACATCGTCGTCACCGGCCGCGCGGTGCCCTGGACCCGGCACATCCTCGACGACCTCGGCTACGACGGTCTCGCCGTCTGCGGCCAGGGCGCGCAGGTGTACGACGCCGGGTCGCACCGCCTGCTGACCTCGGTGACCCTGGACCGGCAGCTGGCCGGGGTCGCGCTGGCCAAGATCGAGGCCGAGGTGGGGCCGCTGTACCTGGCGGCGAGCCGGGACGGGCTGGACGGAGAGGTGCTGGTCGGGCCGGGGTACGCGGTCACCGGCAAGCTGCCGGCGACGCCGTTCACCGACGCGGCCGATCTGTGGGCCGCGCCGCTGAACAAGATCTACATACAGCATCCCTCGCTGTCCGACGACGAGCTGTGCGAGGCGGCGCGGCGGGCGGCGGGCGGGTTCGTCACGGTCGCCATGGCGGGCGCCGGCATCGTGGAACTGCTGCCGCTCGGCCTGTCCAAGGCGACAGGGCTGTCACTGGCGGCCCGCCGGCTCGGCCTGAAGGCCGCCGACACGATCGCCTTCGGCGACATGCCGAACGACATCCCGATGTTCGCCTGGGCGGGACGGGGTGTGGCCATGGCCAACGCCCACGAGGAACTCCGCTCGGTGGCCGACGAGGTCACCCTCTCCAACGAGGAGGACGGCATCGCTGCTGTGCTGGAGCGGTTGCTCGAGGTCTGACGCCGAGTGCGGGCCCGTCGTGGCCGGTCGCGCCCACGCGGCGGAGCCGCATATCTATACAGCCCCGCGCCCCCTTCGGGGCGATGTCTCTTCTGAGCCGCGGGCGGTCGTGCCGCTGGGGCGGCACGGGTGGGCGCGGCGGCACCATGAGCGCCAAGTCGCGCAGCTTCCCCGCCCGCCCCAGCGCCGGGCCCTCGTCGGCCCACGCAAGCGCAGCGCAGCGCTTCGCGTGCTCGAAGCGGCCGACTTCTCCCAGAACGGATCCCACCGGAGGTTCCCGGCGGATCGGACAGCACCACTGTGCCCGGGCGGCGAGTCGAAAGCCACCGAATTAGCGGCCCCTACCGGCGCCGCCACCTGCGCCGCCGGCCCTTGCTGAAGAACCAGCCCGCCGGCGGCTCGTCGGAGCGCCACGGCTGCGGCTCGGGCGATCCGGAACGCCACCGCGCGGCCAGCATCCGCGCGCGGGCGGACGGTTCCGCGGCCTCGGCGGCCCGTATGAAGGCCTCGTCCAGCACGACGTCGTCCCAGAGTTCGCCCTCGGACCCACGCCCGCCGCCCGCACCGCTCCCCGGCGGCGTCTCCTCTGCCATCCGCGGCCTCCTCAGCCGTACCTCCGCTGCGCCCAGTGTGACCGGGCGGGGGTGAAGGCCCCGTCAAGGCGGACGGGGCCCGGCGTCCTACTCCTCGCCCGCCAGCTTCAGCGTCCGCAGCTTCTGCCCGGCGTACCAGGTGGCCAGCACGGTGACCGCCACCAGCAGCACGGTGGCCGTCGGCAGGCCGACGTCCGAGGTGACCAGATCGCCGCCCGCGAGCCTGTGGGCGACGGCCAGCGACCACTGCTGGACGCTGAGCGTGCGCGCACCCGGCACCAGGGACCCGAACAGCGCCTCCCAGACCAGCGCGTAGACGAGTCCGAAGACCACCGCGTGCCGCGACACCGTGCCCAGCAGCAGGAACAGCGCCGAGTAGGCGATGGAGGAGACGAGCGCTGCGACCGTGTAGGCGACGGCGATCTGCTGGCCGTTGCCGTTCAGGATCAGTCCGGCGATCATCGTCGGCACGGCGGAGAACACCATGGTCACGGCGATGGCGACGATCAGCTTGGTGAAGATGATCGTGGGCCGCTTCAGAGGTTTGGACAGCAGGTAGACGACAGAGCCGTCGTCGATCTCGGGGCCGATCGCACCCGTGCCCGCGATCACGCCGATGATCGGCACCATCGTGGCGAGCGCGAATCCGCCGAGGACGTCGGAGGCCGTCTGGTCGTCGGCTCCGGTCAGGCCGCGTACGGCCACGGAGATCACGATCAGCAGCAGCGGCAGTGCGCCGAGGATGAGGGCCCGGCGACGGCCGAGCAGGGCCCGGTAGGTGAGCCGGGCGACGGTGGGGTCGTACATCTTCGGCCTCCTACGCCGCGACCAGATACGAGAACACGGACTCCAGGGACTCGTCGGACGGCGAGACCGTGAGGAGCCGGATGCCGTGGTCGCGGGCGACCTTCGGCAGCAGGGCGGTGAAGCGGCCGAAGTCGACGGCCTGGACGAGCAGCGCGCCCTCGGCGTGGTCGACCTCGATGCCGGACGTCGACGGGTCGGCGATCAGCGCGGCCGCGAGGGCGCGGTCGTCACTGGAGCGCACCAGGTAGCGGTGCGGCCGGTCGGTCATCAGGCGGCGGATCCTGCGGAAGTCGCCGCTGGCCGCGTGCCGTCCGGCGACGACGACCTCGATGTGCCGGGCGAGCTGTTCGACCTCTTCGAGGATGTGGGAGGAGAACAGCACCGTGCGGCCCTCGTCGCCCATCCGCCGCAGCAGGTCCATGAGCTGCATGCGCTGGCGCGGGTCCATGCCGTTGAACGGCTCGTCGAGCAGGAGCAGCGACGGGTCGTGGACGAGGGCGCTCGCCATCTTCACGCGCTGCCGCATGCCCTTGGAGTAGGTGGAGATCTTCCGGTCCTGCGCGTACTCCATCTCGACCGTGGCGAGCGCCTTCTGGGCCGCCTTGGCGCCCAGGCCGTGCAGTTCGGCGTTGGCGACGACGAACTCGCGGCCGGTGAGGAAGTCGTACATCGCCTCGCGCTCGGGGACGATGCCGATGTGCCGGTAGATGGCCTCGTTGCGCCACACCGGCTGCCCGTCGAGGGTGACGGAGCCGGTGGAGGGGGCGAGGAAGCCGCCCATCATGTTGATGAGGGTGGACTTCCCGGCGCCGTTGGGGCCGAGGAGGCCGGTGACACCGGGGCCGATGGTCATCGTGATGTCGTTGACGGCGACCACGTTGCCGAACCAGCGGGAGACGTGGTCGATGCTGAGGGTTGTCACAGTCCCACCTTCTTGTAGCGGCGCACCAGGAGGCCGTAGCACGCGGCGATCACTCCGAGGGTGACCAGCACGTACACGGCGCCCTGGCCGCTGGACGGGCCGACGCCTCCGGGGAAGGAGGAGCCGCCGCCGAGGAGGGCGGACTGCACGCCGTCGATCAGGGTGACGGGCGAGAACAGGCCGATCCACGGGACGGCGCCGGTGTTGTCCTGGTGGAAGGCGATGGCCTGGAGGGTGGAGACCGCGCCGTAGGAGATGATCAGCACGGCGATCACGGCGGCGATGCCGAAGCCGCGGCGCGGGGTGACGGCGGCGATGACGAGGCCGATGCCGGCGAACAGCAGGGAGAGCAGGGCCACGGACACCAGTCCCTGGGCGAATTGCTTGGTCTCGTGGGCGAAGCCCATCTTGGCCAGCAGCGTGCCCAGGTACATGACGAGCAGGGGGCCGCCGGTGAGGATGAACAGGGCCGAGGCCAGCGCCGCGAACTTGGCGAGGACGTAGTCGGCCGTCTCGATGGGCCGGGAGAAGTACAGCGGTACGGTCTTGAAGCGCAGGTCGCGGGAGACGGACTGGGGCGCCTGCGAGGCGACGTACAGGCTGATCACGGCCTGCATGACGATCGCCCAGCGGGTGTAGGCGTGGGCGAGCGGCAGGTCGTGGGCCTTCGTCATCACCGCGACGGCGACCATGATCGCGGCGGGTACGCACATCACCGCGAACAGCAGCATCGGCAGCACCTTGGACTTCACCGAGCGGCCGAGGCCGTAGGAGCCGCGCAGGGACTGCGAGTACAGCGAGCGGCGGGCGTAGGAGCGGCCCAGGCGGGGGCCGTCGTAGCCGCGGTAGCCGATGTCGTGGATCCGGGTCTGGTCGCCGGGCGGCGCCGCCGGGGAGTGCTCAACCGCCATGGCCGACGGCCTCCTTCCGCTGCTCGTCCTGCTCGCTGGTCCCGCGGCTGTCGCTGCCGGTGGTGAAGACCTCGGCGATGTGGTGCCGGCGCTGTTCCATGCGCACCAGGCCGAGGCCGAGGTCGGCGACGACGTCGCGCACGAGGTCGTACGTCTCCTCGCCCGGGGCGGTGAGCAGCAGGATGTGTCCGGCGCCCGGCAGGCCCGCCCCCTCGTCGTGCGTGTCGATCCCGCGCGCGTGGAGCGCGTCGCGGACCGCGCGGGTGCCGTCGGGGTGGGTGTCGCTGTCGGTGACCTCGATCGCGAGGGTCGTCGTGGTCTGCGTGAAGTCCGTGGTGGAGCTGGAGCGCAGCAGCTTGCCGCCGTCGATCACGACGACGTGGTCGCAGGTGCGTTCCAGTTCGCCCAGGAGGTGGGAGGTGACCAGGACGGAGATGCCGAAGTCGGTGTGGATGCGGCGGATCAGGCCGAGCATCTCGTCGCGGCCGACCGGGTCGAGGCCGTTGGTCGGCTCGTCCAGGAAGACCAGCCGCGGGTCGTGCACGAGGGCCTGGGCCAGCTTCACCCGCTGTTTCATACCCGTGGAGTAGCCGCCGATGGGGCGGTAGCGCTCCTCGTACAGGCCGACGTGGCGCAGCGTGTCCGCGGTGCGCTCGCGCGCGGCGGTCGGCGGCAGGCCCGACATGCGTGCCATGTGGACGACGAACTCGGTGGCCGAGACGTCGGGCGGCAGGCAGTCGTGCTCCGGCATGTAGCCGACGCGCTCGCGGATGGCGGCGCCCTTCGTGGCGACGTCGAGGCCCAGGACCTCGGCGCTGCCCTCGGTGGCGGGGGACAGACCCAGCAGGATCTTGATCAGGGTGGACTTGCCGGCGCCGTTGGCTCCGACGAGTCCGGTCACACCGGCCCCGATGTCCACGGACAGCCGGTCGAGCGCGGTCACCCGGGGGAACCGCTTGCTCAGGCTTTCGGTCGCGATCACAGTCACGTCTCCGACCGTAGTGACCCCGGCCACGCCCCGCGTCAGACCACAGAGCCGTCTTGGGGTCAGACTCCAGTAGTACGCGACCCCGGTTGTCCACAGGCTGCGGTCGCCTATTGACGCAGCCTCTAACAACTGTCACATTCACCAGTGTCAAGTTACGGACACGTACAGGCATGTGCAGGCGCGTACAGGCGCGTACGGGTGCGTGCCGGGTCGACGGACGGGGCGGCATGACGACGACGGCAGTGAGCAGTGGACGCTCCACGGAGCTGCGGGGGTTCAGGCGGGTGCAGCGCCTCGCCTACGAGTGCGCGGAGGCGGTCGCGGCGCGGCTGGAGCCGGGCGTGACCGAGCGCGAGGCGGCCCGTATGCAGCGGGAGTGGCTGCGCGAGCGGGGCGTGCGGGACTGGTTCCACCTGCCGTTCGCGTGGTTCGGCGACCGCACCGCGTTCGTCAACTTCCGCATCCCGCTGCAGTTCTTCCCCACCGAACGCCGCCTGGAGCCCGGGATGCCGTTGATCCTGGACATGGCCCCGGTGTTCGAGGGGTGCACGGCGGACATCGGCTACTCGGGCTCGCTCGGCGTCAACCCCGTGCAGGACCGGCTGATGGCCGACCTGGAGGCGCACCGCGAGCTGATCCTGCGGGAGGTGCGCGAGCGGCGCCCGCTGCGCGAGATCTACGAGGACGTGGACAGCCTCATGGTCCGCCAGGGCTACGCCAACCGGCACCGCGCGTATCCCTTCGGGGTGATCGCCCACAAGGTGGACCGGGTGAAGCAGCGCCGCTTCTCGCCGCATCTCTTCGGCTTCGGCACGCAGTCCCTGAAGGGCCTGGCCGCGGACGCGCTGCACGGCCACCGGGACGGCTGGTCGCCCCTGTGGTCGCCGTACCGCTTCTCCGACCACCCGCCGCAGCCGGGCCTGTGGGCGGTCGAACCCCACCTCGGCTTCCGGGGTACGGGCGCGAAGTTCGAGGAGATCCTGGTGGTCACCGACTCCCGGGACCCCGAGGAGAGCGCCTTCTGGCTGGACGACGATCTGCCGCACGTGCGGCGCTGGGCGGAGGAGAAGTGAGTCTCAAGGGCGCGCGCGAGCGCACGGTGTCGACCGGTGGCGTCGACCTGTGCGTGGCGGAACTGGGCGACCCCGGGCAGCCGACGGTGGTCCTGGTGCACGGCTACCCGGACAGCAAGGAGGTGTGGTCCGAGGTCGCCGGCCGCCTCGCCGACCGCTTCCACGTCGTCCTCTACGACGTCCGGGGCCACGGCCGCTCCACGGCACCGCGGCCGCTGCGCGGCGGCTTCACCCTGGCCAAGCTCACCGACGACTTCCTGGCCGTCGCGGACGCGGTCAGCCCCGGCCGGCCGGTGCACCTCGTCGGGCACGACTGGGGCTCGGTGCAGTCGTGGGAGTTCGCGACGGTGGCCCGCACGGAGGGCCGTATCGCCTCCTTCACGTCGATGTCCGGGCCGTCCCTGGACCACTTCGGGCACTGGATCGACGCGCGCGTGAAGCGGCCGACGCCCCGCCGTGTGGGCCAGCTCCTCGGCCAGGGCGCCAAGTCCTGGTACGTGTACCTGCTGCACACGCCCAAGCTGCCGGAACTGGCCTGGCGCGGTCCGCTGGGCAAGCGCTGGCCGGGCATCCTGCAGCGGGTCGAGAAGGCGCCCGGCGGCGACTACCCGACCTCCTCACTGCCCTCCGACGCGGCGAACGGGGCCTGGCTGTACCGGGACAACGTCCGCGCCCGGCTGCGCAGGCCGCGCCCCGACGCGTACGCGCACGCGCCCGTGCAGCTCATCACCCCCCAGGGCGACGCGTTCCTGTCCGAGCGGCTCTACGACGACCTGGAGCGCTGGGTGCCGCAGCTGACCCGGCGCACGCTCCCGGCCAAGCACTGGGTCCCCCGCACCCGGCCCGACCAACTGGCCGCCTGGATCGAGCAGTTCGTGACCGCTGTGGAGGGAAACCGTCCGGCGCCCAAGACGACCGCCCGCCATTCCGACCGTTTCGGCGGACAGCTGGTGCTGATCACCGGCGCGGGCAGCGGGATCGGCCGGGCGACGGCGTTCGCGTTCGCGGAGGCGGGCGCGCGCGTGGTGGCCGTCGACCGCGACACGGAGGCCGCCGCCCGCACCGCCGAACTGTCCCGGCTGATCGGCGCGCCCGAGGCGTGGGCGGAGACGGCGGACGTCTCCGACGAACAGGCCATGGAGAAGCTGGCGGAGCGGGTCCACCGCGAGTACGGCGTGGTGGACGTCCTGGTCAACAACGCCGGCATCGGCCTGGCGGGCTCCTTCTTCACCACGACGCCGGACGACTGGCGCAAGGTGCTGGACGTCAACCTGTGGGGTGTCATCCACGGCTGCCGGCTGTTCGGGGCCCGGATGGCCGAGCGGGGGCAGGGCGGCCACATCGTCAACATCGCGTCGGCGGCCGCGTTCCAGCCGTCCAGGACCCTGGCCGCCTACAGCACCTCCAAGGCGGCCGTCCTGATGCTCTCCGAGTGCCTGCGCGCCGAACTCGCCGCGCGGGACATCGGAGTAACCGCGATCTGCCCGGGCATCGTCAACACCAACATCACCTCCACGGCCCGCTTCACCGGCGTCGACGAGGCCGAACAACGCCGCCGCCAAAAGCGCTCCGCCCGCCTGTACGGCCTGCGCAACTACCCTCCGGAAAAGGTCGCCGAGGCCGTCCTCACCGCGGTGACGACCAACAAGGCCGTCGTCCCCGTGACCCCGGAGGCCAAGGGCTCCCACCTCCTCTCCCGCTACGCCCCCCGCCTGTTGAGACGCCTGGCCCGCGTCGAACCGAAGCTGTGACCGCAGACGCACCACAAGAAGCGACACTCGCGCTACGCAGCCGCACCGAGCTGCGGGCATGCGTGCCGCTAGGGGCGGCACGGGTGGGCGCAGCGGCGTCGGGAAGCGCCGGTAAGCGCCGGTAAGCGCCGGTAAGCGCCAGTAAGCGACACCCGCCCCGCCCAGCGGCAGCTCCGGGCACGACCCAAGGAACCCCCACATGACCGACCCCCCGCCGAAACAGACGTACCGCATCGAGGACCTGGCCCACCACACGAACACCACGGTCAGAACCATCCGCGCCTACCAGGACCGCGGCCTCCTCCCCCGCCCCGAACGCCAGGGCCGCGCCAACCTCTACTCCACGGCCCACATCACCCGCCTCCGCCAGATCGCCGACCTGCTGGACCGCGGCTACACCCTCGCCTCGATCAAGGAACTCCTCGACGCCTGGGACACCGGCCGCGGCCTGGGCGGCGTCCTCGGCCTGGTCACCGAGGTCGAGGGCCCCTGGACGGACGAGGAACCCATCCGCATCACCCGCGCCGAACTCCTCGCCCACTTCGCCGGCACCCCCGCAGACGGCGCGGCCGCGGAGGCCGCCACGGACGCAGTCGCGGGCCCCGCCACAGACACCGGCACGGACGCCGCCGCGGACACCCTCACGGACGCCGTCGCCGAGGCCATCGACCTGGGCGTCCTGGAGCCCCTCGAAGACACCCCCGACACGTTCCTCGTGCCCAGCCCCCAGGAACTCGCCGTGGCGGCCGAACTGCACGCCTCCGGCGTCCCCCTCTCCGCGATCTCCGGCCACCTGCGGGAGTTGCGCGTCCAGGTCGAGCACATGGCCGCCCGTTTCCTGGAGTTCACCACCGAGTACGTCTTCGCCCGCTACCTCGACGACCCCGGCCACCGCACGGACGCCCACGCGGCCGAAGCGGCCACGCTCATCCGGCGTCTGCGCCCCCTCGCCCAGCAGACGGTGGACGCCGAACTGGCCCGCGCGATGCGGCACATGGCCACCCGGCACCTCAGAACACACCTCGGCGCCGAAGGCCCCTCGGTACCGAGCACCGACGCCCGCCTGGTCGCCCTCCCCGCCGAGACGGTCCGGGCCGTCGAGAACCTCGTCGGCAGGGACCATGCGTCCACGTTCATCGCCCTGGCCGCCGAACGCGAGACGAGGGCACGGGCGTTGGACGACCTGACCGCGTCAGCGGCCGCCTCCCGGGAAAACGACCTGCGTGACCCGCCCGCCACCGCCAAGCTGGGGGAGTGAAGGAAGAGAGAGAAGAAAGAAGAGCAGACCGGACCGGCGCGATGGACGACCGACGCACCGTCAAGGTCTCGAAGTACCTGTCGAAGCACCTGCGCCACCAGCCCGACCGCATCGGCCTCACCCTCGACCCGGCCGGCTGGGTCGAGATCGACACCCTGATCGCCGCGGCCGCCGCCCACGGCTTCCGCTTCACTCGCGAGGAACTCGACCACGTGGTGGCCGCCAACGACAAGCAACGCTTCGCCGTCGAGGGCACCCGCATCCGCGCCAGCCAGGGCCACAGCGTCGAGGTCGACCTCGGCCTGCTCCCGGCGACCCCGCCGCCGTACCTCTACCACGGGACGGTCGCCCGCAACCTGGACGCGATCCGTGCCGAAGGGCTGCGGCCCATGAACCGGCACGACGTCCACCTGTCGGCGGACCGCGAGACCGCCACCCGGGTCGGCGCCCGCCGTGGCCGCCCCGTCGTCCTCGCGGTGGACGCGGGCGCCATGCACCGCGACGGCCACGTCTTCCACGTCAGCGCCAACGGAGTCTGGCTGACCGCCTCCGTCCCGCCCGCCTACCTGCGGTTTCCCGGGCCCCACTGACATCGGACCACCCCGCCCGGCATGATCACTGGTATGGACCACTCATCAGACCCCGCGTCCGGCCACACGCCGGCACCGCCGCACTCCACGAGCCCCCTGCCGACGACCGAAGCCGCCGTCGCCGCACTCCGCGCCCTCGCGACCGAGTACGCGCGCGAGATCGAGGTGACGCACGACATCGGCGCCGACCTGACCTCCCGCCGCAGCTCCGCCGGCATCGGCGTCACCACGGACCCGGACGGTTCGCTGCCGCACGAGGCGTACGCCGAGTTCGGCGGCCTGCCCCGGGTGAGCGTCCGGCTCTACCCGGAGGACGACGCGCTGATCACCGTCGAGGGCGTCGAGTGCCCCGACATCCCGCGCGAGGACGTACCGGCCTTCCTCCGCTCCGTCTTCGGCGGCCTCGCGCACGTCACCGCTCGCCTCTTCCCACCCGGCTACCGCCTCGTCGTCCCGCTGCCCGGCGACCGCGCCCACAAGGAGCACGTCCCCGGGGTCCTGCTCACCCCGTGGCTGAGCGGCCGCGTGCGGTGACCGCCTCCTCCCCGCGCGGTGGAGCCGCTTAGTCTCGGACGCATGAGTCTGCGTCTGAGCACCGTGATCCTGCCCCACCGCCGCTGGAGCGAAGGCGGCCGCTCGACCTGGGTACGGGCCGAACAGCTCGGCCTCCACACCGCGTACACCTACGACCACCTGTCGTGGCGCACCTTCCGCGACGGACCCTGGTTCGGTGCCGTCCCGACCCTGACCGCCGCCGCCGGCGTCACCGACCGGCTACGTCTCGGCACGCTGGTCACCTCGCCGAACTTCCGGCACCCGGTGACCCTCGCCAAGGAGCTGATCTCCCTCGACGACGTCTCCGGCGGCCGTGTCACCCTCGGCATCGGCGCCGGCGGCACCGGCTTCGACGCCACCGCACTCGGCCAGGAGCCCTGGACCCCCCGCGAGCGCGCGGACCGGTTGGCCGAGTTCGTGCCGCTGCTGGACCGTCTGCTCACCGAGGACGCGGTGACGTACGAGGGCCGGTTCTACTCGGCGGACGAGGTGCGCAACATCCCCGGCTGCGTGCAGCGCCCCCGGCTGCCGTTCGCGGTCGCGGCCACCGGCCCGCGTGGGCTGGCGCTCGCCGCGCGGCACGGCCAGGCCTGGGTGACCACCGGCGACCCCAAGCTGTACGAGGACGGCACCCCGGAGCAGTCGGTCGAGGCGCTGCGCGGCCAGCTGCGCAAGCTGACCGAGGCGTGCGCGACGGCCGGCCGGGACATGTCCGAGCTGGACAAGGTCCTGCTGACCGGCTTCACCCCGGACCGCGGCAACCCGCTCACCTCCCTGGACGCCTTCGTGGACTTCGCCGGCCGCCACCGCGACCTGGGCTTCACCGAGATCGTGATCCACTGGCCGATCCCCGACTCGGACTTCGCTGCCGACCACAAGGTGTTCGAGCAGATCGCCCTGGAGGCACCCGCCCAGCTGAACTGAGCAGCCGACAACCGGGGAGCCGCGGCGCTGCGGCGCTGCGGCGCTGCGGCGCTGCGGCGCTGCGGCGCTGCGGCGCTGCGGCAGATCGGAAGAGCT
>NZ_JBEYVS010000059.1:0-33821 GCF_040644095.1 Streptomyces sp. NPDC047028
CTGTGGGAGAGTAGGACACCGCCGAACAAAATTTGAGAAAACCCCCGCATCGAAAGATGCGGGGGTTTTCTGCGTTTCAGGGTAGGCCTCCGGGAAGGCCGGAAAGCCCCGGGAAGGGGCCGGAGAGACCGCGAAATCAGAGCCGGCCCGCCGCCTTCAGCGCGAGATAGGCGTCCGCCAACGCGGGTGCCAGGTTCTCCGGCGTTGCGTCCACCACCGTCACCCCATGCCGGCGCAACTGCTCGGCGGTCCGGTGCCGTTCCTCCTGTGCCTGGGCCGCGGCCGCCGCCTCGTACACCGCCTCCGCGTCGCCACGCGCCCGCGCCATGCGAGCGACATGCGGGTCGGCGACCGCGGCCAGCAGAACGGTGTGGCGCTGCGTGAGCTGCGGCAGCACCGGCAGCAGGCCCTCCTCGACCGGCGCCGTGTCCAGTGTCGTCAGCAGGACGATCAGGGAGCGTCGAGGGGCCGTACGGACGGCGGTGGCCGTGAGACCACGGGCATCGGTCTCGACCAACTCGGGTTCCAGCCTGGCCATCGCGGTCACGAGCGACGGCAGTACGTCTCCGGCGGAGCGGCCCTGGACGAGAGCCCGTACCCGGCGGTCGTAGGCGAGCAGGTCCACGCGGTCACCCGCGCGGGAGGCCAGAGCCGCCAGGAGCAGGGCCGCGTCCAGCGAGGCGTCCAGGCGCGGGACGTCGCCCACGCGGCCGGCCGACGTGCGGCCGGTGTCCAGGACCAGGAGGATGTGGCGGTCCCGTTCCGGGCGCCAGGTGCGGACCGCGACCGTGGAATGGCGGGCGGTGGCACGCCAGTCGATGGAGCGGGTGTCGTCGCCGGGGACGTACTCGCGCAGGCTGTCGAACTCGGTTCCCTCGCCGCGGGTCAGCACGGAGGTGCGGCCGTCGAGTTCACGCAATCGTGCGAGTTTCGACGGCAGGTGCTTCCGGCTCGTGAACGGGGGCAGAACTCTCACCGTCCAGGGCACGCGGTGGGTGCCCTGACGGGAGAACAGGCCGAGAGGGCCGTAGGAGCGGATGGTGACGCGGTCGGCGATGCGGTCGCCGCGGCGCGTGGGCCGCAGCCGGGTCGTGACCCGGCGGCGCTCACCCGGGGGCACGGTGAGGCGGTGTCGGGAGGCCTCGATCTCCGTGCCGGGCTGCCAGCTGCTGGGCGGCCAGGCGTCCCGCAGCTGCGCCTTGAGCGGGCGGCGGGAGGGGTTGGTGACCGTGAGGGTGACGTCGGCGGTCTCGTCGAGACGGGTGGAGGTGTCACCGGACCGGTTCAGGACGAGATGTCGTACGGGCGCCGCGAGCGCGAAGTCGCAGGCGCAGGCCAGGGCCACGGAACCGTTGACGGCGAGGATGCCCGCCCAGCCGGGTTCCAGGATGCCGACGGGAAGTGAGCCGATAGCCGCGAGGAGGGCGGCGCGACCGGTGAGGGCCATCAGCGGGGCACCGGTACGTGAGCCAGGATGGCGTTGATGACGGAGTCCGCGGTGACGCCCTCCATCTCGGCCTCGGGGCGGAGTTGGACCCGGTGGCGCAGTGTCGGCAGGGCGAGCGCCTTCACGTCGTCGGGGATGACGTAGTCGCGGCCCGTGAGCCAGGCCCAGGCGCGTGAGGTGGCGAGGAGGGCGGTGGCGCCACGCGGGGACACCCCCAGGCTGAGGGACGGCGATTCGCGGGTGGCGCGGCAGATGTCGACGACGTAGGCCGTGATCTCGGGGGAGGCGGTCGTCTTGGCGACGGCGGCTCGGGCCGCTTCCAGGTCGGCGGGACCGGCGACGGGGCGTACGCCGGCGGAGTGCAGGTCGCGCGGGTCGAAGCCGGCGGCGTGGCGGGTGAGGACGTCGATCTCGTCCTGGCGCGAGGGCAGTGGGACCGTCAGTTTCACGAGGAAACGGTCCAGTTGGGCTTCGGGGAGGGGGTAGGTGCCCTCGTACTCGACGGGGTTCTGCGTCGCGGCGACGAGGAACGGCTCGGGGAGCGTGCGCGGGGTGCCGTCGACCGTGACCTGGCGTTCCTCCATGGCTTCCAGGAGGGCGGACTGGGTCTTGGGCGGTGTGCGGTTGATCTCGTCGGCGAGGAGGAGGTTGGTGAAGACCGGGCCCGGCTGGAAGGAGAACTCGGCGGTGCGGGTGTCGTAGACGAGGGAGCCGGTGATGTCGCTCGGCATCAGGTCCGGGGTGAACTGGACGCGCTTGGTGTCGAGTTCGAGGGCGGACGCGAGGGCGCGGACGAGCAATGTTTTGGCGACTCCGGGGACTCCTTCAAGGAGAACGTGTCCGCGGCAGAGGAGGGCGACGACGAGGCCGGTCACGGCGGGGTCCTGGCCGACCACGGCTTTGGCGATTTCGGCGCGCAGGGCTTCCAGCGAGGCTCGGGCGGTGCCCGTGTCCCCGGTGCGCCCGGCGTTGTCAGTGGTCGGGTCCATCATGAACGGCGTACCTCTCTTTCGAGGGCGTCGAGTTGGTCGGTGAGTGCGATGAGGGCCGCGTCGTCGCCGGGCGGCGGTCCGAAGAGGAGGGGTTGCAGGGTCTGGCCGTCGCCGTGGAGGTGGGCGGACAGAGCGGGGAGCAGGGCTTCGGGCGCGTGCGCCTGGCTGGCGGGTACTCCGACGAGGGGGGCGAGGCGCGTGCGGGTGGTGGAGCGCAGAGCGGCGGCCGCGCGGTCGCGGGCGCTCGCCTTGCGGTAGAGGCGGGCGCGGCCTTCGACGGTTTCGGAGGCGCGGATCGCGACGGGGAGTTTCTCGGGCACGAGGGGGCCGAGCCGGCGTGCCCGCCAGAAGGCGGCGAGGGCGGCGGCGATGAACAGCTGCAGTGTGCCCCAGAGCCAGCCCGAGGGGATGAGGTCGAGGAAGCTTTCGCGGTCGCCGGTGTCGGCGGTGGAGGAGGCGTCGGAGAGCGAGGGGAGGTACCAGACCAGATGGGGGCGCGAGCCGAGGAGTTGAAGGGCGAGCGAGGCGTTGCCCTGCTTGCCGAGGCGGTTGTTGAAGAGGATGTCGGGCGCGCCGAGGACGACGGTGTCGCCCCCGGAGGCCGCGGGGACCCGGATCAGTCCGGCGAGGCGCTGGCTGGGGTAGCAGGAGTCGGCGTCGAGGCGGACGGTGGTGTAACGGATCCCGCCGGTGTCGGCGGTGCCCGCCCGCTGTGCCGCGGGCAGGGTGCAGTCGGGGGCGAGTGCCGAGCCGAAGCTGGTCGCGGGGTCCGCGGTGACCCCGGGGGCGAGTCGTTCGACGGACCAGCTGCCGGCCGCGACGAGGACGGTGCGTCCGCCGGAGGAGGCGGTCGCGGTGTGCAGCCCCTTCTGCTGGCGGTGCGTGAGCAGGTCGGGTACGGCGACGAGGAGGGTGGTGTCCGGGCCGGCCGCGGCTCGCGCGGCGGCCAGGGTGGTGACCACGCGCGTGGAGACCCCCCGGTCGGCGAGGAGTTCGGCGACGGCGCGGCTGCCGTAGGGGTCGGCGGAGCGCGGGTCGAGTTCGCCGTGCCGGGCGGTGGAGCGGACGGCGGCCATGGCGACGGCGGCGGCGAGGATCAGCACGACGGCGAGGACGATGCCCCGGGTGCGGGTCCAGATTTGGCGGGGGGTGGCGGAGACCGAGGTGGTCGGCGGCGTGGCGGTGCCCGTGGTCATCCGGCGGCCCCCTGGCGGGTGCTGTGGGCCGTACTGGTGGTGCTGGGCGCGAGGGTCGGCCTGGTGCGTTCCAGGTCGCCGTCGAGTTCGGCTACGCGCTGGTACGACTCCTGGCCCGCCCTGCGTCCGCCGTATGTGACGTCGTCGAAGTGCCGGGCCGCCGCGTGCAGCCGGTCGGTGTGCGAGGTGAGGGTGCGGCCGGCTTCGGCGGCGGCCTCGTCGGCGGTGCGGCCGGGGCGGATGTCGAGCAGGGTCCGCTCCTCCAGGGAGCGGACGATGGCCCGCATGCGCTCCTGGACGGCCTGGTTCCAGTGGCCCTGGGTGGCGTGTGCCTCGGCGGCCGCGCGGTGCTCGGCGGCGCTGCGCGGCCGGTCGTCGAAGAGGGCGGCGGACGAGGCGGGCCGGCGCCGTGGTGTGCCCAGGCGCCACCAGAGGGCGGCGGCGACGGCGAGGACGCACAGGACCACGACGACGAGGCCGAGCGCGCCGCCGGGGGTCGCGGACGACGCGGAGTCGAACAGCGGCCTGAGCCAGTCCCAGAAGGCCTTCAGCGCGCGCTGGATCAGGCTGGGGTCGTCTTCGTGGTACATCCGTTTGGACAGTTCGCGCCGCGCCGCCTCACGCGCGGGATCCCGGTCGATGGTCACGGGCGGCCCGTCGCCCGAGCCGCCCAGCGCGAGCAGCGCCGTGTCCGGGGCGCGCAGCAGGTGCCGTGCGGCCGTGGTGACGGCGCCGGGCAGGGCCGGCGCCGTGCTGAGAACTCCCCCCGTCAGGCTCACCCCATCAGCTCCCCGGTACGGCGCCGGGGGCGGGGGCGCCGTAGTCCTGGAGGCCGGCGGCGCGGGCCAGTTCGAGGTCGAGGGCCTCGCGGCGGATGCGCTGGTCGATGTAGAGGAGCACGGTGACGCCCGCGTTGACGGGCATCGTGACCATGGCGCCGATGACCGACCCGACGCCGCTGATGACGAGGAACGTCCAGCCGACGTGTCCGGGGGTGGTGCTCAGGAAGGCCTGCATGCCGTCGCCGCTGACCACCGCGGCGAGGACGACGAAGGGCAGTCCGACGAGCGAGGCCATGATGTTGGCGATGATTCCGGCGAGCAGCTGGATGCCGAGGACGCGCCACCAGGAGCCGCTCACGAGCTTGGTGGAGCGGCTCATCGACTTCCGGATGCCCTGCTTCTCCAGCATGAGCGCGGGGGAGGCGAGGGAGAAGCGGACCATCAGCCAGAGCAGCACGGGGACGGCCGCGAGGACGCCGAGGACGATCAGCGCGATGCTGAGGCCGGTGTTGCCGCCGGCGACGGCGACGAGGATGCCGGGCAGAGTGGCTCCGGCCACCACGCCGACCGAGATGAGTCCGAGCAGCAGGAGCAGGCCGAACAGGCCGGGCACCTGGGCGCGGGCGTCGCGCCAGGCCTCGCCCGCGGTGATCTGCTTGCCCAGGACGGCACGGCTGGTGACGGTCGTCAGCAGGGCGGTGGCGACGATGGTGCCGATCACCGAGACCAGGGCGACGACGCCGGTGCCGGCCATCAGTTCGGCGAAGGCCCGGCCGACCTCGCCCGCGGTGGCGCTGGGGTCGTCGAAGGCGCCGGTGGTCTCGGTGTCGTTCAGGACGAGGCCCTGCAGCAGGATCACGGCGATCTGGGTGACCAGCGCGACGCTGAGGGAGATGCCGAGGACCGTGCGCCAGTACGTGCGCATGGTGGAGACGGCGCCGTCGAGGATCTCGCCGACGCCGAGCGGGCGCAGCGGGATGACGCCGGGCTTGGCGGCGGGCGGAGGGCCTCCCCAGCCGCCGCCCCAGGCTCCGTAGCCGCCGGGGACGCCGGGTCCTCCCGGTCCCTGGCCTCCGGGGCCGCCGTAGCAGCCCGCGCCCGGTTGGCCGGCCGGGCCGCCGGGCTGCGGGCCGCCCCAGCCCGGGCCGGGCGGCGGGGGCGGCGGTGCCTGGCCGGGGCTCGGGGGGCCCGTGGGTGCGGACCACTGTCCGGCCGGCGGCTGCTCGGCGGACCATTTCGCGCCTGGTGCCTGCGGCTGTGCGCCCGGCTGCGCGGCGGGTTCCGCCGGGGCGTCGGGGCCGGGACGGTCGGCGGTGGGGTCGGCGGGGGCGGACGCGCCGGGTTCCCGCCCGTCGGACGACGGGGCGGATCCGGGCGAGGCCCAGCCCGGAGTGTCAGTCATCGAAGCTCCTTCACGGTGCCCGTCCGCGGTCGCGGCGGCAGGTTGGCAGCCATCGTGCCATGGGGTGCCGACAGGGCGACCTGCCGCGGTAGGGGCCGGACGCCTTCACGGGACGCCTTCAATTGTCCGGCGGAAAGAGGGCAGACTGATCGCATGGCTGATCAGCAGGCGCGAAACGGCGGTGACAGGCGGCCGGGAGAGATACCGGTGATCCGATGGGAGGAACCGCCCGAGGGTCCCGTACTGGTCCTCCTCGACCAGACGCGGCTCCCGGCCGAGGAGAGCGAGCTGGTGTGCACGGACGCGCCTGCCCTGGTGGAGGCGATCCGTTCGCTCGCCGTCCGGGGGGCGCCGCTGCTCGGCATCGCCGGGGCGTACGGCGTCGCGCTCGCCGCCGCGCGGGGCTATGGCGTCGACGAGGCGGCGCAGGCGCTGGAGGCCGCCCGGCCGACCGCGGTGAACCTCTCCGTCGGCGTGCGCCGGGCCAGGGAGGCGTACCGGGCCGCGCTCGCCGGGACCGGCGAGGCCGCCGCCGCGGCCGAGGCGGCTCTGGGCGCCGCGCGTGCCCTGCACCGCCAGGACGCCGAGGCCAGCGCCCGGATGGCCGCCCATGGCCTGGCGCTGCTGGACGAGCTGCTGCCCGGTGGCGGGCACCGCGTTCTCACGCACTGCAACACCGGATCGCTGGTGTCGGGCGGGGAGGGTACGGCGTTCGCGGTGGCGCTGGCCGCGCACCGGGCGGGGCGGCTGCGAAGGCTGTGGGTGGACGAAACGCGTCCGTTGCTGCAAGGTGCTCGCCTGACGGCGTACGAAGCGGCCCGCAACGGAATGGCGTACACCTTGCTCACCGACAACGCGGCGGGATCGCTGTTCGCGGCGGGGGAGGTGGACGCGGTGCTGATCGGGGCGGACCGGATCGCGGCCGACGGCTCGGTGGCGAACAAGGTGGGGAGCTATCCGCTCGCGGTGCTCGCGCGGTACCACCATGTGCCGTTCATCGTGGTGGCGCCGGTGACGACGGTGGACCCGGGCACCCCGGACGGGGCGTCCGTCGAGGTCGAGCAGCGTCCCGGCTTTGAAGTGACGGAGATCACAGCGCCGCAGGCGCAGGCGACGGGAGCGGGAGGCGGGATCGCGGTGGCACCCCTGGGAACCCAGGCGTACAACCCGGCGTTCGACGTGACGCCGCCCGAGCTGGTGACGGCCGTCGTCACCGAAGAGGGAGCCGTTTCACCAGTGACGGCCGAGGCTCTGGCCGAGCTGTGTGCCAGGTCACGCCAGGTAACGATTAGCTAATGGGATGATGTCGTTTATGAAGGGACGAGTCCTTGTCGTCGACGACGACACCGCACTGGCCGAGATGCTCGGCATCGTGCTGCGTGGTGAAGGTTTTGAGCCGTCTTTCGTAGCCGACGGCGACAAGGCGCTGGCCGCTTTCCGTGAGACCAAGCCCGACCTGGTGCTGCTGGACCTGATGCTGCCCGGCCGGGACGGCATTGAGGTGTGCCGCCTGATCAGGGCGGAGTCCGGGGTGCCGATCGTGATGCTCACCGCCAAGAGCGACACGGTCGACGTCGTCGTGGGCCTGGAATCGGGCGCCGACGACTACATCGTCAAGCCGTTCAAGCCCAAGGAGCTGGTGGCCCGCATCCGGGCGCGGCTGCGGCGGTCGGAGGAACCGGCACCGGAGCAGCTCACCATAGGTGACCTGGTGATCGACGTGGCCGGGCACTCCGTGAAGCGGGACGGGCAGTCGATCGCGCTGACCCCGTTGGAGTTCGACCTGCTGGTCGCCCTCGCGCGCAAGCCCTGGCAGGTGTTCACCCGTGAGGTGCTGCTGGAGCAGG
The DNA here is from genome assembly GCF_040644095.1 of Streptomyces sp. NPDC047028. Classification (NCBI taxonomy): domain Bacteria; kingdom Bacillati; phylum Actinomycetota; class Actinomycetes; order Kitasatosporales; family Streptomycetaceae; genus Streptomyces; species Streptomyces sp. NPDC047028. The sequence continues at coordinate 7,667 of NZ_JBEYVS010000059.1, forward strand.
TGTGGGGCTACCGGCACGCCGCCGACACCCGCCTGGTCAACGTGCACGTCCAGCGGCTGCGCTCCAAGGTCGAGAAGGACCCCGAGCGGCCCGAGATCGTCGTGACCGTCCGTGGTGTCGGTTACAAGGCCGGACCGAGCTGACATGCCCGGGGACAGCGCCGCTTCGGCTCCCGGCAGGTCCGGGTCCCGTCCGGGGCGGCCTGTCGGCCGGAAGACGGCGGGCACACGCTGGGCGCGCCTGGTGGAGGGCGGCCTGCTGCAGGGCGGGGTGCAGGGCAGCCCGGTCCTGCGGCTGTTCATGCGCTGGGTGCGCCGCCCGCTGCTGCCCGTCATGCGGCTGTGGCGGCGCAACATCCAGCTGCGGGTCGTCGCCACGACCCTGCTGATGTCGCTGGGCGTGGTCCTGCTGCTCGGCTTCGTCGTGATCGGGCAGGTGCGCAACGGCCTGCTGGACGCGAAGGTGAGGGCGTCGCAGAGCCAGGCCACCGGCGGCTTCGCGGTGGCCAAACAGAAGGCCGACGAGGCCGCCGCCGGTACCGGCAGCGGCACCGGCGACGGCTCCACCACGGCCGACGGACGGCAGGCGCAGAACGTCATCCAGTGGATGAGTGACCTCGTGGAGTCGCTGTCCAGCGGCGGCGCGGGCGCCTTCGACGTCGTGACGCTGCCCTCCGGCGACGACAGCGGCGGCGGACGCAGCCCGCGCGGTTCCGGGAACGTCGACCCGACCACCAGCGTCCCCGGCGACCTGCGAGACCGCGTCAACAGCAGCACGACGGCCGCCCAGAGCTACACCAGGATCATCTACAAGGACGGCAAGGAGTCCCAGCCGGCGCTGGTGATCGGCAAGCAGCTCAACGACCCCAACAGCCACTCCTACGAGCTGTACTACCTCTTCCCGCTCACCCAGGAGGAGAAGTCCCTCAACGTCGTCAAGGGCACCCTCGCGACCGCCGGGCTCTTCGTCGTCGTCCTGCTGGGCGCGATCGCCTGGCTGGTGGTGCGGCAGGTCGTCACGCCGGTGCGGATGGCCGCGGGGATCGCGGAGCGGCTGTCGGCCGGCCGGCTGCAGGAGCGGATGAAGGTCACCGGCGAGGACGACATCGCCCGTCTGGGCGAGGCGTTCAACAAGATGGCGCAGAACCTCCAGGTGAAGATCCAGCAGATGGAGGACCTCTCCCGGATGCAGAGGCGGTTCGTCTCGGACGTCTCGCACGAGCTGCGGACGCCGCTGACCACCGTACGGATGGCGGCCGACGTCATCCACGAGGCCCGCGAGGACTTCGATCCGGTGACCGCGCGGTCGGCCGAACTGCTCGCCGACCAGTTGGACCGGTTCGAGTCGTTGCTCGCCGACCTGCTGGAGATCAGCCGCTTCGACGCGGGCGCGGCGGCGCTGGAGGCGGAGCCGATAGACCTGCGGGAGGTCGTCCGACGCGTCGTCGGCGGCGCCGAGCCGCTCGCCGAACGCAAGGGCACACGCATACGCGTCCTCGGCGACCAGCAGCCGGTCGTCGCCGAGGCCGACGCCCGGCGCGTCGAGCGCGTGCTGCGCAACCTCGTCGTCAACGCCGTCGAGCATGGCGACGGCAAGGACGTCGTCGTGAAACTGGCCGCCGCGGGCGGCGCCGTCGCCATCGCGGTGCGCGACTACGGCGTCGGACTCAAGCCCGGCGAGGCCACCCGCGTCTTCAGCCGGTTCTGGCGGGCCGACCCGGCACGCGCGCGTACCACCGGTGGAACCGGCCTGGGCCTGTCGATCGCTCTGGAGGACGCCCGGCTGCACGGCGGCTGGCTGCAGGCCTGGGGCGAACCGGGCGGCGGCTCGCAGTTCCGGCTGACGCTGCCCAGGACCGCGGACGAGCCGCTGCGGGGCTCGCCGATACCGCTGGAACCTAAGGATTCGCGCCGCAACCGGGGCCTCGACGACGCGGGACTGCCCCGTGGGGGCGGCGACAAGCGGGCCACCGTACCGGTGCAGCCGGCCGTGGGCCCGGCGCAGCCGCTGCCGCCGCGCGCCCCGCGGCTGTCCGCCGGCACCCCTGCCGCCGACCCGACGGCGCTGCCCGGCAACGGCAACGCGCGCGTGGTGTCCCGGCCGGACGGCAGCGCCCCGCGCCCGGACCCCCGGCCCGCCGCCACTCCCGCGCGCGAGAACGGCACGGACCGACCGCACCCGGCCGCCGGACCGGAGAACTCGACCGAGCCAGGGGAGGCATTTCGTGGGCGCTGACCGCGAGGGGGGCGCCCGGCGCCGGCCGGGGCGCGCGGTGGCGTACGCCGCCTGTGGGGCCGTCCTGCTGGCCGGGTGCGCTTCGATGCCCGACAGCGGGGACCTGCGGAACGTGGAGTCCACACCGCGACAGGACACCCAGGTCCGGGTCTTCGCCATGCCGCCGCAGGACGGCGCCGGCGCCACGGAAATCGTGCAGGGCTTCCTGGAGGCGCTGACCAGCGACGACCCGAACTACGACACGGCACGCAAGTACCTGACCGCCGACGCCGCGCACGCCTGGCAGCCCGAGCGGTCGGCGACCGTGCTCGCCAACGGGCCGAGCATCATGACCGCGCGTACGACGGGCGGCCGCGAGGAACCCGAGAAGGACCCCGACAGCGTCACGTACGTGCTGTCGGGCAGCCGGGTCGCCACGCTGGACGCGCAGCAGGCGTACACGCCCGCCGCCGGACCGTACGACAAGAAGGTGCACCTCTCGCGGGACGCCAAGACCAAGCAGTGGCGCATCGACGCGCTGCCGCAGGGTGTCGTCATGGCCAAGTCGGACTTCCAGCGCAACTACATGTCCGTCGACAAGTACTACTTCGCCTCGAACACGACGGTCGGGGCGACCGCGCAGCCGGTGGCCGTCGCCGACCCGGTCTTCATCCGCAGCCGGGTGGACCCCATGACCCAGATGGTCCGTTCGCTGCTGAAGGGTCCGACGCGCTGGCTCGGACAGGTGGTCAGGACGAGCTTCCCGTCCGATTCGGCCCTGCAGGCCGATGTGTCGGGGCTGGCACCGGACGACCAGAACAAGCTGACGGTGCCGGTGAACGACAAGGCCGCCCGGGTCGGTCAGGCCAAGTGCGCCGAGATGGCCACCCAGTTGCTGTTCACCCTGCGGAACCTGACCCCGACGCTGGACTCGATCGCGCTGCGGGGGCCCGGCGACCGCCCGCTGTGCGACCTCACCGAGCAGCGGGCAGAGGACCTCGCCTGGCGAGGCTCGGCCAAGCGCCCCGAGTACCTCTACTTCCTGGACAGCCGGCACCGTCTCGTGCGCATGGCGACCGGATCCACCGGCACCAGCGGTACGGCGGTGCCGGGCGCGCTGGGCGAGGGCGGCAAGGCGCTGCGGTCGGTCGCGGTCTCGCGGGACGAGCACACGGCCGCGGGGGTCGGCGCCGACGGCCGCACGCTGTACGTGACCTCGCTGGCGGCCGGCGGTTCGCTCGGCGACCCCGTCGTCACCAGCCAGGGACCGGACCCGGACGACCGGCTGACCAAGCCCAGCTGGGACGCACGGGGCGACCTGTGGGTGGCAGACCGCGACCCCGCCCACAGCGGGCTGTACGTGCTGGCGCAGGGCGGAGGCAGGCCGGTGAAGGTCGCCGTGCCGGAGCTGGACGGGCGGATCCGGGACGTGCGGGTGGCCGCCGACGGGGTGCGGATCGCGCTGGTCGTGGAGAAGGACGGCAAGCAGTCCCTGCTCATCGGTCGGATCGAACGGGCGGACAGGTCCACGTCCGGGCCCGCGGTCTCGGTCCTCGGGCTGCGCTCCGCCACCCCCGACCTGGAAGAGGTCACGGCCATGTCCTGGGCCGGGGACAGCCGGCTCGTCGTGGTGGGCAGCGAGCAGGGTGGCGTGCAGCAGATGCGGTACGTCCAGGTCGACGGCTCCACGCTGGACGGCCCGGCGCCCGCCGCGCTGCCGGGTGCCAAGTCGATCGCCGCGTCCGAGGACGAGCGGGTGCCTCTGGTGGCCTACTCCTCGGAGGACGGGATCGTGCGGCTGCCGTCCGGTGCGCAGTGGCAGAAGGTGGACAAGGCCGGCACCGGGCCCGTCTACCCGGGCTGACGAGGCCTTTCCGCCGGTTCCCGGCCAGGGCCTGGTCAGCTGTGCCGGGGCTGTCCGCGCAGGGCCGTCACTCGCAGGGGTGAGCGCTGATACCGGCCGCGACTGTTGGTCCACAGGCCGTTGTCCACAGGGCTGGTCCGGCGTCCGGGGCCTTGGCACAGTGGTGGCCATGCGGGGGTGGTGGCAGGACTTCGCCGACCTGGTGCTTCCGGCCGAGTGCGGCGGCTGCGGGGCACCTCGTACGGTGCTCTGCCCAAAGTGCCGTGTCGCGCTCTCCGGCGCCGGGGCGCGGCGGGTCCGGCCGGTACCCGAGCCGGCGGGACTGCCGGTGGTGCACGCGGCGGCTCCGTACGGCGACGCGGTGCGGGCGGTCCTCCTCGCGCACAAGGAGCGCGGTGCGCTGGCGCTCGCGGGGGCTCTGGGCGCGGCTCTGGCGGGCGCGGTGCGGGCCGGACTCCGCGCGGACGGCCCCGCCGGGGACGCCGGGCCCAGCGGGGGCGCCGGGCCCGCGTGGAGTCCGTCGCCTCCGGGACACAGCGCCGGGCCCGTGCTGCTCGTCCCCGTGCCCTCCGCCCGGTGGGCCGTGCGGGCGCGCGGGCACGATCCGGTGCGCCGGCTGGCGCTCGCCGCGGCCGGTGAACTGCGGCGCACCGGCACCCCCGCCCGGGTGGCCGCGGTGCTGCGGCAGCGGCGGGCCGTGGCCGACCAGGCGGGGCTCGACTCGCGGCACCGCCTGGCGAACCTCGCGGGCGCGCTGGAGGTGACGGCGGGCGGTGCCCGGCTGCTCGGCACGGGTCGCGCCGTGCTCGTCGACGACCTGCTGACGACCGGCGCCACCCTCGCGGAAGCCGCACGCGCCCTGCGTGAGCCGGCAGGTGGGCACGGCGGCGGGGAAACGGTCGTGTACGAGCGCGCAACTCGGGAAGGTAGGGGGAAACGACGGGAAGGGGAACCTCGGGAGCACGGTAACTGGGTGCACAGTGCAGCTGAATTGACGGCGGCGAACCCCGCCGTGCCGAGGCCGCGCGCGGCCGTGGTCGCCGCTCCCGTGGATTCTTTCCAAATAAACAGGAACTGACTGTGAACGTGCATCGTTGCAGGTAGTGAGAGGGGTAATTCACCTGAATGGAGGTACGCGCCGGTAGAGGGTGACGACATCCGTCCGGGCGAGATATGTTCGGTTGTGAGGAAAGGCGCAGGCCACCACCTCTCATATCCGAATGCCACGCCGTGGGTTTCGCCAATCACCCGCGACGGTGGGGTGGAGATCTTGCCCACGGGGGAGGAGGAGGTGGAAGTCACCGAGTCCGAGGTTCCGGACCTGACCGGAACCTGGTGCGAAAGGGAGATGCTCCGCCGCCGAGCGGAGCGATCCGGGAACGGAGTTCTGCGTGGACATCGTCGTCAAGGGCCGCAAGACCGAGGTGCCCGAGCGGTTCCGCAAGCACGTGGCCGAGAAGCTGAATCTGGAGAAGATCCAGAAGCTCGATGGCAAGGTGATCAGCCTCGACGTCGAGGTGTCCAAGGAGCCCAACCCCCGCCAGGCCGACCGCTGTGACCGAGTGGAGATCACCCTCCGCTCCCGCGGTCCGGTGATCCGCGCGGAGGCGGCCGCCAGCGATCCGTACGCGGCACTCGACCTGGCGGCGGAGAAGCTCGGTGCCCGGCTGCGCAAGCAGCACGACAAGCGTTTCTCGCGCCGCGGCGCGCGCCGGATCTCGGCGGCCGAGGTCCCCGACCACGTCCCGGGCGCGGCGACGCTCAGCGGGAACGGCCTGCCCGTCCAGGACGAGGAGACGGACGGGGTGCCGACCAAGAAGATCGGCTCGCTGGAGGTCAAGGGCGAAGGCCCCCTCGTCGTCCGCGAGAAGACCCACGTCGCCTCTCCGATGAGCCTCGACCAGGCGCTCTACGAGATGGAACTGGTCGGCCACGACTTCTACTTGTTCGTCGACTCCGAGACCAAGGAACCGAGTGTCGTCTACCGGCGGCACGCCTACGACTACGGCGTCATCCACCTCAGCACCGACCCGATGGTCGCCGAGGCGCAGCCCCCCGCGGCGGGTGGCACGCTCGGCGGCTGACCGGCCGGGCCGAAGCGGAACCGGTGCCCCTGGAGCGCGCTGTGTGCGCCCCCAGGGGCACCGGTGTGCGACCACTTCGCGCCCCGTGCGTCACTCCGGGACGGCCCCGGCATGAAATCATGGCCGGACCGGCCCAACCGGTGGGCCGCTGCCTTGGGTTGGCGATGGCACAGGACCACAGGCCACAGCCTTCAGGGGGAGGAACGATGGCGGACACCTTCGGACCGATGCGGGACGCGGACACCGACGACGGTGTCATCGGCATGGGCTCCGACGCCGGCGCTCCGCGCGAGGAGCCGATCAGGGTCCTCGTCGTCGACGACCACGCCCTGTTCCGCCGTGGGCTGGAGATCGTGCTCGCCGCCGAGGAGGACATCCAGGTCGTCGGTGAGGCCGGCGACGGCGCCGAGGCCGTGGACAAGGCCGCCGACCTGCTGCCCGACATCGTGCTGATGGACGTACGGATGCCCCGGCGCGGCGGGATCGAGGCCTGCACCTCCATCAAGGAGGTCGCCCCCAGCGCGAAGATCATCATGCTGACGATCAGCGACGAGGAGGCCGACCTCTACGAGGCGATCAAGGCGGGCGCGACCGGATACCTCCTGAAGGAGATCTCGACCGACGAGGTGGCCACGGCCATTCGCGCGGTGGCCGACGGGCAGTCGCAGATCAGCCCGTCCATGGCGTCCAAGCTCCTCACCGAGTTCAAGTCGATGATCCAGCGCACCGACGAGCGGCGGCTGGTGCCCGCGCCGCGGCTGACCGACCGTGAGCTGGAGGTCCTCAAGCTCGTCGCCACGGGGATGAACAACCGGGACATCGCCAAGGAACTGTTCATCTCCGAGAACACGGTGAAGAACCACGTCCGCAACATCCTGGAGAAGCTGCAGCTGCACTCCCGGATGGAGGCGGTCGTCTACGCGATGCGCGAGAAGATCCTGGAGATCCGCTGAGCCCGCTCAGCGCAGCGCGGCGACCACCGCCCGGGGCACTTCCCGGACGAGAGCGTCGCGCAGCTCCGGTGAGTCGACCCGCTCCACCCGGATGTCCATGACGCCCACCCAGCTCGCCGCCTGGACCAGCGCGCTCGCCACGGCGGGGACCGCCTTCGGTCCCTCCAGGGCGACCTGCCTGGCCACCAGCGTGTCGCCCTCCCGCGCCGGATCGACCCGCCCGACCAGACGCCCGCCCGCCAGCACCGGCATCGCGAAATAGCCGTACACGCGCTTGGGCTTGGGGACGTACGCCTCCAGGCGGTGGGTGAAGCCGAAGATCCGCCCGGTGCGTGCCCGGTCCCAGATCAGCGAGTCGAACGGGGACAGCAGGGTGGTGCGGTGCCGGCCGCGCGGCGGTGTCGCCACGGCCACCGGGTCGGCCCACGCGGGCTTGCCCCAGCCCTCCACCGTCACCGGGACCAGACCCGAGTCGGCGATCACCGCGTCGACCTGCTCGGCCTTCAGCCGGTGGTAGTCGGCGATGTCCGCGCGCGTGCCGACGCCGAGGGACTCGCCGGCCAGCCGGACCAGCCGGCGCACGCACTCGGCGTCGTCCAGCTCGTCGTGCAGCAGCCTGCCCGGGATCGCGCGCTCGGCCAGGTCGTACACCCGCTTCCAGCCGCGGCGCTCCACGCACACCACCTCGCCGTACATCAACGCGCGCTCCACGGCGACCTTGGCGCCGGACCAGTCCCACCAGTCGCTGGTCCTCTTCGCGCCGCCCAACTCGGTCGCGGTGAGCGGACCTTCCGTGCGCAGTTGCTTGATGACCTGCTCGTAGGCTCCTTCGGGGAGCTGGTGGTTCCAGTGCGGGCGGTCGCGGTAGGCGCGGCGGCGGAAGGCGAAGTGCGGCCACTCCTCGACGGGCAGCAGGCAGGCGGCGTGCGACCAGTACTCGAAGGCGTGCGCGTCCTTCCAGTAGGCGGACTCGACGGTCTTGCGGCCGACCGCGCCGAGACGGGCGTACGGCACCAGCTCGTGACTGCGGGCGAGCACCGAGATGGTGTCGAGCTGGACCGCGCCGAGGTGCCGCAGGACGCCGCGGACACCGGCCCTGCGGTCGGGCGCGCCCAGCAGGCCCTGGGCCCGCAGGGCGATCCGCCGGGCTTCGTCCGCGGAGAGGGCGAGTTCGGGGCGCGGAAGGGTCGTCATGACACCGGACGATAGAGCGTGCCACTGACAGCGGGGCACGACCTGCGGTTCCGCACGATCACGGCTCCCCGCGCGCGGGGAGGTAGGGGGCGGCCGAGGGCAGGCCCAGGTCTGAGGGGAGCAGGGAGCCCACCCAGCAGTCCCGTCGTACGCCCTTGTTGTTGATGGCGGAGCGCAGGGTGCCCTCGACGGTGAAGCCGGCCCGCTCGGCGACCGCGCGGGAGGCGTGGTTGCCGACCTCTGCGCGCCATTCCACCCGGTCGACGGACATCGCGGTGAACGCCCAGCGGGAGGCGGTGAGGGCGGCCTCGGTGACGTAGCCGCGGCCCCGGTGCTCCTTCGTGGCCCAGAAGCCGATCTCGGCCATCCCCAGGGAGCGCATCGTGAGTGCGAGCATGCCGGCGAGTTCCCCGCGCGGGAGGAACACGCCGAAGGTGAACATCGAGGACTCCGCCCAGCCGTCGGGCACCATCTGCTCCGTGAAGCTCCGCGCGTGCTCGGGCAGGTAGGGCGAGGGGATCGTGGTCCAGCGCTGGATGTCGGGGTCCTGCGCGGCCGCGAACACCGCGTCGGTGTCCGCCGGGCCGACCGCGCGCAGCACGAGACGGTCGGTGGTGAGCGTCACGGGTTCCATCGCCCGATTCTGCTCGGCCGGACCCCCGTACGCCATCACTTTTCGCCCAGTGTGAGGAGGTGATCACAATTCGCGTAAATCCCCGCGCCGGTGCGGCACCATCCGCGCTTCCCGTCCGTTGTCCAGAGTGAAGCAGCCGTCGGGCCGCCAGGCCTCCCGGCACGGCCGGGTCCTCGCATACGATGGCCGTCGCTCAGTATGTCCAATGGAAAACCGACCGTCCCAGGCCCGACCGGCAAGGAGACCAGCCCCCGTGTCCGTCCTCTCGAAGATCATGCGTGCAGGCGAAGGCAAGATCCTGCGCAAGCTGCACCGCATCGCGGACCAGGTCAACTCCGTCGAAGAGGACTTCGTCGGCCTCTCCGACGCCGAGCTGCGTGCCCTCACCGAGGAGTACAAGCAGCGGTACGCCGATGGGGAGACCCTGGACGACCTCCTCCCGGAGGCGTTCGCCACGGTCCGCGAGGCCGCCAAGCGTGTCCTCGGCCAGCGCCACTACGACGTGCAGATGATGGGCGGTGCCGCCCTCCACCTCGGCTACGTGGCCGAGATGAAGACCGGTGAGGGCAAGACCCTCGTCGGCACCCTGCCCGCGTACCTGAACGCGCTCTCCGGCGACGGCGTCCACCTCATCACGGTCAACGACTACCTGGCCGAGCGCGACTCCGAGATGATGGGCCGCGTCCACAAGTTCCTGGGCCTGACCGTCGGCTGCATCCTCGCCAACATGACCCCGGCCGAGCGGCGCGAGCAGTACAACTGCGACATCACCTACGGCACGAACAACGAGTTCGGCTTCGACTACCTGCGCGACAACATGGCGTGGTCGCAGGACGAGCTGGTCCAGCGGGGCCACAACTTCGCCATCGTCGACGAGGTCGACTCCATCCTCGTCGACGAGGCCCGTACGCCGCTGATCATCTCCGGCCCCGCCGACCAGGCCACCAAGTGGTACGGCGACTTCGCCAAGCTGGTCCTGCGCCTCAAGCGCGGCGAGGCGGGCAACCCGCTCAAGGGCGTCGAGGAGACCGGCGACTACGACGTCGACGAGAAGAAGCGCACGGTCGCGATCCACGAGTCCGGTGTCACCAAGGTCGAGGACTGGCTGGGCATCGACAACCTGTACGAGTCGGTGAACACCCCGCTCGTGGGCTACCTGAACAACGCCATCAAGGCGAAGGAACTCTTCAAGAACGACAAGGACTACGTCGTCCTCGACGGCGAAGTCATGATCGTCGACGAGCACACCGGCCGTATCCTCGCCGGCCGCCGCTACAACGAGGGCATGCACCAGGCGATCGAGGCGAAGGAAGGGGTGGACATCAAGGACGAGAACCAGACGCTCGCCACGATCACCCTGCAGAACTTCTTCCGCCTCTACAACAAGCTCTCCGGCATGACCGGTACGGCGATGACCGAGGCCGCCGAGTTCCACCAGATCTACAAGCTCGGCGTGGTCCCGATCCCCACCAACCGGCCCATGGTCCGCAAGGACCAGCCGGACCTGATCTACCGCACCGAGGTGGCCAAGTTCGAGGCGGTCGTCGACGACATCGCCGAGAAGCACGAGATCGGCCAGCCGATCCTCGTCGGCACGACGTCCGTCGAGAAGTCGGAGTACCTGTCCCAGCAGCTCAGCAAGCGCGGCATCCAGCACGAGGTGCTGAACGCCAAGCACCACGAGCGTGAGGCGTCGATCGTCGCCCAGGCCGGCCGCAAGGGCGCCGTCACGGTGGCCACCAACATGGCCGGCCGCGGTACCGACATCAAGCTCGGCGGCAACCCCGAGGACCTCGCCGAGGCGGAGCTGCGCCAGCGCGGCATCGACCCCGAGGAGCACATCGAGGAGTGGTCCGCCGCCCTGCCCGCCGCCCTGGAGAAGGCCGAGCAGGCCGTGAAGGCGGAGAAGGAAGAGGTCGAGGAGGCCGGCGGCCTGTACGTGCTGGGCACCGAGCGGCACGAGTCGCGCCGTATCGACAACCAGCTGCGCGGCCGTTCCGGCCGTCAGGGCGACCCCGGCGAGTCCCGCTTCTACCTCTCCCTCGGCGACGACCTCATGCGGCTGTTCAAGGCCCAGATGGTCGAGCGCGTGATGTCCATGGCGAACGTGCCGGACGACGTGCCGATCGAGAACAAGATGGTCACGCGCGCGATCGCGTCCGCGCAGTCCCAGGTCGAGCAGCAGAACTTCGAGACGCGTAAGAACGTCCTGAAGTACGACGAGGTGCTCAACCGGCAGCGCGAGGTCATCTACGGCGAGCGCCGGCGCGTCCTGGAGGGCGAGGACCTGCACGAGCAGGTGCAGCACTTCATGGACGACACGATCGACGCCTACATCGGCGCCGAGACCGCCGAGGGCTTCCCCGAGGACTGGGACCTGGACCGGCTCTGGGGCGCGTTCAAGCAGCTCTACCCGGTGAAGGTCACCGTCGAGGAGCTGGAGGACGCGGCCGGCGACCGGGCCGGTCTGACCGCCGAGTTCATCTCCGAGTCCATCAAGGACGACATCCACGAGCAGTACGAGTCCCGTGAGGCGCAGCTCGGCTCCGAGATCATGCGTGAGCTGGAGCGGCGCGTGGTGCTGTCGGTGCTGGACCGTAAGTGGCGCGAGCACCTGTACGAGATGGACTACCTCCAGGAGGGCATCGGCCTGCGCGCCATGGCGCAGAAGGACCCGCTGGTCGAGTACCAGCGCGAGGGCTTCGACATGTTCACCGCGATGATGGAGGGCATCAAGGAGGAGTCCGTCGGCTACCTGTTCAACCTGGAGGTCCAGGTCGAGCAGCAGGTCGAGGAGGTCCCGGTGGAGGAAGCCCAGCCGGTGCCGGAGGGTGTCCAGGACACGGTGCCCGCGCAGGCGGGCGCGCGGCCGGAGATCCGGGCCAAGGGGCTGGACGTTCCGCAGCGGCGGGACCTGCACTTCTCCGCGCCGAGCGTGGACGGGGAGGGCGGGATCGTCGAGCGGGATCTCGCGGACGAGGACGCCGTGCGGTCGGAGTCCGACGGGTTGACTCGGGCTGAGCGTCGGAAGCAGGCGAAGGGTGGGCGGCGCCGCAAGAAGTAGCCTGCGGCGCGTTGGCCGTGTCCTGGGCCGGGTCTCCTTACGGGGGCCCGGCCCAGGTGCGTGTGCGGTGCTGGTGCTGGGCGGGTTTCACTTGCCCGCGCCTGCGGGGTGCCTCCCCCACTCTGGGCCTCGCTCGATCGGGGGGACCCCCACCGCCCACCCGTGCCGCCCCTTGCGGCACGCATGCCCGCAGCTGCGTGCGGGTTGGTGGTCAGCGGGTTTCTACCGCTGTGCAGCGCCAGCGGAGGTCGGGGGATTGTTCCAGGCGGAAGGCGAGGGCGCGTAGGTGAGGGCCGGCGGCGATGCGGGCGAAGACCTCGAGGGCGCCGGAGCGGGGGACGTAGTAGCCGATGTCGTGGATGACGGGGTGGGTGCCGCGGGTGCGCAGGGGGCTGCGCTCGGTCAGGCGGACCAGGTCGTCGTAGCCGCGTCCTGCCGTGTGCCGCAGCATCCAGTGGACGGGGCGCCGGCCGCTCAGGACGGCCAGCAGGCGGTCGGCGAAGAGGTCGGTGGGGCGCTGGCGGGGCGCGGGGGCCGCAGGGGCCGTACGGGCCGGCTCCGGGCTCGTACGGACCCCGCGGGTGAGGGGCTTCCGGGGCGGCGCGGTGGTGGGGCGGCGGGTGTCGTGACGCGTCGGGGGGCGGTGGCGGGGGCGGGGGTGGGTGGTGCGGCTCATGACCTTGTTCATGGGGGTCCCCGTTCGGCGGCTCGGGTCGTACCGGGCGGTAACTCGTGGTGGGGATCTTGTACGGGGACGGGACCGGGCAGGGCAAGGAAGGCCAAGGGGCGGTCGAGCGGCCGGTAAGTTCACTTATCCGAGTGAATCGAGGAGGGGTGCGGCCCGTGACGGGCGGGCGGGGCCGGGTGAATCCGCGGCCTGAGGTGGACGCCACCGACGGCACCTGTGGGGACTCGAAAGGGGACACCCGGCACGTATCCTGAAGGCCCTCCGGGCGACGCGCGAGCCGCTGGGCCCCGAGGATCCAGCGAACGCCTCTGACCAGGAAAGAGCGGCGAACCATGCGCGTCTACGTCCCCCTGACCCTCCCCGGTCTCGCCGAGGCGCACCAGACGGGCCGGCTGGGGACGGGCCCGTTCGTGGCGTACGCCGTCACGCCCGCGCTGCGCGAGTGGTACGTCTCCGAGGACACCGAGGAACTGGAGTACGCGGCGCTCGGCCGGGCCGCGCTGGCCTCCCTGCGGCTGCTCGCGGCGGACGCCGGGGCGGCGCGGCGCCGGGTCGTGGTCGCCGCCGACGTGCCCGACGGCGCCGCCGCGCCGGACCCGGAGCGGGGGCCGGACGCGGCCGAGCCCGGCGAGGTGACGGTGAACGTGAGCGTGCCGCTGGGCAAGGCGGCCGCGGTGCACGTCGACGCCGGCGACGCCGAGGCGGACGTGGCCGCGGCGGCGGGGGCGCTTCAAGCGGCCGACGGCGGGGACGGCGACGCGCAGTCCGTGGTGGAAGCGGCCGAGGACCACGAGTTGCTCTGGTACGCCACGCAGGAGGTCCCGAACCTGGTGGGGAGCGCCTGAGCCTCGCCTGGGCATGGCCTGACCTGCGCCGATGAACCGTCTGCCGTGATTGTCAGTGGCGGCGGGTACGGTTTTCGGCATGGGGATGCACACAGGGACGCACATTGTGTGGGACTGGAACGGGACGCTGTTCCACGACAATGAGGCGATCATCGGGGCGACGAACGCGGCCTTCGCCGAGCTGGGGCTCGCGGCGATCACGCTGGAGCAGTACCGGGCGCTGTACTGCGTCCCGGTGCCGAAGTTCTACGAGCGGCTGCTGGGCCGGCTCCCGACGGACGCCGAGTGGGAGCTGATGGACGGCGTCTTCCACCGTTACTACACGGAGCACCGGGTGCGGTGCGGGCTGACCAAGGGGGCGGCCGAGCTGCTCGCGGGCTGGCGGTCGGCCGGGCACAGCCAGTCGCTGCTGAGCATGTACGGGCACGAGGAACTGGTGCCCCTGGTGCGTGGCTTCGGGATCGAGGGGCACTTCATACGGGTGGACGGGCGGACCGGCCCCTCCGGTGGGAGCAAGGCCGAGCACATGGTGCGGCACCTGACGGCCCTCGGCGGCGTGGTGGACCCGGCCCGGACCGTGGTGATCGGGGACGCGGCGGACGACGCCGTCGCGGCCCGGCAGGTGGGCGCGCGGGCCGTGCTGTACACCGGCGGATCGCACAGCAGGACCAGCCTGGAGGCGGCCGGCGTGCCCGTGGTGGACACGCTCCGCGAAGCTGTCGCCGAGGCGGAGAGAGCGGCGGCCGCGTAAGGCCCGGTGAACGGTCCGAGGGTCGTGGACGTACCTGATGGGGTGGAGCTGTTTACGCCACCTGTCCCGTTCTCGCCCCTGTGCAGAACGTCAAAGTTCTACCCCCGGTTTTGTACACATACGGCTCATGACGGGCCCCCCGGGAGGAGCGATAGCCTTGTGGCGTGATCAGCGCGATAGCTCGCGGGGACGCCGTCGTCCCTGCCCTGCGCCCGGGCCGCACGGAACACCTCCGTGGCCGGGCGGCGGTCGCTGGTCTTCGCGGGCGGGACGGGGGCGGCAGGCCCCCCAGGACGCCGAGGGCACCCCAGGACACGACGGTGCCGAGCGCAGCGTCACATCCCGTGGGTACGCCGATCATGGCCGAATACCCCCCGCTCTTCACACCTCGCGGCATAGCGTCTGAACGGACCGGACATCCCGGGCCGTGGCGTCATTCCGGAGGGGAAGAGACCGTACTTCCTTCTACGTCACGCAACGGCGCGCGACAGGAGTCAGAGGACAATGCAGACCAAGCTGGACGAAGCCAAGGCCGAGCTGCTCGATCGGGCCGCCCGGGTAGCTGAGAACAGCCCGGTCGGGGGGCACCTACCGACTGGGACGACGAGCGAGGGCACCCCGGACATTCCGGACGGCGAATCCGTGCTCGCGTTCCTCCAGCGCTACTACCTGCACACCGCACCCGAGGACCTCGCCGACCGCGACCCGGTCGACGTCTTCGGCGCTGCGGTCTCGCACTACCGGCTCGCCGAGAACCGCCCCCAGGGCACGGCCAACGTCCGGGTCCACACCCCGACGGTCGAGGAGAACGGCTGGACCTGCAGCCACACCGTCGTCGAGGTCGTCACCGACGACATGCCCTTCCTCGTCGACTCGGTCACCAACGAGCTGACCCGGCAGGGACGCGGCATCCATGTCGTCATCCACCCCCAGTTCGTGGTGCGGCGCGACGTCACCGGCAAGCTGATCGAGGTCCTGCCCCACCGGCCCAGCGGTGACCTTCCGCACGACGCGCACTTCGAGTCCTGGATCCACGTCGAGATCGACCGGGAGACCGACCGCTCCGACCTCAAGCAGATCACCGCCGACCTGCTGCGCGTCCTCTCCGACGTCCGCGAGGCCGTCGAGGACTGGGAGAAGATGCGGGACACGGCGGTCCGCACGGCCGAGGGCCTCAGCAACGAGCCCGTGCCCGGCGACCTGACCGAGCCGGAGGTCGAGGAGGCCTGCGAGCTGCTGCGCTGGCTGTCGTCCGACCACTTCACCTTCCTCGGCTACCGCGAGTACCAGCTGCGCGAGGACGACACCCTCGCCGCCGTGCCCGGCACCGGCCTCGGCGTCCTGCGCTCCGACCCGCACCACTCCGAGGACGACCAGCACCCGGTCAGCCCCTCCTTCGAGCGGCTCCCGGCCGACGCCCGCGCCAAGGCCCGCGAACACAAGCTGCTCGTGCTGACCAAGGCCAACAGCAGGGCCACCGTGCACCGGCCGTCCTACCTGGACTACATCGGCGTCAAGAAGTTCGACGCCGAGGGCAACGTGGTCGGCGAGCGCCGCTTCCTCGGCCTGTTCTCCTCCGCCGCCTACACCGAATCCGTCCGCCGCGTGCCGGTCATCCGCCGCAAGGTCGACGAGGTCCTGGACCGCGCCGGCTTCTCGCCCAACAGCCACGACGGCCGCGACCTGCTCCAGATCCTGGAGACCTACCCGCGCGACGAGCTGTTCCAGACCCCGCCCGCCGAACTGCAGTCGATCGCCACCAGCGTCCTCTACCTGCAGGAACGCCGCCGGCTGCGGCTCTACCTGCGCCAGGACGAGTACGGCCGCTACTACTCCGCGCTGGTCTACCTCCCGCGCGACCGCTACACCACCGGCGTCCGGCTGCGGATCATCGACATCCTCAAGGAGGAGCTCGGCGGCACCAGCGTCGACTTCACCGCGTGGAACACCGAGTCGATCCTGTCCCGGCTGCACTTCGTCATCCGCGTCCCGCAGGGCACCGAGCTGCCCGAGCTGTCCGACGCCGACCGGGAGCGCATCGAGGCCCGCCTGGTCGAGGCGGCCCGCTCCTGGGCCGACGGGTTCGCCGAGGCGCTCAACGCCGAGCTGGGCGAGGAGCGCGCCGCCGAACTGCTGCGCCGCTACCACAACGCCTTCACCGAGGGCTACAAGGCGGACCACAGCCCGCGCGCGGCGGTCGCCGACCTGATCCACCTGGAGCGGCTCAGCCGGGAGGCGGGCAACGACTTCGCGCTCAGCCTGTACGAGCCGGTGGGCGCCGCCCCCGACGAGCGCCGCTTCAAGATCTACCGCAAGGGCGAGGCCGTCTCGCTGACCGCCGTGCTCCCGGTGCTCCAGCGCCTCGGCGTCGAGGTGGTCGACGAACGGCCGTACGAGCTGCGCTGCACGGACCGCACCACCGCCTGGATCTACGACTTCGGCCTGCGTATGCCCAAGGCGCAGGGCAGCACCAACGGCGACTACCTCGGCGACGACGGCCGTGAGCGGTTCCAGGAGGCCTTCGCCGCGAGCTGGACCGGGCACGCGGAGAACGACGGCTTCAACGCCCTCGTGCTGGGCGCCGGGCTGACCTGGCGGCAGGCCATGGTGCTGCGCGCCTACGCGAAGTACCTGCGGCAGGCCGGCTCCACCTTCAGCCAGGACTACATGGAGGACACCCTCCGCAACAACGTCCACACCACCCGGCTCCTCGTCTCCCTGTTCGAGGCGCGGATGTCCCCGGACCGGCAGAACGCCGGCCTGGAGCTGATCGACGCCCTCCTGGAGGAGCTGGACGCCGCCCTGGACCAGGTCGCGAGCCTGGACGAGGACCGCATCCTGCGCTCCTTCCTGACCGTCATCAAGGCCACCCTGCGCACGAACTTCTTCCAGGAGGCGCTGGGCGGCAAGCCGCACGACTACGTGTCGATGAAGTTCGACCCGCAGGCCATCCCGGACCTGCCGGCGCCCCGCCCGGCGTACGAGATCTGGGTGTACTCGCCGCGCGTCGAGGGCGTGCACCTGCGCTTCGGCAAGGTCGCGCGCGGTGGCCTGCGCTGGTCCGACCGCCGTGAGGACTTCCGTACGGAGATCCTCGGCCTGGTCAAGGCGCAGATGGTGAAGAACACCGTCATCGTGCCGGTCGGAGCCAAGGGCGGTTTCGTCGCCAAGCAGCTCCCCGACCCGAGCGTGGACCGGGACGCCTGGCTCGCCGAGGGCATCGCCAGCTACAAGACCTTCATCTCGGCGCTGCTCGACATCACCGACAACATGGTCGCGGGCGAGGTCGTCCCGCCCCAGGACGTGGTGCGGCACGACGGGGACGACACCTACCTGGTGGTCGCGGCCGACAAGGGCACGGCGACGTTCTCCGACATCGCCAACGAGGTTGCCCAGTCGTACAACTTCTGGCTCGGCGACGCCTTCGCCTCCGGCGGCAGCGCCGGCTACGACCACAAGGGCATGGGCATCACCGCGCGAGGCGCCTGGGAGTCCGTCAAGCGGCACTTCCGCGAGCTGGGCGTGGACACGCAGACCGAGGACTTCACGGTTGTCGGCATCGGCGACATGTCCGGTGACGTGTTCGGCAACGGCATGCTGCTTTCCGAGCACATCCGCCTGGTCGCCGCCTTCGACCACCGGCACATCGTCATCGACCCGGTCCCGGACGCGGCCACCTCCTACGCCGAGCGCCGCCGCCTGTTCGAACTGCCCCGCTCCAGCTGGGCCGACTACAACACCGAGCTGCTGTCGGCGGGCGGCGGGATCTTCCCGCGCAGCGCCAAGTCGATCCCGCTCAACAGCCACATCCGCGAGGCCCTCGGCATCGAGGACAAGGTCGCCAAGATGACCCCGGCCGACCTGATGAAGGCGATCCTCCAGGCGCCGGTCGACCTGCTGTGGAACGGCGGCATCGGCACGTACGTGAAGGCGTCCACCGAGTCGCACGCGGACGTCGGCGACAAGGCCAACGACGCCATCCGCGTCGACGGCGACAACCTGCGGGTCAAGGTCGTCGGCGAGGGCGGCAACCTGGGCCTGACCCAGCTCGGCCGGATCGAGTTCGCCCTGCACGGCGGCCGGCTCAACACCGACGCCATCGACAACAGCGCCGGCGTGGACACCTCCGACCACGAGGTGAACATCAAGATCCTGCTGAACGGCCTGGTCACCGACGGCGACATGACGGTCAAGCAGCGCAACAAGCTGCTCGCCGAGATGACCGACGAGGTCGGCGCCCTGGTCCTGCGCAACAACTACGCGCAGAACACCGCGATCGCCAACGCGCTCGCCCAGTCCAACGACATGATGCACGCGCAGCAGCGCTTCATCCGTCATCTGGTCCGCGAGGGCCACCTGGACCGGGCGCTGGAGTTCCTGCCGACCGACCGCCAGATCCGCGAACGCCTGAACCAGGGCCAGGGACTGACCGGCCCGGAGACGGCCGTCCTGCTGGCGTACACGAAGATCACGGTCGCCGAGGAGCTGCTGCACACCACGCTGCCCGACGACCCGTACCTGCGCGGCCTGCTGCACACGTACTTCCCGACCGCCCTGCGCGAGAAGTTCACCGACCGCATCCACAGCCACCCGCTGCACCGCGAGATCACCACGACCGTGCTGGTCAACGACACGGTCAACACGGGCGGTACGACGTATCTGCACCGCCTGCGCGAGGAGACCGGTGCATCGCTGGAGGAGATCGTCCGCGCGCAGACCGCGGCCCGCGCGATCTTCTGTTCGGCACCCGTGTGGGACGCGGTCGAGGCGCTCGACAACCAGGTCGAGGCCGCCGTCCAGACCCGCATCCGGCTGCACTCCCGCCGCCTGGTCGAGCGTGGCACCCGCTGGCTGCTCAACAACCGGCCGCAGCCGGTACAGCTCGCCGAGACGGTCGAGTTCTTCGCCGAGCGGGTCGAGCACGTCTGGCAGCAGCTGCCGAAGCTGCTGCGCGGCGCGGACCTGGAGTGGTACCAGCACGTGTACGACGAGCTGTCCGCCGCCGGTGTCCCGGAGGAACTCGCCACCCGCGTGGCCGGCTTCTCCTCCGCCTTCCCGGCGCTCGACATCGTCTCGGTGGCCGACCGCATGGGCAAGGAGCCGCTGGACGTGGCCGAGGTGTACTACGACCTCGCCGACCGGCTCAGCATCAGCCAGCTGATGGACCGCATCATCGAGCTGCCCCGTAACGACCGCTGGCAGTCGATGGCCCGCGCCTCCATCCGCGAGGACCTGTACGCGGCCCACGCGGCGCTCACCGCGGACGTCCTCGCCGTCGGCAACGGCACGTCGACGCCCCATGAGCGGTTCGAGGACTGGGAGCGGAAGAACGCGCCCATCCTGGCCCGCGCGCGCACCACCCTGGAGGAGATCCGCGGCTCGGACTCCTTCGACCTCGCCAACCTGTCGGTGGCGATGCGCACGATGCGGACGCTGCTGCGCACGCATTCGTGAGGCTGAAGCGACGACGGCACTGAAGGCGCCCCGGGTCGGACGGCCCGGGGCGCCTTCTTGCCGCCGTCTAGAGAAAAGCGATCTTTGAATTTACCGTTTCCTGCTAATCGGTACGTTTCGGCTAGGGTCGGCGATGTGACTGCGACCTCATCGAGAGCCGGCCGGCCGTCGTCCCGGGACCGCGGGACGCGTGCCACGCCGCCGGGGGTGGCCACCGCCGGCCGGGTGCTGGCGCAGATCGCCGCCGGTGCCGTCCTCGTCCTGATGCTGCTGGTGATCGTCCGGCTGCCCTGGGCGGGCGACCTCGGTATGCATGCGGCCACCGTGCAACGCCTGCGGCACAGCCTGCTGCACCCCGGCAATCCGCTGGTCGACGCGGACACGCCGAGCCCGTACTACTCGCCGTGGATGCTGCTGCTGGGCTGTGTCGCCAAGCTGAGCGGGCTGTCGGTGTTCGTCGTGCTGCGGATCGCCGCGGTCGTCGGGCTCGGGCTGTTCGCCACGGGCGTCTGGCGGTACGTCCGTACGCTCAGCGCCCATCGGGCCGCGCCCGCCGTGGCCCTGCTCAGCCTGCTCTTCCTGTGGGGCACCACGCTCTTCAATTGGAGCGGCTTCGTCGGCCTCAACTCCCTGGCGCTGACGGTGGCGTACCCGAGCGTGTTCGCGCTCGGGCTCTCCTTCCACTTCTGGGCATGGCTGACCCGCGCGGTGCGGGACGGTGCCGGCTGGGGCGTCTGGCTCGGCCTGGGGGTCCTCTGGTCGCTGATCCTGCTGAGCCACCAGTTCACCGGGGTGGTGGCCTCGCTCGGTGCGCTGGCGACAGTGGTCGCCGCCCGTCCCGGGCGGGCGGTGCTGCTGCGACTCGGTGCCGCGCTCGTGCTCGGGCTGGCGGTGCTGTGGCTGTGGCCGTACTACGACTTCTTCTCGCTGTTCTCGGCGGGCGCGGACCTGGAGGCGATCCACCGGCCGCTGTACGACAACCTCGCCGGACGGTTCGGCCTGGTCCTGCTGGGAGTCGCGGCGCTGGCGCTCCGCTGGCGCAGGGACCGCTGGGACCCACTTGCCCTCTTCTTCGTCCTCGGGGCGCTGATGTTCGCGGCGGGCGGGCTGTCGGGGCACTACTCGTGGGGCCGCGCCCTGCCGGCCGCGCTGATCCCGGCGCAGCTCGCGGCGGCGCTGGAGGTGGCGGCGGCGGGGGCGCGGTCCGTGCGGGTGGCGTGGGCGTGCGTGCTGGGCGCTGCGCTGGCTGTGGGGGCGTGGACGCAGGTGGGGACGGTGGGGTACGTGGTGCACCGGGGTGCGCTGCCGTCCGTGGTCGCGTCGAAGTACCACACGCCGTGGGTGGGCTACCACTGGATCACCCCGTGGGTGAAGTACGGGGACGTCGTCATGGCGACGACCTACCCGTCCCGGCAGATCCCGGCGTACGGCCCGTACACGGTCGCCCCCGGCTACCCCGACATCTTCCTCCCGGACGAGCCCGCGCGGGACACAGCGGTACGCAGCTACTTCGACGCGAAGACCCCGGCCGCCGCGCGCCGCGACATCCTCCGGCGGTACGACGTCCACTGGGTGGTTGCCGGACGGTCCGCAGCCCAGCCCTGGCTGAAGAAGGTAACGTCCGGCCCGGCCAACCAGGTCCTCTACAGGGTGCTTCCCTAACCCGGCACCGCGAGGTCACCCCGCGCCCACCCGTGCCGCCCTGCGGCCCGCCTGCCCGCGGCTGAGGCGGGGGAGGGCCTGCCGCGGGCGGGGAGTGCCCCGAAGGGGCGCGGGGAACTGCGCGATCAGCCACAGGCGGCCTGAACGTAGCGGAAGGCCTCGGGCGGGCGGCCCCGATGCAGCCCACGGCAGGACAGCCAACCCAGGGGCGCGGGGAACTGCGCGAGGAACCACGGGTGGCCCGTACGCAGAGAGCGGCCTCAGCCGGCCGGCGCCGATGCAGGCCGGTGCAGGGCAGCTCGCCCCAGGGGCGCGGGGAACTGCGCGATCAGCCGAGGGCGGCCCGCAGGCGGGCGCACCCGGTCTGGAGCCGCCCCGGCTGAAGCCCAGCGCTAGCGCATCGCGCTGGAGATGAGTTGCGCGGCCCTCCGGACGCGCGGTACGGCCAGTTTTCGTACCGTCGGCCGGATCACGCGCGCCGTCATGCCGACCGGGCGCCAGCGGAGCTGGAGGCGGCCGGGGTTGCGGGACTCGGGTTCGACCGTGACGGCGTGGTTGTCGACGCGGGCGGTGGTGCGCGGGAAGTCCAGGGGGGCCAGCAGGAGACCGGAGTGGGACAGGCCCTGCTGCTGGAGACGGAGCAGCGGGTGCCGGATGCCCTCGAAGCCCTGCAACGGCAGCGACGCCGCCGCGAGGTCCACCACGACCCGCCCCTCGAACACCCCGGGCCGCACCGGGTCCAGCCGGAATGGCACGGTCATCCGGCGCCGGGCCGGTGTCAGCAGCAGTGCGGCCCGCTGCGGCCCGACCGGCAGCCGCAGGCCGGGGTCGTAGGTGCGGACCGCGAGCGTGAGGCGGGGCCCGGGACCCGGCGTCAGCTCGGTGATCTCGTGCCGGAACTGCGCGCTCGGGAACGGCCGGGTGTCCAGCTCCAGGTCGGTCAGGTCGAGTTCGCGGCGGGCCGGCTCGGAGTCGGGTACCCGGTCGCCCCAGTACGGCGTGCCGTCCGTGTCGGTGGTGACCTGCCTCGGCGCGACCCCGTGCCCGAGCCCCCGCGCCGCCTGCCGGACCTCGTCCAGCCGGCCGTCGCGGAGGAGCCGGAGCACGACCCGCTCGGGACGCGGCAGCCGCTCGTACGCGCCCGGCGACAGCGTCTCCAGGTACGGGTTCATGATCTCGGCGAACGACTCCAGCCACTCCGCGTCCCGGAACGGCAGGTCACCGGCGTACATCCGGAAGTCGTGCTTGAGGAACTTGAAGTCCTTGTCCTCCCGGAGCGCGCCGTGCCCGCTCCCCACCAGGAAGTCGTCGATCAGCCGCTGCACGTGCACCCGGTCGCGCACGTTGGAGATCTTGTGCCGCTGGTTGGAGATGGACGCCGAGGCGGCCGCGGCGAACGGCTCGATGTACCAGACGTACACCGGGTCCGGGATGACCGTGAACGCCCTGGCCAGGCAGTACGCCTGCGCCGAGAACAGCTGGTCCTCGTAGTGGATGCCCTCGGGGAACCGCAGCTGGTGGCGGTCCAGGAACGCGCGCGCGTACATCTTGCTGGTGGACAGGTGCTCGAACAGCAGCCGGGGGTCGGCCTCGATGCCGTCCAGCGTGCGGCGCTCGGACACCAGGTGCGGCATCCACGTCGAGCGGCGCCCGCTGTCCACCCGTACCCGCCGCACCGCGCCCATCGCGAAGTCCACTTCGCGCTCGCGGTGCGCGGCGAGCAGCAACTCAACCGCGTTCGGCGGCAGTTCGTCGTCGCTGTCGAGGAACATCAGGTACGGCGCGCGTGCGATCTCGATGGCCCGGTTGCGCGGGGCGCTGCAGCCGCCGCTGTTCTCCGGCAGCCGCAGGTAGTGGATGCGGTGATCCTGGGCGGCCAGCGCCCGTGCCACCGACGGCGTGTCGTCGGTGGAGTGGTCGTCACTGATGACGATCTCGATGTTGGAGTGCGTCTGCGCGCGCAGCGAGGCCACCGCCCGGGGCAGCCGCGCCGCGTCGTTGTAGACGATGACGGTGACGGTCACGTCGGGGGTGGTCATGCCGTGGCCTCCTCGGGCGTCGGGGCGGGGGTGCGGTCCTCGATCGGGAGCACCGGGGGCAGCGCGTCCTCCGGCTCGCCCAGGAACACCCGCCGTACGACCCGTTCGGCCGCGCGTCCGTCGTCGTACTCGCAGAACCGGCGCCGGAACGCGGCCCGTGCCTTGGCGGCGCTCTCGTTGCGCCAGGCGCCGGAGGTGAGGATCTCCGTCAGCTCCTCCTGGGTGCGGGCGACCTGGCCGGGGTGTTCGGTCATCAGGTCGAAGTAGACGCCGCGGGTGGTGCGGTACGTCTCCCAGTCGTCGGCGTAGACGATGATCGGGCGGTCGAGGTTGGCGTAGTCGAACATGATCGACGAGTAGTCCGTGACCAGTGCGTCGGCGGCCAGGCACAGCTCCTCGACGGGGTCGTAGGAGGAGACGTCGATGATCCGGCCGGTGCGGCGCAGGCCGGTCAGCGGGGAGGCGGCGCCGCCGTAGAAGTAGTGGGCGCGGACCAGCAGGACGGTGTCCTCGCCGAGCCGGTCGGCGAGGGCGGCGAGGTCGAGGCGGGGGGTGAACCCGGCCTCGTAGTCGCGGTGCGTGGGGGCGTACAGCACGGCCCGTCGGCCGGGGGCGATGCCGAGGCGCTCGCGGGCGGCCCGGACCTCGGCGGCGCCGGCCGTGTAGAAGACGTCGTTGCGCGGGTAGCCGTGGTCCAGGGAGGTGTAGCGGGCCGGGTAGGCGCGTTCCCACATGCGGGTGGAGTGGCTGTTGGCGCTGACGCTGTAGTCCCACTTGTCGATACGGGCCAGCAGCGCGGCGAAGTCCAGGCCCTTGGCGGCGGCCGGGTGGTCCATCTGGTCCAGGCCCATCCGCTTGAGCGGGGTGCCGTGGTGGGTCTGCAGATGGATCGCGTCGGGGCGTTTGACCACCGCGTTGGGGAAGTTGACGTTGTTGACGAGGTACTTGGCGGTGGCCAGCGTCTCCCAGTAGCGGCGGGTGCCGGGGACCACGTGGTCCGTGCCGGGCGGCAGCAGGGCGGCGTTGTCCTTGGCGACCACCCACACGGGATGGATGTGCGGGGCGAGTTCGGCGAGCTTCGCGGCGATCGCGGCCGGGTTGCAGGCCACCCCGCGCTCCCAGTAGGCCGCGAACACCGCGAGGTCGGGGTCGACGGGCCGGCTGAGCGCCTTGCGGTACTGCCGGTCGCGCAGCATCGTGCCGGCCTGGCGCTTACGGGTGCGTACGGCCTTCCGGGCGGCACGGCGGGTGCGGTTGGCGGCCTGGAACGCGCGGTACTTGGTGTAGGCGCCCTCTTCGAGCAGGGCGTGCCGGACGCCCTCGACTCCGGCCGGACGCTGATGGCCCTCGGGCCGCCAGCGGACCGCCGCCAGGGAGGCGCGCCGGAAGAACTCCCGGGCCACCGGCTCGGGCAGGTCCTCGCGGGCGAAGGTGCGGACCAGGTCGCGGACCATCAGGTCGTACAGCACGCCGCGGGCGGCGCGGCGGTCCTTGGCGAGGGGAAGCAGGGACTCGTAGCGCTCGATGAGCGCGAACCGGTCGTGGTGGGTGAGCGGCGGCAGGCTCTCCGGGCGCAGCCTGCGGTCGTCGTAGGCCACCTGGTTCAGGCAGGCGACGCGGCCGGCGCGCAGCAGGGCCGCCTGGGCGGCGTACGGCTCGTCGTCCGAGGCCAGTTGTTCCTGGTGGGCCTGCCAGAAGCCGGCGCGCAGGACGCGGGTGCCGAGCAGCGGGGTGAGGCGCAGCAGGTCGGGGGCCTCGTCGAGGGCGAGGGTGGCGCGGCCCGCCGCGGCGAGGAGGCGGCCGTCGCGGGCGGGGACGGCGGCGCTCTGCCAGGTGGTGGTGACGCGGTCGAGGAGGAGGACGTCCACCGTGTCGTCGAGTTCCGCGAGGCGCTCGGCGATCAGGCGGGGCGCACCGGCCGGCAGGCCGTCCTTGGCGTGCACGAAGTGCAGCCACTGGCCGGTGGCGCGGGCGGCGCCGGCGGCCCGGGCGGCCGCGTCACCGGTGCCGTCCGGCAGGGGCACGACGACCGTCTGCGGATCGTGGCCCTCGGCCGTCTCCCGCGCCCAGTCGCCGACCGCGGCGACCACCACCTCGGCGTCGGGGAGGGGGCGGGCCTCCAGGCCGTCGAGGAGTTCGGTCAGATGCCCCTGGGTGTTCTGTCCGTAGACGATGACGCTGAGACGGGGCATCGCGGCATGACTCCTTGGGGTCGGCGGCTCGGGCGGCACCTTTCATAACATACTGTCACTAGAGGGATGAAAGGGATAACCACGCCTTAGGTAAGAACACGCACTGGGGAAGATGGACGTTCGGCTTCTATGGTTGCGTAACGACGGTCTTCTTGGCCGGTTTCCGCTGTGTCTTGCCTACGTTGTCACTCTTGTCCCCGGTGAAGGCCTCGTACTCCTTCAGTACGTCCTCCGTCGGACCGTCCATGCGCAACTCGCCGCGCTCCAGCCACAGGACCCGCTCGCAGGTGTCGCGGATCGACTTGTTGTTGTGGCTGACCAGGAAGACCGTACCGGCGTGCTTGCGCAGCTCGCGGATCCGCTCCTCGGAACGCGTCTGGAAGGCGCGGTCGCCGGTGGCCAGGGCCTCGTCGATGAGCAGCACGTCGTGGTCCTTGGCCGCGGCGATGGAGAACCGCAGCCGGGCCGCCATGCCGGAGGAGTACGTCCGCATCGGAAGGGTGATGAAGTCGCCCTT
>NZ_JBEYVS010000060.1:0-33114 GCF_040644095.1 Streptomyces sp. NPDC047028
TCCGGTCCGGCAACAACGGCTCGATGCGCGCCCACTGGGCGTCAGTCAGCGACACACCAGACCAACGATCCGATGATCTGAAAGAAACGGCCTAGTCCGCTCCGCGCAGGCGGAGGTGAACCGCAGTGCGCGTCCCTGCCCGGAGACATGCTCGTGTCCGCTCCGCGCAGGCGGAGGTGAACCGCGGTCCCGCTCCTCCTGGCTGGTCTCCCGTCCGTCCGCTCCGCGCAGGCGGAGGTGAACCGTGAGGTAACCCATGGCTCTCAGGCCGGAATTCGTCCGCTCCGCGCAGGCGGAGGTGAACCGGAGTGGGCGCCGGAGGAGGGGTCGGCACCGGCGTCCGCTCCGCGCAGGCGGAGGTGAACCGCGACCGGCCACGGGGAGCAGCCGGCCGGTTGAGTCCGCTCCGCGCAGGCGGAGGTGAACCGTACAAGGTCACGGTCCGGGCGGACACGACCAAGTCCGCTCCGCGCAGGCGGAGGTGAACCGCAGGCCCAGGGCACGCTGAGCGGCGAGGACCTGTCCGCTCCGCGCAGGCGGAGGTGAACCGCACGCCACGCCCTCGCAGACCGCGAAGATCAAGTCCGCTCCGCGCAGGCGGAGGTGAACCGGCGTGGATGCACGCGCTCGGCGTTGGGGACGCGTCCGCTCCGCGCAGGCGGAGGTGAACCGCTCTGCCCGGTGGTGAGTTCACGCGTGGTCATGTCCGCTCCGCGCAGGCGGAGGTGTACCAGGCGCTCCAGGCCTGGTACAAGGCCCTGACCAGTCCGCTCCACGCAGGCGGAGGTGAATCAGCGTTCTGATACGTCGTCGTGGCCTGGTAGGCGTCCGCCCTGCGCTGGCGGAGGTGAACCGTCGGACTGGAAGGGACGTATGGCCCGGGGGTGTCTGCTCCACGCCGGCGGGGGTGAACCGAAGCCCGAGCGGTCCGCGGCCTGGATCGGCGAGTCCGCTCCGTGCAGGCGGAGGTGGACCGTATCTCGTGTCGGGGCTGCCGCTCCGCGAGGTGGAGGTGAACCGGACAACAGCTCCGTCAGCGAGTATGGCGCTCGGCCACACCCTCATGGACCGAAGAACGTCATCACCCGGCGCCTCCGAGGCCGAACATGCTCATCCGCACAGCCGACTTTGCCTTCGTGGTGGCCGAAGTCAGCGTGGTCCCCCTGGTCGGTTGTGCGGCGAGTCCGGCTGGCTCAACGAGCCAGCCGGACTTTCGAAACAGATGTATTTCAGTCGAGTTGGTAGCCCCCGTATTTAGCGCGTGCCGCGCTTGTCGGGGTGCAACTACCTATCCCGTGTAAGGGTTCAGGGCTGGAGCAGCGGTGGTCGAAACGCCGACCGTGTCGCTGTTCCGGCGCCTGAGCCGAGGCCCGAGTCAGTGGGAGAGTGAATGAAGAACACCGGACTGCAAGGAGTGGCTGGCGACCCCGGCTCTCAGCAGGAGTCATGCTTGGTCTGATGTCGCCACAACGCACTGGCCCTCGATAGGTCCTCTGGCGTGTCGACCGCCAATCCTTCGTCCACGACACCGATCATCCGTACGCCGTGGCCGTGTTCGATGAAGCGCAGCATCTCCACGCCTTCCGTACGTTCCAGCGGTCCCTGGGGGAGATGTTTGAACATCTTGAGGGCCGCTCCAGTGAAGCCGTAGAGACCGAGCTGACGCCGGTACCTTGGCCGGTCCCCGCGCGGGTACGGGATCGGCTGCCGGGAGAACATGAGGGCGTTGTGCTCGGCGTCGACGACGACCTTAACGACGTTGTGGTCCAGGACGGCACCGGGGTCGTCCAGCTTCGTGTACGCGTTAACCGCGTGGGTTCCGGGTGCCAGGTGCTCCATCGCTTGGGAGATAGCGTCGATCGCGGTGGGGGAGATGAACGGCTCGTCGCCCTGGACGTTGATGTACGCGTCTGCGGGCAGGCGTTCTGCGCACTCCGCGACGCGATCCGTGCCGGTGAGGTGGTCTCCGGTCCGCATGCACTCGATGTCCAGGCGGTGACACGTCTCCTCGATGCGCTCGTCATCGGTGGCGACCACCACCCCGTCGAGGCGCTTTGCCTCCAGGCAGCGCTGGTGGACGTGCCACAGCAGCGGCTTTTCCCCAAGCTGCGCAAGGGGCTTTCCTGGAAATCGGGAGGCTCCCCAGCGGCAAGGGATGACCGCTATGTGGTGGCGGCGCGCGGTGCTCGGCGGTGCGGCGGTGGTGGCTGCCACGGCGTACTCCCGTCGGTGAGTGTCAGGAATGGGCGGGGCGGGGGAGGAGGGCCAGCTTGGCGCGGACGGTCGGCGAGGCAGAGTCCTCGAAGGACCGCCACTCGTATCCACTGACCTCTTCGGTTTGAAGCGTCACGGCGTGTTCGGCCCGGAGGAGGAAGGCCCAGCGGAAGTCGACGTGCTGGTGTGCCGGCTCGCCCTTCGCGGGGTTGGCGGCGATGTCGTGTACGTCAATGTCCAGCGGCACGGTCTCAAAGCCCGGGAGGGGTACGACGGCATCGCGAGGAATGCCGGCTTCCTCGCCCAGTTCACGAAGGGCGGCACCGGGAAGGTCTTTGTCCCCTGACTCGTTGTGGCCACCGGGCGCCAGAGCCTTGCCCGTGGCGTTGTGCTGAATGTGGAGCACCCGATCGTTGCTGTCGATGACGATGGCGCTGCACGTGACGTGCGTGGGAGAGGTCTTGCGGCTGGTCGGATCGTCCCCGCCGGTAAGGGCGACGAAGAGCGCAGCCAGGGCGTCCCGCTCGGACGGGTGGCGGGTGAGGTACCCCTCAACGGTGGCACGGATGTGGTCGGGGGAAGGCGGCATGGATTCACCTGTCGAAGTGGTCGAACCAGATCCTGGCGATGGCCTGGCGGTCGGGTGCGGGCATTTCGTGGAGACCGGACTGGAAGCGGCCGTGGCTGAGGGCCGCGGTGGCGGCGAGTATCTCGGCCTGAACGAGATGGATGTATGAGCCGACGGCGGCGCCGTGCACGAAGTTGACGGCGCCGCCGTCAGCGAGGACGTAGAAGTAGTGGCCCGTTATCTCGTAGCGCGTCAGATGCTCGCTGACCGGGGTGCGCTTGTAGAGGCCATGGAGGCTGCCGAGTTCAAGTTCGTCCTCTGAGGACGTTACCGAGGCGAGGTACGCCCCGTTGCGCAGGGCGGAGAAATCGCCCTGGCGGAGGGCGAGGTTGCCGGTGGCACACAGGACGAGTTCCGCCTCCCGCAGCGCCTCGGCCGTCGACGCGCTCGTACGGAAGCCTTGGGAATGCGCCTGCACTCTCTTGACTGGATCGGTGTCGTGGACGGTGACGCGTAGGTCTTGGGCGCGCAGCGTCTGAGCGATGGCCCGGCCGACCTTGCCGAACCCGATCACGCAGGCATTTCGGCTGGTCAGAATGTCGCCGCGGGCGCGTACGAGGGCGTCGGTCGAGAAGACGATGGACCGGCCCACCAGGTGGTCCTCGCAGTCCTTCAGCGGGGAGCGGGCCACCGAGACGACGGGACAGGGCAGGCGGTCCAGTGCCGCGTACCGCTGGTGCCCGTTCTCGGTGTCCTCGACGACGCCGAGGACGCGGCCGGAGAACTTCTCTACCAGGGTGTCGAGGCACGGCGCGAAGTAGCCGCCGATGTCTATCAGAATGACGTTCCGGCCGCCTGCCGTGTCCTCCAGGTACTCCAACGCCCAGGTCGAGTCGGCAAACAGTGCCCGGCTCAGGTCATGGATGGTGAAGGCACGTCGGACCTTCTCCAGCGTCGGCTGGTCGACGGACCTGGGCTTGGGCAGTACAGCACCGACCGTGGACGTCGTGGCCATCGCGCGGAGGAACGCCGGCCGCTCGGAGAGCAGGTGCGTGATGATCAGCGTGGTGACGTGCTCGCCAGCGGGGAACTGTGTTGTGATCTGCCGGAAGAAGGCTTCCAGTCGCGCCCTTTCAGGACTCTCCACTGCAACTCCTCCTGGTGTCCCGCTGGTTATGCCGCGCGGCCGTACGCGGCGGTCTCGGCGGCCAGCGCCTGCATGTGGGCTCGCATGCCGTTGTGAAGGTCGACCTGGGGCTGCCAGCCCAAGACCTCATGGGCGCGGCCGGGGTCGGCGCGGGTGGTGAGGACGTCGCCGCTGCGGGGGTTTTCCTGGTGAACCTGGATCTCGCGACCGGAGAGGCTGTTCGCAATGTTGATCACTTCCAGCAGGGAGGCGCTCGAACCACCCCCGACGTTGATCACTCCGCTGGCGGTCGGGATCGTGGCCGCGGCGATGGTGGCGGCGACCGCGTCGTCGATGTACGTGAAGTCCCTGCGCTGGTGCCCGTCTCCGTACAGAGGTAGTGCCTGGCCGGTCAGGGCGGCCGTGAGGGCGCGGTGCGTGAACATGTCGGGGCGCTGCCGGGGGCCGTAAACGGTGAAGTACCGCAGAGCGACGACGCTGGTGGGGCAATGGGCCTGGGCGGAGTGCGCGAAGCAGAGCTGCTCCTCGGCGAGTTTCGTGACCGCGTACGGGGATGCCGGCTGTGGCCGGTCGGTTTCTACGCTCGGACCGCCCTCGGTGGGGCCGTAGACACTGGAGGACGAGGCCACCACCAGCCGGGGAACACCCATACGGGTGACGGCGTCCATGACGCGGTGGGTGGCGAGGACGTTGGAGGCGACGTACTCGCTGAACTTCGGCCCCCAGGAGGGGCGTACCCCGGGGATGCCGGCCAGGTGAAAGACGGCGTTCGCGTCCACGAGTAGCGGCTCGATCGCGCAGTTGAGGAGGTCAGCGGTGACGTGCATATACCCCGGGAGCCTCTGCAGGGCAGCCAGGTTGGCTGCGGCCGTGGGGTCGGTGGCAGGGTCACGACGGTCGACGCCGACGACGACGGCGCCGGCCTGGACGAGGGCCTGCGCGAGGTGGGAGCCGATAAAGCCGGCGGCGCCGGTCACCACAGCCCGGCGGGGCACGGTGGTGGTCATGTGGGATGCGTGCTGTGACACGGAGTTCTCCAGGAATCCGAGGAGGCTTGTGGTTCAGGCGAGCCGGGCGAGAACGGTGCGGCCGTGGCTGCTGAGGGCGAGATCGTCCTGCTCGTGTCCGCGGACCAGGGCGGTGACGGCCTCGATCGCACCGAAGGACTCCAGGAGTCGCTGTTCGGTGTCGTTCAGCGGCGTTCCGTATCCGGCGAAGAAAGCCGTGCGTAGGTGGGGAGCGGCCTGCCAGCGGCGGAATTCGAGCCGGGCGAAGTCGCGGATGCGGGCGTCCCGGCGCATGTGCTCGAAGTCGCACATTCCGAAGGCGTCCCCAAGGAGCCAGTTCCGCGGCTGGTAGTCGAGGTGGCACACCGCGCTGTCCATGAGCGTGTTCGCCAGGACGTCCGCTCTGTGGCCCATGCGGTCGGCTTCGGCCGTGGAGATGAGGCCGGCCCGGTCTGCACGGGCGATCCAGTCGCGTAGCCGCAGGGCGAGTTCCGTGCCGACGGCGCCGGTACCGGGTTCCGAGGTGGCGTGGTGCAGCTTGCCCAGCACGCGCCCGGCCTCGTAGTGAGCCTGTTCCTCCTCCGGCGACCCGGGGGCGACCGCATCCGCCCGTACGCCGCGCACCGCGGTGAGCAGCAGGGTGCATGTTCTGTCCTGTCGGCCCACCACTCGGGGGACGTGCCCGATCAGGTGAGCTCCCCAGGCGAGATAGGCATGGAGTTCTCGGGTGTATCGGTCGCGTTCGCTGTGCTGCTTGGCGAAGAACTCATTGCCGTCGGCGTCGACAAGACGCAGGACTCGGGGCGGGAGCGTCGGACCGTGCACGATCCGGACCGCTCCGAGCGCGCCGCGTGCCAGGCTCAGCCGCGGATCATCGGACAGCGTGATCACGCGACAGCCTCCTGCGCTAAGGCGGCCAGGTGCTCGGTGTCGTTGTGGCGGTCGAGCATCCACCGTCTCTGCCCAAGCCGGTTGAGGTGGTGTTGCCACCGGGTGATGGACCCGTGAGAGACCGTGAACCCGGCCGGAGATCCGAGCGGGATACGCAGGAGCAGGGTGTGGGCGACGATCACGGTCTCGCCGTGCGCGGCGAACAGGATGCGCTCACCCTCGTGATGGTCGATGAGCTCCCGTAGGCGGCGCCCGGCCCGCTCCAGATAGCCGTTCCACGTGTCGGATCCAGCAGCCCAGGGCCTGTCCGGGTGGGCGTGCGGCCCGCCATCGGCGGCGGTCTTCACCTCGGTCCAGGGCCTGCCGTCGGCGGCACCGTGGAACGGACCGTCGAGGCGATCGTCGGTGGACATGGGGAGGTTGAGGGCCTGGCTGATGATCTCGCCGGTCTGGCGCAGGCGGAGGCGCGGACCGGCGTACAGCGCGTCGAACGGCTTGTCGCGGTGCTCGGCGGCGAGGCGGAGCGCGACGCGTTCGGTCTGGGCGTATCCGCAGTTGGTAAGCCCAGTGCAGGTGCGCGGGCCGCCTACCAGGCCGTCGACGTTGCACTGGGCTTCGCCGTGGCGGACGAAGACGAGTTCGGTGGTGATCATGCGGATCCTCGGGGGCAGGGTCGGGGCAACCAGCTGTAGCGGTAGCCATTGCGCCCGGCGTACGGAGCGGTCAGCACGGCGTGCAGGGCGAGGAAGTCGTCGAGCCGCTCGCGATCCGTGATGCCAAGCCGGGGGTCGTGGCGTACGGCGGCCTCGTTGTAGGCGCGCAGGGCCGAGTCAATGGTTGGAGCCGGCAAAGGCCCGTACGTCAGGACCAGCGTCGCGATCAGTTTCGCCAGGTCGTAACCCATCGGCGCCAGTGTCAGATCGTCGGTGTCGACCGTGTAGATCTCGCCGGCCTCGGTGATGATGAAGTTTCGCGGGTTGCTGTCCTTGTAGAAGGCGGTCGGCCCCTCGGCGGTCTTCTCCAGCAGCGTCAGCAATGCGTGCAAGGCCCCGCGGTCCGGCAGGTACCCCTGTTCCAGCCTTCTTCGCAGGGCAGCCTGCCGGGGACCGATGTAGTCGCCGAACGCGATGCCGTCACGGAAACGGTGGGGCCTGTTGAGCGCGGCCGGCCGGAGGTCGGTGGTCCAGGCGGCCCCGTGGACATCGCCCAGCAACCCAGCCAGGGCCGGCAGGTCCTCGGTCCGGGCAGGACGGCCGTCGATCCACTCGTATGTCAGGCTCGTCGGCCCCACCACCGTCAGCGCCGGAAGCCGCAGCGGCGGTGCGTGCTCGGCGAGCCACGCGTGATGGCGGGCTGCCGAGGCCACCCGGCCGGGGGTCTCGTAGTGCTTGGTGAACTGGCGAACGCTCACGACCGTCCTCCCCCTGACTGGGCCACCACGAAGGTGACGAGGGACTTGGTGGTGAGGGGCCGGTCCGGCAGGAACTCATGCAGTGTTGCCGCGAGCGCGCCAGGATTGCCGTAAAGGCCCGCGGCGAGGTCGTACTTCGGGTTGGTGGCCAGGTACTCCGCCACGTGGTCGTGTCCGTCGAAGGTGAAGCGGTGTTCCTCGTGCTCCACAGCGAGTACGTCGAGCGACACGGCGGCCAGGTGGGCGAGGTTGTCGCTGTGCGCCGAGATGTACAGGCTCTCGTGCTGCTCGGCCCGCGGGTCGAGGCCGGCGGCAGCGACCAGCTGGTCCATCTCCCGGTAGCTGTCGAGCCCCTTCGTGACGAGCACGGCCAGCCCTCCCGGAGCCAGCACCCGCTTCATCTCCGCGACCACCGTCTGAGGCTGCGGTGAGTGGTAAAGGCAGAAGGCTGCGACAGCGACGTCGAATGACTGGGCAGGAAGCGGCAGTTGGTGGAAGTTGCCCATGAGGAAGCTGACTCGGACGTCGGGGAGCCGTTGAGCGCGGTGTAGGGCCTGTTCGATCAAGGCCGGAGCCGCGTCGAGACCGAGTACCCGCTGCGGCCGGAGTTGCTGGGCCAGGACCAGACTGCTTGTACCGCGACCACAGCCGACGTCCAAGACCAGGGCGAGCTTGTCTGCCCGCTCGTGGTGGGCGCGCACCAGGCGCACGATCGTGTCTGGTACCGGGCGTCCGGAGGTTTTCGCCCGCATCAGGGCATTGGACCGGCCGGCCAGCCGCGAGGCGTGCCCATACAGCTCCGCTTGCCGCGCGGGGTCCAGGAATGGGTTGGCGCCGCTCATACCGCACCCTCCCCTCGGGGGCGCGGAGCGCTTAGCGGTGCTCGGCGGCGACCTTGCGCAGCCAGCGGTGCGTCTGTCGCCGGTTGCGCAGCAGCACCACCTCGGCACGGCCCGAGGCGAATTCCTCGATCTTGGCCATGACGCGCGGGCGCATCTTGCCGCGGTACGTCGCCACGTACTTGATCACGCCCCAGTGGATGCGGTTGTGCACCCCGTTGCCCTTGTGCCCTGCCCCGTGCCGGATCTGGCGGGAGAAGATCCCGTACAGCGCGGCCACGGTCGAGACGTCCATGAGGACCACCGTGTCGCAGGCTTCGAGCCGGATCTGCAAGGTGGAGTTGTAGTTGCCGTCGATCACCCACTTCGGCTGCGCGACCAGGTCCCGCTGCAGGGCGGCGAACTTCTCCATGGGCAGCGCGTTCCACGCGTCGTCGTAGAACGCGGCGTCCAGGTGCGTGACCGGGGCGTCGAGGATCCTGCCCAGCTCGCGTGCCAGGTAGGACTTGCCGCTGCCTCCGCAGCCGACGATGGCGACCTTCTTCATGGTGCTCCAGCGTAGAGGCGCTCGGGTGCCCGGTCGGACCGGCCGGTCGGACACGTTCGGATGATCCAGGTGCCATGGTCTGGGAAGTCAGCTGCATCACGCCGCTCCCCGCTCCACATTTACGGGGCTGGCGGCCGTGTCCAGTACGGCTTCCAACGCGTCTACCTGCCGACTCAGGCGGAACAGGCCCAGGCGGTCCAGGCAGGCCGCGATCAGGTCCGCGTGCTGCTGGGTGCCGGCGATCCGCTGGAGGTGGGCGAGCCGCTCGATCACCTCGCTGCCGGAGCTGACGATCAGTTCCTCGGGCACGAAGCGGTCCGCGTGCAGGATGTCGGCAGGGGTGAGCGGCAGGCAGCCGGCGAGGACGGCCTCGAAGATCCGCTGCGTCATCTGCCCGACGACGGCGTACCGCTCCGGCAGCATCAGCACGGTTGCCAGAGACCTGCCATACACGGCGTGGACCGCCTCGAAGGGGAGCCTGCCGAGGAACCGGACGTGCGGCCAGCGATCGGTCTTGGTCCACTTGCCCCCGACCAGGTGATCGAAGCGGGTGGCGGCCGACGCGAAGAAGCGGTCGAAATGCTCGTCGCGGTCGTACTGGTTGCCGACGTACCCGAGGACGAGATCCCTGGGCTTCTTGGCGAGCACGATCGGATCCGCCTCGTCGAGGAGACGGTCGTCGACCGGGAAGAGCAGGCGGTGGGCGTTCGCCGTAGGTTCGAGAGCGGCCTCGCACACAGTGGTTTGGCGGATACGCCGCCACACGCTGTCCGGCCGGAGCTGGCGGTCCTTATCCCAGATCACGGTCGGGGTGCCGAGCCGAACTGTGTACCAGGTGACCAGCTCTGTCTGGCGGTGCAGGTCGCAGGTGTGCCCCTCGGTGCCGCACGGGGTTGTGTTGCGCCCGTCGATTGCCCAGCGCCACTCCAGGAACAGGACGTCGATGTCCGGGGTGCCGCTGTGGAAGGCGTAGGCGTTGCCGAGGTCGTCGCCGGCCTCGATCAGGTCGCGGTTGGCCTGTAGGAAGACGATCTCGTGGCCGCGGCCGAGGAGGGCGTCGATCAGGGGGCGGCGGTGGCTGCGGCCCCCGTCCGGGGTGTCGGTGATTCCGTTGCCGAGGAATCCCCAGAAGCTGTATCCGATCTTCACTTTGTGATCCACCGACCTTCCAGCAGCAGGGCGTCCAGTCCGGAGTTGGCCAGGCAGTCCAGCGCCATCGCCGGTGTTCCGCAGATCGGCTTGCCCTTGACGTTGAGGGAGGTGTTGATCAGCACCGGCACCCCTGTACGGCGGGCGAAGGCGCTCAGCACGTCGTGCATGAACCCGTTCTGCGACCGGGTGACGGTCTGGAGGCGGGAGGTGCCGTTGGCGTGCACGATGGCCGGCACGCGCTCGCGCGCCGCGTCGGTTACGCCGGACGCCATCGACATGTACGGCGCCTCCTGGCCGAGGGTGAAGAACTCCGCGGCGCGTTCGGCCAGGACCATGGGGGCGAATGGGCGGAACGGCTCCCGGAACTTCACGGTGGCGTTCAGACGCTGGACGACCCCGGGCTCCAATGGAGAGGCGAGGATCGAGCGATTCCCGAGGGCGCGGGGGCCGGCTTCGACTCGTCCCTGGAAGAGCCCGACGATCATGCCGTGGGCAAGCTGGTCGGCGAGGAACTCGGCGGACTCCACGCCCAGCGTCTTCTGCTGGAGTCCGGGCCATGGCGTGAGGTCAAGGGCCTGGTGTTGGTACGACGGGCCGAGATAGCAGGCCCGGGCGACGCCGGACACGGGTCGCCGGCTGCGGCTGCCGGTGTGTGCGGCGATGGCGGCCCCGATCGCGGTGCCGGCGTCGCCCGGGGCGGGCGGGACGAAGACTTCGTCGAAAATTCCGGCCTCGATGATCCGCCCGATGCTCACGCAGTTCGTGGCGACTCCACCGCCGACACACAGGCGGCGCGATCTGGTGATCGTCCGGGCCCTGCGGGCCAGATGCAGCATCACCTGCTCGGTTCGCTCCTGGAGGGCGGCGGCCAGATCCCGGTGGACGTCTTGGAGCGGCTCGCTCGGGTGGCGCTCGGGGCACGTCTCGTCCATGAAGCGGCGAGAGGTCCTCGGGTAGCCCGAGGTCAGCACGCGCGGCGGGAAGTAGGCGGGGTCGACCGATAAGCCCGTGGGTGTTGTGCGCAGGGCCCGGGCAAAAAGTGGGCGGAACCGCTCCGGATCGCCGAGGGCGGCGAGCGCCATCACGGTGCCCTCCTCGTCACCACGGCGCCACCCGAGGTGCTCGGTGACCGCGCCGTACACATAGCCCAGGGAGGCAGGGTCGTTGATCGCCTCCAGGGTGCGGGTGGAAGGGTGGAGCGCGTTGTGTCCACAGGCGATGGTGGTGGTCTGCCGCTCGCCGAGGCTGTCCACGATGAGCACGGCGGACTCGTTCCACCCTGAGGCGGCGAAGGCCGTCAGCTGGTGAGCCCGGTGGTGCAAGACAGGGATGACGCCAGCGGAGGGGAACCGCCGACCGAGGGCGCGGCTTCGCAGATGGGTGCGCAGCGCCACCTTGGCGAAGCCGTGAGCCCTCGGCAGCGCCCGATCGCGCGTCGTCGGCGACAGAGACAGGCGCAGGGCTGCCGGGGACTCGGCCAGGTAGTGGGCGGGCTGGAAGTTGTAGGCGACGGCGTCGACGTCGGCCGCGGTGAGCCGGGCCTCGCCGAGCAGCCACTCGACTGCGTAGCCGGGGTAGTCCTTGGTGTGTTTGTGCTGGGAGAGGCGCTCCTCCTCCACGAAGCCGATTAGCTCCCCGTCTACCAACAGGGCAGCGGAGGAGTCGTGCGTGAAGGAACACAGCCCGAGGATGACAGAGGGCGCGCGGTCCATGGTGGCCATCACCGCGTCCCCGCCGTCTCGCGCGCGGTCGAGGCGCCGGAATGACGATTCAGCTCGCCGTACCAGGCGATGAGCGCCTCGCCCAGCGGCCCGTCGATCTTGTCGGCGACCCGCCACGCCTGCTCACGCGCGCCGTCCTTCCACAGGCGGTGGCTGCGCAGTGTCTCGGCCATCGTGTCCCAGCCCGGGTGGCCGGTCACGTCCCGGGCCTCGACCTGGTCGAGCAGATCGTCGAAGCCCCGCCACGGTGTGGTGAGGTCCGGCATGACCGCGCTCGCGGTCACCGCGGTCAGCTCTTCCGCCTGGTCGAGATGGTTCTCGTAGATGTGCAGTGATCCCACGTGGTGGTGGAAATCGCCCAGCTCGGCGCCGAGCCAGCCCGCGACCAGCTCATGCAGCACGGTGTAGAAGAACAGGTCGTACGGCATGCCGATCCACACGTCCTGACCACGCATCGTCGTCGACATGTGCAGGCGGCCGGCACGCAGATGGAAGCCGAAGCCCAGCGTGCAGGGCACGTCCTTGTGCCCTGCAGCGTCCTGGGCCGGGTCGTAGAGCTGGATCAGGGCCCGGCGGGAGTCGGGGTCCTCTTTGAGGATCTCGACGACGCGGCTCAGCTGATCCACTTTCCCGGCCCAATTCCGCATCCGCGGCCCGTACGCGCCCCGCAGGACACCGTCGTCGGCGTACTGCCGCAGGCGTGCGTTGTAATCGAAGATCCATGGGGCGTCCGAGCCGGAGAGGTGCCACACGGTCTCCGCCACGGCGAACGCGGGGTTGATGACGCGTGCCGGCGGCGCGTACAGCAGGCGAGCCCGCGGCTGGGTCAGCCGCATGTGGACGTCGAGCACCTCACGGGTCGCCATGCCGCGAGGGCTGACCCTGTCGCCGCTCTTGGCCAGGGTGACAGCGCCGACGAACAGTTCGGCGACGCTGTCGGCGGTCAGATGTGTCATCGGACAGGTACTCCTTCGCCCTGCGGCCGTCCGGACTCGGCGGCACGGGCATCGTGGTTGATGTGGTGGGAGTGCATGGCATGGCCGCCCGAGCGGCGGGTGATGAGGCATGCGACTCGGGCTGCGCTGTCACCGCGCCACCGGCACACCGCGTCCGTCGCCGCCCGGTCGGCAGGCGGGTGCGGACCGCGCAGTGCGACGAGAGCGTCGGCGATGTCATCGGCGGTGCTGCACCGCCGTGCAAGGCCGTGGTCGGAGAGTCTGAGCCTGCGCTCGCCGGGCGAACCCAGTTCGAGCACCGGCACGCCCATCAGCGCGGCTTCGATGCCGCACGTCGAATAGGCGCTTGCCAGGGCGTCGGCACCGGCGAGGCAGCCACGAGCGCCGACCCGGGGATCGGCCACGGCCACGAGCGGCCGACCGTGCCGTTCGAGCAGGGGGGCGAAGACGTCGATGCTCTGCGCCGGGTGCGGCGCGATGACGAGGCCCCAGTCGCTGCCGGCCTGCCACAGACCGTCCAGCAGCAGGTCGGCCTGGGCCTTGAGCCGGTCAGGACCGAAGGGCTGGCAGGCCCACACCGCGATACGGGCAGGACTGCGACGCGGGCCGTGGGCCAGCAGATGTTCCAGGTAGCGCCGCTGGGTATCGCGGCCGAGGCCAGCGAGTACATCGAAGCGGGGCTGGCCCAGGACATGGACTTCGGCGTCAGGGTGGCGCACCCACTCCTTCGCGAGGGGGAGGTCCCGCTCACCCATGACCACGATGTCGCGGCTGTGCAGGGCGGGCCATGCGACCGACTCAGCCGTCCAGGCCCCGTGCTGGACGTGCACAGTGTTCATCCCATGGCGCTCTGCCACATGTACGGCCAGCGCACCCAGCGGGCTGGTGTCGTTGCTGACCAGGACGGTATGCGGCCGGAGGGCGGTGAGGACGCCGTCCAACCATGTCTCCGCCCGCACGACCGATCGCCACGACGGCTGGGTGCACCCGCCGCTTGTCTCCAGCAGAACGGACACGAGGCGGACCAGTCGGGCCAGTTGAACGTCGTGCTCGCCGACTCGAACAACGCGGCCATCGTCCTGCAGCCTCAGCCTGTCCACGGCGGCGGAAAGGTCGAAGAGACCGGTCGGTTGCGAGCACAGGTTCACCCCCGCGACGCCCGAAGCCGGGCACCGCTCCGCCGGGTCGGTCGCCAAGTCCACCACGAGGCTGGGGCGCCCGTTCCGAGCTAGCTCCTCCAACACTGGTAGCAGAGTGGCCGCGTGACGGGACGACCACGACAATGCCACCACCTCGCTCTCTGGAAGCTCCGAGGGAGCCGGACTCGGCATCGATGCGGCCGCCAGGGCAGGAGGGAGATTGCGTAACTGCGCGGAGCGGAGGGGGTTGTGAGGGGCTGGGGCTCCGAGCAGGTAGGCGATGCCAGACCAGGTGACGGTGTACGCCCGGTACTCGCGGGAGCTGCTCGACCGCAGCCCGACGAGTCCTTCGTAAGGCGCGAGCCTCACCCGACCTGAGGCCTTCGCGAACGGCTCCCACGCGCTGAGCGCCGCCAGCTTGCGTACGACCTGTGCCACCAGGCGCCGCGCCGGCACGTGCTGGACGTACAGCCACCCGGCGCCACCCGGCGTCCTCGCGAGGTCAGCGCCGTACGCTTCGAGGGCCTCCATCACATGGTCGACACGCGTTTCAGCATCGCGCTGGTCGATGGGCAGGGCCTCCAGTTGGGAGGTCGTGATCCGGTCGGACTTCATGGTCGCGAGCGCGCCCTCGCCGACCAGCGCCCAGAGGGGCTTGCCATCGGAGTCGACGCGGGCGATGCCCAAGGCGCTGCGCTTGGTCGGCGTCATACCGGGCTCCCTTCGAGGATCGGCCCGGTGTCCATGAGCCGCAGCAGGTCCTTCGGCGATTTGGCGACGACGGGGGCCGGAGGGCTCGGGGTGCCGTAGCCCCAGGCTGCGTGCACGTACGAGACGCCGGCGCGACGGGCTGCCTCCTGGTCGACCGCCATGTCTCCGACGTACAGGGCATTGGCCGGGTCGGCGCCCAGGTCGATCAGGGCGAGCAGGATCGGGTCTGGCGCGGGTTTGCCCCGCCCTACCCCGTTCGGCGTGCGCACCGTGGCGAAAGGGACGCCGAGCTGAGCCAGGAGAGGGGTGGCTCGCGCCAACGGCTTGGACGTGACAATCCCCAGCCGCCAGTCGGCAGTGGCGAAGGCATGGAGGACCTCCGCGACGCCGTCGAACTGTCGGGCGAGGTGAGAAGCGGCCGTTGACGCCTTGGCGTAGGTCTGATGGATCGACTCGGCTTCAGCGAGCCCGAGCTGCTGCATGATGTCGGAGAACGGGCGGCCCAAGTGGCGTTCGTACTCCCTGAACGGCACGTCGAGGCCGTGATCCTCACAGACCTGGCGCCACGCGCTCTCCATGACCCGCCGTGTGTCGACCAGCACGCCGTCCAGGTCCAGCAGCAGCACACGTACGGTTTCGGTGGCAAGGTCCAGCCTCTTTCCGCAGGAGGTCGCCGCAGGTGAGGACGTAAGCCGGGATGACATCAGGGATCTCCAAGGGAAGGTGGTCAGGAGGTGAAGGGCGATTCGGGGCGCCTCACGAGAGCGATCACTCTCTTGCCACGTCCGTCTTGCTTGGGCCAGGAAGCCCAGGCGTCGGCTGCTGCCGACACGAGGTGTAGGCCCCGTCCGCTGGTGGAACAGAGCGGAACCATCTGAGGCACCGGGGGCTCGGGGGAGTTGTCCTCGACCTCGATCCGCATAACACCGGCCTGCAGGGCTACCGTCAGCGTGATCTCTTCGATGGGCTCGCCGTCCAGTCTGGGCGGGAGACTCAGGTCAACGTTCGGCGTTCCGCCGTGCCGCTCTGCGTTAGTTGTGAGCTCGCTGACGATCAGCACGGCCTGGTCCAGGAGGTCTTCCGCCCTCCACTCCGTCAGCGCTTCCCGGGTGAAGGATCGTGCCTTGCCCGGTGCCCTGTCGTTGGCGGCGAGAGTCAGGCTCTTCTGCTGTTCGGGAGCGCTGATCACGCTGTCCAGCGGTTTGATTCGGTCCATGCTCGCCTTCTCACAACTGGTGCTTGAGTCCGCGGAGGACTCGATCGGCGGTCTTGTCGGAGTGGTCGAAGCGGCGGAGGTTCTGCACGAGCACGGCCACCGGAGAGGGTGGGCGAGGTGCCGTACGCCGGACATCCGGCCGGGAGCGCGGCCGTCGCCGGACACAGTCCGGGCAGCGGTGCCAGTCGTGTGGCTGGTCTTCACCGGTTTCCTCACGGGCAAGGGGAGTTGGTGGTTTCGTTGTCCATGAGCGAACCGTGGATCACATCGCGGCGGTACCTCCGGGCGGCAGCGGGGACCGTCAAACCCGTCAAAGATCGTTTTGGTGAACCGAGGTAGACGATGGCGCGCGAGCGGAACGTGAAGCTGGCCGACGCGATCGCGGAAACAGGCTGGTCGCAGCAGAAAGTGGCCGCTGCCTTGGTGAGGGTCGCGACCGAGGTAGGAGCGAAAGAACTGCTGGGCACCAGCCGCTCGCACGTCGCCATGTGGGTGGCGGGCACACAGCCCTCGGGCAGAGCGCCCCTTATCTTGTGCGAGACGTTGTCCCGGCGACTTCAACGCCCCATCACTCCCGCGGAGATCGGACTCTCCGGGCCGGGTGCAGGTGCGGGTGTTGCGGCATCGGAGTGGAACGTCGATACGCTGACTGCGCTTGTAGACCTGGGGAGAAGCGACGTGGACCTCGAACGCCGCCGCCTGCTGGCCGGCGCCGCCTACTCGGTCGGTGGCCTGGTTCTGCCCGAACAGCAGTGGTGGGACGAAGCTCCCCGACGGGCGAAGTCTCGCCCCGCCGCGACGAGCCGCAGGGTCGGGGCCGCCGAAGTCAGCGCTGTGCGTGAGATGACAGAGTTCTTCTCTCGAAGAGACCAGCGCCACGGCGGCATGGACGGCCGTACGGCCCTCTATCAGTACCTCGTCGATGACGTGGCCAGGTACGTCGGAGGGGCATTCACCAGCGATGACACCCGTCGCGCCCTGCTAGCCGCTGCGTCCGAGGCGGTGTACGTCGCCGGCTGGATGAGCTTCGATGCCTCCCACCACGAGGCCGCGCGTCGCTACTTCACGTTAGCCCTGAAGCTAGCGGCTGAGGCCGATGACGCTCCCCTCGCCGGCCACATCCTGCGAGCCATGGCTCACCAGGCAACGGACCTCGGCCACCCCGAGGCTGCCGTCGACCTCGCCAGCGCCTCCGTCGACCGCAAGCGGTACACGCTGGCGACCCCCCGTGAGCGGGCACTGCTCGGAGTGGTGCAGGCACGCAGCCTTGCCGCCGACGGGCAGAGGCGTGCCGCGATCGCAGCGCTTCTCAGGGCCGAGGATGACCTCGCTGCAACGGACGTCGGCGACGAGGATCCGAGTCGGGTGTGGTTCTTCCAGCGGGCTTCCCTGTGCCATGAGACCGCTCGCACTCTGTGGACACTCGGCGATCTCGACGGAGCCCTTCGAGACTTCAACAACAGCGTGCTGACCAGGAAGGCCGATACCTTCAGTCGGACCCACGCGGTGACGTTGGGCTACATGGGCACGGTGCAGGCCCGCAAGGGCAACGTGGAGGCCGCATGCCACACATGGGCACAGGCACTGGATGCGATGGAAGGCGTGCAGTCGGGCAGAGCACGCGAGGCGGCCGTGAATATGCGTCGGGTGCTGTCTCCCTTCCGTAATCGAGGAATCGGCGTTGCGGCGGAGATCG
The DNA here is from genome assembly GCF_040644095.1 of Streptomyces sp. NPDC047028. Lineage (NCBI taxonomy): Bacteria > Bacillati > Actinomycetota > Actinomycetes > Kitasatosporales > Streptomycetaceae > Streptomyces > Streptomyces sp. NPDC047028. Next base: position 17,216 of record NZ_JBEYVS010000060.1, read on the forward strand.
ACGAGCGCGCCAAGGCCGTACTCGAACGAGTAGCCTGACGGTGCCATGGTGGTGAAGGCGGGCATACTGTGGCTGACCGCCGTGCCGTGCCGTGCCGTGCCGTGAGCGGAGAAGGGGGAACCTGTGTCCACAAAGTCCATCGAGGTGCCGGTGATCGCCGAGGTGGTCGGGGGCCACAAGGGGCGCCTCGACGACTTTAAGGGCGGTGTGGAGTCGATCATTCGGCTGCGCCCGGAGTACCCGGAAGAGACTCTGCAGGGGATCGAGGAGTTCTCTCACCTCCAGGTCACCTGGTTCTTCAACTTCGGTTCTCCTGATGACGTCGCCCTGCACGCGCGCAGCCCGCGAAACAACCCGGCGTGGCCGGCCACGGGAACCTTCGTCCATCACAACCACCGCCGGCCGGCCCGCCTGGCGACCTCGTTCCCGCGACTGCTCCGCGTGGAAGGACGGGACCTGCACGTCACTGACCTCGACGCCGACGACGGCAGCTTGGTGGTGGACCTCGTGGCGGTCTTCGAGGAGTTCCTGCCGAGGGGTGCCGTCAGCCAGCCTCTCTGGCCCGGTGAGATGCTGACGGACTACTGGCGGAACGCCGGTGAACGCTGACTAGAAGGCATCTTCACGCCCGAAAGAGGCACACAGACTGCTGCAGCAGCGTCCCTTTTCGTTGCAAACGCAGCGGCACCTGCATCCGTACGGTGATACGTCCCGCCGCCCGCGCCAATACCAGCACTCACCGCCTGCCACCGCGCGCTCTTTGGTCACGGCAGGGCGGCCGGACGCCCTTGGACCGTGACCGTCGTGAAGCAGGGGCCGTGGCGCTGCTCGGGAAGATGGATGCTTGCTCGGACCGGCGACGTGCACGTACCGGCCCTGGCCGACGCGCCCCGAGCCCGAAGTATCCGGCCGCAGGTCGAAGGTGTGCCCTCTCGTCCGGTGGTGGGCAGCGTGTATCCAGCCGTATTCACCCGCCAGCTATGTTCGTGATGCAAGGACAGGTAGCGCCGTGAGGCCCCGTACCAGGCGTGTTCTCCTCCAAACGAGATGCTCGGTCGACACAGCGAGCCGCAGGTCGGGAAACCGGGTGAGCAGCTTCCGGAGTGCGATGTCCGCTTCCGCCTTGGCGAGGGGCGCCCCGACGCACCGGTGGATCCCGTGCCCGAAGCTCAGGTGGCCGGCAGGGCTCCGGTCGAGGTCCAGTGTGTCCGGTGCCGGCCAGCGTGCCGGATCACGGTTCGCGGCACCGATGGCGACCAGTACCGGCTTGCCCGCGGGGATGTGGGTTCCGCCGAGCGTGACGGCCTCCGTGGTGAACCGGAACGTCGCGCTGCTGACCGGCGAGTCGTACCGGAGCAGCTCGTCGAGCGCCGAGGGGATCTCGTCCGGGTGTTGTCGGAGACGCTGAAGTTCCGCGGGATGCAGCAGCAGGGACAGGACGGCGTTGCCGAGGAAATTGGTCGTCGTCTCGTGGCCGGCGACCAGGAGCAGCACGCCCAGGGAGACCAGTTCCTCCTCGGAGAGCCGGTCGTCCCCGTCGCGGGCCGCGATGAGGCGGTCGAGCAGCGCGTTGCCCGGTCGGGAGCGCTTGTCGGCGATCAAGCCGGTCATGTAGTCCGCCAGGGAGTGGGAGGCGGCGTCGATGACGGCCGGTGCCCCGGAGGCGAACAGCTCGCCGGACCACCGGCGGACCTCCGCGCGGTCCGGCTCCGGGACCCCGAGCAGTTCGCAGATCACGATGACGGGGAGCGGCACCGCCAACTCAGCGACGAGGTCGACCGGGCCGCCGGCCGGCCAGCGGTCCAGCAGCGCGTCGGTGGTCCTGGCGATGAACGGTCGGAGCTCGTCCACCGCGCGGGTGGTGAACGAGCCCGTCACCAGCCTGCGCAGGCGGGTGTGCTGCGGCGGATCGGTGGCCAGCATGGTGTGCGCGACGGCCGGGTGGATGCGGCGCCCCGACTCCTTGCCGGCGAAGAACGCCGCCGTGTTCTTCGACAGCCGCGGGTCCGCGAGAGCGTCCCGGGCCTCCTCGAACCCCGTGACCAGGTAACTGCTGTGCCCGCCCGAGCCGGTCGGCACCTGCTGCACCGGGCATCGCGAGCGCAGGGCGGCGTAGGCCGGATACGGATCGCGTAGGAACGCTGGGTCGGTCGTCGGGTCGCTCATGCCATCAGACTCCAACCGGCTCGGGCAGGCCGTCGTCGGCGACACGCACAGCGGCGTGCTGCGTGTAGGCATCGGCCACCAGCAGGAGCCACTCCGTGTCGTCCCGGAGGCTCTTCCGAGCGGAGGCGTCCGTTGTCGCCGGGGCAGCAATCACCCGGGGGAGGGTGCCTGTTCGCATGGCCGCCAACGAAGCCTTGACGACGGCCGCCTCCACGAACGCGGCCTCTCTCGCACCCTGGCCGGGCGAAGCCTTGGCTGCGGCTTCCTCCACCTGCTGTGAACGGTACGGGCGGAGAGCGAGGATCCCGTCGCTGATCTCGATCACCCGTCGTTGGAGAAGAAAGTCGGGGTCCTCGACCGACTCGTCTCCCTGGCCGCCGGCGGAGAGGACGATCTGCGGCATGGCCTGCGACAGGTCACGCCAGAGTGGCGCGAGGGCCTCGAAGGACCGCTTCTCCCAGCGACGGCGACGGAACTGGGCGACCGGGTAGGCGACGGCGGGCAGCGTGAGACCGACACAGATCAGGAGTACAGCCAGTGCGGGCGAGGCCACGCTGAACACGCAGGGGGCCGCCACCAGCGACGAGCACTCCGAGTGGTCGGGGACCAACGGGAAACCGAACCCGAGTGAGACGAGCACCGTCAGCTTGTACGCGATGTACACCAGAGCGAAGGCGCAACCGCATGCCGCCAGGCGCAGGCCGAGCCGGACGCTGCTCCGACGGGTCGCCTTCGACTGCCGCAGGGCCTGCTGTGCGAAGTCGATGACGGCGAAGCCGAGGTAGGAGATGAACAGGAGCAGGTAGAGCGCGTACACCTGGGGCGAGCGGTGGGCCATCTGCTCCCCAATGAACAGCACCGTCATTCCGACAGTCGAGGCGGCGAAGAGGACCAGGCGCAGTCGGACGCGACGTCGGGCCTGCGCTGGTTCAAGGTTGAGCTGGAAGGAAACGGCCAGGGCCGCGGTAGCAGCCCCCAACGAGGCGCAGTTGCTCAGCAGTCGGGCCATGTGCGGCACGACCTCCTCGACAACGCCCCCGACCAGCGGTGAGTAGCAGGCGAAGGCCACGGCGAACGAGCCCAGGAGCGCTCCCATGGTCCAAGTGCCGGTCGGGCGGGGTGTTCCGCGGCCGAGGATCCAGTAGCCGGCAGCCGCCGCGAGCATGCTGGCCAGGCCAAGGAAGACAGCATTCATCGTGAGCCGAACCGACCCTTCCTGATGGGCTGGGCGAAGAGCGCGTCCCAGCTGTCCGAACCCTTTCCAGGCTGACGGGATGACGATTCACGCTCGCGGTAGATGCGCTGACGAATGACCGTAGCCATCATTTCTGCCTCGAGTTCATCGGCCGTCGAATAGCTGGTGCGTCCGGACATGCGCATCACCAAGGTGGGGTTCACCCCGAAGGCGTGGACCGCGTCGGCGTCGATCTCCACGCTTCCGGGATGGTCGCAGTACACGTGGCACAGCTCATGGGTGAGGATGTGCCGCTGGTGATTGACGGACGTTCCCTCCTCGTAGAACAAGAGGTCAGCCGCAGGTGTCTCCAGCCTGATGCCGCAAGGCGCATCCATGGCGCCGAGCGTATTCAGAGGTTTCAACACAATGGGCTTGCCGCGAAGCGTCGCTATGGATTCACGCAGTTCGCGTGTAGTGAAGCGATGGGGAAGGTGCAGGCGGTCGACCTGCTCCTCACACCATGTACGCAGTCGACTCCCGTCGATTTCTAGCAAGGGCATATCGTTCCCCCTCGGCCCGGACAGTGCGCCGGCTTGCTCGGCGATGGCAGGAGAATGCCAAGAATCAGCTGGAACTCGCGCTTCCAGGAACGACTGGTTCCAGTTACAGTCAGTGACGACGCACTGGCGTGTCCTGCTTGGCGCCGACTGGAGGGTCTGCGCTATCGGATGGCGGCTCAACCCGATGATCCGGTGCGCGGACAGGGAGTTGCACTAGGCGATGCGTTTGATTGAATAGGCGACCACCCGTTATGTCTGACTACTCTGAATGACGTATTCATGATCTTTGGGCGCCTTTTCCGCCTGCGTTATGGCCCAAATCACCTGCTCTGGGCCTACGCTTATGCACATGGACTCCCGGGGCGGCCAGGGCGACATCGGCGATTTCGGCGAGGAGTCCCTGCCCGAGCTGCTGCGGTCGTGGCGCCGGCGCGCGGACCCGCGCACTTTCCCGGGGCTGCCTGTGCACGGTCGGCGGGGGAAGGGGTTGACGCACGGTGATGTGGCCCGGCTGGCCGGCGTCAGCGCACGGTGGTACGGCGCGCTGGAGCAGGGAAGGGACGCCGGATACTCCGCGGACTTTCTCGACCGCGTGTCGGCGGCGCTGCGGCTGAGTCGCGCGGAGCGTCACGCGCTGTATGTGCGCGCTGTAGGGCGTCCACCGGCTCTCGCCGCGGTGCCGGAGGCGGACGCGACAGCGGAGATGGACGAGGTGCTCCAGCGGCTCGTCGACCGTCAGGCACCAGATCCCGCCGTGGTAACGGACCTGGCGTGGAACATGGTCGGCTACAACGAACCCGCTCGGCTGTGGTTCCCCGGGGCGGTCCGTGAGGCCAACCAGATGCGGTGGACGTTTCTCAGTCCTGAGGCCCGCGAGCAACTGCTGGACTGGGAAGAGGACTGGGCCCGGCCCTACTTGGGGCAAATTAGGTACGAGCGAGGCAATCACCCGGACAACGAGCCCCTGAGGCGTCTCGAGCGGGACATCTTGGCGGGGTCGACGACCGCGCGAACGATCTGGGACCGGCGGGAGCTGGTCGACCACGGTGACGGTGCTCTGCGCAGGCTCAGGCTGCCGTACCACCAAGGCCGCGAGGTCGCCGTCCGCACGATCTCCCTCCGGCCCGCGCGCAGCGACAGACTCCGTATCACCGTGCTGATGGAGGAAAGTCCCGAAGCGGCTGCCAGCTGATCGGCCACGACGACGCGGCCTGGCTCCGAGGGGGCCTGCTCAGTCCTCGTCGAGCAGGCCGGAGTCGACGGAGTCCTCCGGAATGCCCTCCAGTCGCCGGGCCTGGTCGATCACGGCCGTCACCATCTCCAGGCTGCTGGTGCTCAGCCCGTTGGCGCGCAGCGCGACTCTGCGGACGTCCGCATCCCGCATCGCCGCGACCAACCCGACCTCGGCCAGTGTCCGTTCGGCCACCTCCTCCTCGAAGAAGTAGCTGGGGGGTACGCCGAAGAAGGCGGCCAGCGCACGGACGGTGGCCATCTTCGGGTTCTCGTTCTTCCCGGTCCGAAGCTGCTGGATGGCGCTCGCGGAGATGGAGAATCCCGTCGCCTCCTGCACGCCCTGCGACACCTCCGCATACGTGTAGGGTCCGCGCCCGGTCGGATGCACCTCACGGAACAGGGCGTCGAGCAGTTCCGCGAAGGTCCGCGCGTTCTTCTCGGTCATCTCCAGCCCTTCGTCGCTCCGATGCTATCCACTCCGGTGGTGATCGTGCACCTCTGGAGGTCAGACTTCACCATCACAGTTGACGCGATATGACAATTGCGGTGTACGTTGACCTTCGCTATCCCACACTGAAATGTTGCGTGCCTGGTCAGGTCAGGTGTGAGAGATGGACTTGTGCCGGGGCTCGCCGTATGGTGCTGGTCCCCGCGCAGGGGGAGCAGCGATCGCGACGCAAGGAGGAAGCGATGCAAGACGCGGGGTCCATGAACCCCTGGAGGACGGAAAACCGGCGCCCGGGAGCTACCAACTCCCAAGCGCCGGGCCGACACCCCGAAGGGTGCCGATTCACATCTCGCGGGCGGCGGGGCTTTTGCACGAGAACCGCCGCACCGCGCTCCTACGAAAGACGGAGTATCGCATGCTCGCCACGCCGAGCGAAACGCCGGCATGCCCGAACACGGCTCGCCAGCACCGCCTCGCGGCCCAGCTCGCCGACATGATCCCCGGAGCGGCCACCCTCCGTGTCGGCCTCAGCGACCCGGCGCAGACGTGGCCCCATCCACACGCCATCGCCAAGGACGCGGGTGGGGCGACCGTCGAGCTGAGCCGGACGACCGCCAGCGTCGCGGCACGCTGGGTCATGCGGGTCTGGCCGGACGTGAACTGGACCCGCCCTCACACCTTCGACCTCGCCACCGCGACCCTCACCCGCAGCGACCTCGTCGTCGGTCGGGGCCGCTGATATGGCGAGGATCCGGACCATCAAGCCGGAGGCGTTCTTCTCCGAGTCGCTCGCCGAGGTGAGCGTCGAGGCGGAACGGACCTTCTTCGGCCTCCTCACCCAGGCCGACGACCACGGCCGCCACCGCGACAACGCCGCGATCATCGCGGGGCTGCTCTGGCCCCTGCGGGCCGAGCACACCTCGGTCCACGTCGAGGACGACCTCCAGCAACTCGCCAACGCGGGCCTGCTCTGCCGGTACACCGGCTGCGACGGCCGCCGCTACCTCCACGTCGTCACCTGGTCCGAGCACCAGAAGATCGACAAGGCGAGCCAGTCACGCCTGCCCTCGTGCCCGCAGCACCAGGCTGCCGACCGGTGCGCACCTTGCAAGGGATCCTGCACCCGGAAGGCGGACGGCTCGCCCGCTACTCCCCGAGGGCTCGCCGAGGGCTCGGGAAGGGCTCCCCGAGCCCTCGATCTGCCTGCCGTACCCGCCTCGACGGTGCCGGACCAGGTAGGTGGGCCCGCCGCCGACCGGCAGGAGGCTGCCGACGGAACCAACGGCGCACCGGCGCGGTCCGGAGTTAAAAGTGCAGGTCAGAGGGTCGTCTCGGGGGGCTCCCCGAATCTTCCCCGAAGCCTCCCCGAAGGCTCGGCGCCTGGATCTAGGATCTTGGATCCTGGATCTCTTGTCCCTACGGGGCGCATAGCGCCCGCAGCCGGCATCTCCGCCAAGGACCTCGTCGGGGAGTACGTCGCCGGGTGCGACCAGCGCCCCCCGAGCGACGTGATCGGGCACCTCGGACGGATCATCAAGAAGCTCCTGGACGAGGGCATCGCACCGGCGCACATCCGAGCCGGGCTGGCGAATTTCACGGCCAACCCCAAGCACCCGAGCGTGCTGACCAGCATGGTCAACGAGGCAATGAACGCTCGCCCCGGCGGTTTGGCGCGGCCGGGAATCCGGCCTACCGTGCCCGCCCACCAGGCGTGGACCAACCCGGCCAACGCTTCCGCCGCCTATGCCGAGGAGCTGTGATGCACACCCGTCAGCGCGAACCGCAGCTCCTCGGCAACGAAGCCACGCTGGAGCGCATGGCCAGGATCCTGGCCGCCCGCAACATCGACCCGGCCGACGCCGCGCTGCCGGACGACGCCGAGCCCTTCTCGCCGCTGGACGCCCTGCTCGCCGGGATGCCCCCGCGTTATCAAGCGGCTGTCGCAGACCACCCCACGGTCCTGGAGTGGGCCCGGAAGGTCATCGACGCGGCCGTCGCCCCCAGCCGAGGAGCCCGACGACAGGTCACCACCGGACCTAGCCTGCTGATGGCCGGGGTCGTAGGCGCGGGCAAGACACACCAGGCGTACGGCGCAGTCCGGGCGCTGGTCAACAGCGGGGTCGGTGTTCGCTGGCGCTCGACCACCGCTGCCGACCTCTACGCCGATCTCCGCCCCCGGCCCGGAATCGACAGTGAGCGGGAATTGGCGGCGGTCAGCCGCTGCCCGCTGCTGATCATCGACGACCTCGGCGCGGCCAAGGCGAGCGAGTGGGTCGAGGAAGTGACGTACCGGCTGATCAACCGGCGGTACAACTACGAACTCCCCACGCTGATCACGACCAACCTGGCGATCAAGGACCTGCGCTCCTACCTCGGGGATCGCGTCGCCAGCAGGCTCGCGCAGATGACCACCCGAGTCGAGTTCCAGGCCGTCGACCGCAGACGCCACAGCGCCGCCGCCTGACCCTCCACAAGCCACCCCGCCGGACCGCGCCCTCGCAGCGCCGTCCCCACCCGGGACACCTACCGCCAGCGCACCTCTCCGCCGACGCAACTGCGCGCGGAGAGCGATCGGAGCACCCCGCATGACCAGCACGATGAACGGCCCCGCCAACCACCGCCAGCTCGGCGACCAGACCTGGCAGGCCGACGCCGTCTGTCAGAGCACCGAGTACAACCCGGTGGACCCCGAAGTCTTCTTCCCCGAACCCGACGAGACCACCAAGATCGCAACGGCCAAGGCCCTGTGCGGCCAGTGCCCGGTCCGTCGCACCTGCCTGGACGCCGCTCTCGAAGGGGGTGACACCGACGGGATCCGTGGCGGCCTGACGGAGGAGGAGCGCGGGCCGCTGCACGACAAGCTCGCCAGCCGCCTCGACTACAGCCGCGTCAATGCCACCATCGCCGGGCGCGACGTGCACCTCACCCATGCGGAGCGCCGCGCGGTCGAGTACGCGGCCTACCGCCACGGCGTAAGCGAGCAGCGCCTGGCCTGGCTTCTGAAGGTCACCGAGGAGCACGCCAAGAAGCGGTACCGCGAGATCCGCCGGGCCGAGCGCAACCGAACCCTGAATCAGCCCACCACCAACACCACACCCCCCGAGACCAGCGGCGAGCGCCTGGTCCGCGACGACTTCGGGACGGCGGCATGAACATCGCAAGCGCGTCGAAGACGGCGCACATATCCGGGTGGGACCGCGCGGCTGTCGTGGCGCTCGGGGGCGCGGGGTGCGCGCTGTCGTACGACGCCCTGCAGCAGATGGCCGTGGCCATCCACATCCGAGGCTTCCTTACCTACCTGTTTCCCCTGGTGATCGACGGGTTCATCGCCTACGGCATCCGAGCCCTCCTGGTCCTGCGCAACGCACCTCTGCGCGCCCGGCTCTACGTCTGGACGCTCTTCGGTACGGCCACCGCCGCCAGTATCTGGGCCAACGCACTCCACGCGGTGCGCATCAACCAGGTCACGGTCGCCGGCACCGGCCTCCAACTCGGTGACGCGGTGGTCGCGGTGCTCTCCACCATCGCCCCGCTCGCGCTGGCCGGAGCGGTTCACCTCTACATCCTCATTGCCCGGGGCCCGGTCGAGGACTCTGGCCGGCAGAACCTCGGTCAGCCCGGTCACCTCGGTGAGACCGACCGCAGCGACGCTATCGAGGTCACCCGGACCGACCGAGCCGGTCAGCAGCGGTCAGCGGTCGGTCAGGTCAAGTCCGGTCAGTCGGTCACCGCTCTGACCAACCGGCTGCCGCTGTCCCCGACCGACGAGGACACCGCCGCCCGGTCAGTGACCGGAGACTCGACCCCGGCGTCCAGCGGCCAGTCGGTCACCGACCACCACAACCGCAGCCACGGTGCCCCTGACCTGCCGGGACAGGCGGACAAGGGCCGGACGGTCACTGACCGCCCCAGCAGTGCGGCCCCGGTAGGTGATGACCAGGACAGCCCGGCGGCGGTCAGTGCCCCGCCGGTCACCTCATCGCCGGTCACTGACCGGGCCGCTCGGTCGACTGGTGACCGGCGTCCTGACCCGGACACCGAGGAGCTGCTGGCGATCGCCCGGTCGGCGGTCAGGGCCGAGGACAAACTGACCCGCAAGGTGGTCGCCCAGGCGATCCGAGGTCAGCAGATCCCGCTGTCCAGCGACACCCTGACCGCGCTGATGGCTCAGCTCCGCGAGCAGCACCGCCAGCCGGTCACTTCCTCCCGGCCCTGACCGAACCTCCACGGAGTGGGTGACCGAACCGGTCACCCCGGCCGGTCACCCACTCCGCATGTCAGCGACACACCCCGCCCCAGCAGAAGCGGAGAGCACCCGATGCGCACTCACCCGGCCACGCCCGCCGAAGTCGACTCCTGGCTGACCGTCCTGCACCAGCACGGACACCTCCACCGCGTCCAGTCCGGCCCCGACACCACCTGGATCGTGCAACGCGAGCAGCACGACCGGCCCTGGACCCTGCACCACCCCGTCCTGGCCATGGACTGGATCGAGGAACTCGTCCGCGAAATCCAGCAGCAGGACCCGGAGACGAGCCGGTGAACACCAACGACCCGGTGGGCACCAGCGCTGGACAGCAGCGTGACCCCACCACGGCTCCTGGCGGAGCAAGCTATCGCGTACGACGGTCCTACGGCCCGACGTACGCACTTGCCCCCGCCCAGGAGGGCGGGGGAAGCCCGGCTGGTCCCCGAGCGAGGGCGCACGGGGACCAGCCGGGCAACCGGCACCAGGGGGCGCCGGTCACCGGGGGAGAAGCCGACCGCGACGACCACCGCGAGCAGCCGCGCCCGAGCACGCCCGCCTACCCCGACCGCAAACCGCGCCGCCGCACCCGCAACCCCAGCGAGCGCACCCGCAAGACGACCACCCGCCTCTCCGACACCGAGAAATCCGAGATCACCGACGCCGCCACCAAGCGCGGCGTCACCGTCGCCCGCTTCCTCGCCGTCTCCGGCCTGAGCGCCGCCCGCGGATGCGCCGCCGTGCACAGCAACGACCAGCTCGACACCGCCATCGACGAACTCGCCGCCCTGCGCACCGCGCTGGCCCGGATCGGCAACAACATCAACCAGATCGCCTTCGTCCTCAACAGCGGTGGCCACCCGCGCGCCGGTGAACTCGAACACGCGCTGGGCGCACTGACAGGACTTCTCGCACGCGTCGATGACGCGGCGAACGACCTGGTGACCCGGCGGCTGTGATGGTTCCCGACATCGGGCGCGGCTCGCGCACCCACGGCCTCCTCGTCTACCTCTACGGCCCCGGACGGCGCGAGGAGCACACCGACGCACACCTCGTCGGCTCCTGGGACGGCTTCGCCCCCGACCCCGGCCGCGACACCAGCCTCGACCCCGACCCGAAGGTCACCCTCGCCCGGCTCACCGCCGCCCTGGACCTGCGGGTCAAGCAGGCCGGCGACCGCGCGCCCGCCAAGCACGTCTGGCACTGCTCGGTGCGCACCGCCCCCGGGGACCGGCGGCTGGACGACGAGGAGTGGAACGCCGTAGCCCAGCGCATCGTCCACGCCACCGGCATCGCCCCGGCCGGAGACCCCGACGGCTGCCGGTGGATCGCCGTCCGCCACGCGGAGGACCACATCCACATAGTCGCCACCCTCGTACGCGGTGACCTGCGCAACCCGCGCCTGAACTACGACTTCAACAAGGCCCAGGCCGAATGCCGACGCATCGAGAAGGAGATGGGCCTGCGGCGCCTGAACGCGGGCGACGGAACCGCAGCGAAGAACCCCAGCAGCGCCGAGAAGTTCAAGGCCGAGCGCACCGGCCGCCCGGAGACCTCGCGCGAGACGCTCCGTGAGGCCGTCCGTCGAGCCGTGGCGGGAGCGGATTCGGAAGAGGAGTTCTTCACGCGACTCCGAGAGGCGGGGGCGCGGGTGAAGCTGCGGCACGCTCCGTCCGGTGACGCGCTTGGCTACAACGTGGCCCTGCCCGGCGACCGCAACCGCGACGGAGACCCGGTCTGGTACCCCGGCTCCAAACTGGCCCCCGACCTCTCCCTTCCGAAGATCCGCCTGCGCCTCACCGACGGGGCCGCCGAGCCGAGCGCGCCCGCGGCCGCCGCTGACCGGACGAACTGGTCACCGCCCGCCCGTCAACGACGCAACGCCACCGTCATCGCCGAGCGCTCAGCCACGCTCCTGGAACGCGACGAGGACGGCCAGGACGCCGCCCAGCTCGTCGGCGTCGGAGAACTCCTCGACGCGGTGGCCCAGACCTCACCGGCCACCACCCGCGCCGAGCTGGCCGCCGCAGCTCGCGCCTTCGAGCGGGCAACCCGCAGCCACGTCCGCGCCGAACGCGCCGACACCCGGGCTCTCCGCTCAGCCGCCCGAGGCATCGTCCAGGCCGGCGGGGCGCTCGGCCGAGGCGAGGACGGCGGCACCACCGCCATGCTCGTCTCCACCCTCGTCCTCGTCACCCTCGCCGCCGCCCGCTGGCACTCCGCCCGCGGACACGCCCAGCAGGCCCACGCCTCCCGACAAGCCGCCGCGCACCTGCGCACCGCCTACCGGCAGGCCGCCGCCACCCCGATGCGCATGCTGCACGACCAAGGCCGCGCCCTTCCTGACGCCCAGCGCCTCATGCACGAGGCCTCCCTTCGCGCCGTCCTGCCCGAGAAGGTCGTACGGGCAGGAGGCACGGAAGCGAGGACCGATGCCTTGGTCGCCACCCTCGCCCAGGCCGAGCGGGCAGGCCATGACTCCGAAGCCCTCCTGCGCCAGGCCATCGACATGCGCGAACTCGACAGCGCCGACGACGTGAACGACGTCCTGGTCTGGCGCCTGCGGCGCATCGCCCAGCTCCCTGCACACCCGGGTGACGGTGCCCGTCGTCCGCAGGCCGCCACCCGCCAGGCCACCACGCCGAGCAACCGCACCAGTGAACGAAACACGACGGCAGCCGCACCGCTCGGGACTGCTCAAGACCCAAACCGCCGCTCGCCACGTCGCTGACCACGTCGAACCGGACGTAGACCACCGTCCGAGCGGACGCTGCGAAATGTATGGACAGCCGGTTCCACCGGCTGTTACGGATGAAGACAGGACCGACAACCGGGAGATGACGCTCGTGCTCAGAACCACCACCCGCACCACGGAGCCGGCACCCGTCCTGCCCGTCGTCCCCACTGGTACCGACCCCCTGCTGCAGCTCCAGGCCGAGACTCGGTCGGCCGACGGCCCCGGGGCAATTCGCTGCGTCGGCCACTCACGCGAACTCGCTCTCGGGGGCATCCCCGTGATGTGCTCCGCCTGCAGTGCCCGACGCGACTGGCTGCTCATCAACCACGGGCGCAACGTCTGGGTCCGCTGCCGGTGCGGCAACCAGTGGCTCGAGCCCGAGATCGGCCGCGCCGACTTCGATGCCCTGGTCGGCGGCCCGCACGGGACGACCTACCCGAGTGTCGAGGCGGGCTTGACCGCGCTCGGGTTCGACGGCGTATTCGCCGGCATCTACCTGGAGTAGCCGAGCACCAGACGGAACGCCGAAGGGCGCCACCGGCATGTCGGTGGCGCCCCTTGGCGTGCAGGTGAGGTTCAGCCGCGTGCGCTGTCCTTCGCCAGCCCACCCCGGAAGTCGCACCCCGGGCACTCGTCTTCACCCTGGACGTGTCCCTCGTACCAGCCGTGGACCGCCGCATGCAGGATGGCCTCCTCCACGGTGGCCTCGCCGCTACGGACTGACTCGATGGCTCCGCCGACGATCAACCCGAGTACGGCGTTGTCGGTCGAGGGGAACGGGGGCGAGGGCATCTGCGAGTCGGGTGTCATGCCCGCAGCCTACGGGCGAGCACCCGCTCGGTCAGTCGGTCGACGTGGTCTCCTGTCGGGGGGAGCTGTGCAGGTCGCTGCGAAATCCCCGGCCGACCGGCCTCCAGTTCTGGAAGGTGGACGGCTTCCAGCGGGGACGGTCCGGAACGCTGTCGTCGTCGGGCGAGGGCAGGCTGCCCCGGCTCTTGCGGCTGCGGGTCGCGCCGACGCTGATACCCAGGTGGGCGGCGACCTCCGGGTATCCCCAGAGCCTCTGGTCGTCGGCCATGGTGTTCTCCTTCGTCAGGTCGAGCGTACGCAACGAACGGGTGGACGCACGACGAGGCCGCCCCTGCCTGAGCGGCATGGGGCGGCCTTCGGCGGTCCTCGGTCAGACTCCGGAGAGCCGGTTGGAGAGGTCGAGTGCGTCGGTCGCGAATGAGAGGGCGGCGCACAGGCCGGTCACCTCGTACAGGGTCGGACGGACCAGGCGCGGCCAGTCGTCCGGGACAGCAGGCCAGGAACCGAGGAACACCTCGGCCGTGGTCAGCCCCAGGTACGCCGTGACGTCCCAGCCGCTGCGCGAGGCGGGCTCCCAGCGCAGCCGGATGCGCCCGAGGGGAAGTTGGGGGGTTTCGGCAGCGAGCCAGGTGATGTCGAGGGGGCCGTCGGGGTGGGCGGAGATGCGCTGGAGAAGCGCGCTGTGCACGCCGAACGGCATGGGGCGCACGGCGACATCGTGCAGCGCGAGACGAGGCGCGGGGCGCGAGAGGGACGAGATGGAAGCCTCCGTAGTGGTAGGGAAGCGATCAAGCCCAGGTGAGGGCATCGCGCGCCCCTACCGGGAGGTAGTCCTCCTGACCGTCATCGGCGATGTACGCCTTGCCGTCGCGGACGACGACCTCGGCCCCCACGAAGTGGGCGAAGGGGAAGTCCGGGTTGACGGCGAGACGGACCGGCAGGTTGGGGTCGAGTTCCAGGAGCTGGCGAAGCAGGTGACCGACGGTCAGATACTGGGGCACGGAAACCTCCGAGAGCGGTATGGGCGGACGGGGCAGGACTGGCGGGGACATCGTCAGGTGGCGTCGAGGCGGAGCAGGTCGCGTAGGGCCTTCGGGCCCTTGGTGTGGTCTGGGAGATGCTGCCGACGGTGGAGCCACTAGGTCAGCCGATAGCGAGGTGGGAGGGGAACCGCGCCTTCCTCCGAGACGACCAGGCCGTCGGCGTGCAGGCGCTGCAGCGAGCTGGCGACCCGTTCCTGGCTCAGCCCCGTGGCTGCGCTGATCTTGGAGAGGGGCGCGTCGGGGTTGCCGGACAGGTAGGCGACGACACGGGTGTCGCGACGGCGGAGGTGGTCCTGGAAGATCCCGGCGGTGTACAGCAGCAGCGCGCAGCACATCTGGGGGATACCGCGCGAGGCCATGCCGGTACCTGTGATGGCGTCGTAGGCCGCGAACATGGCAGTGCCGGAGCCGACGATGTGGTTCGCGATTCTCATGAGGTCATCGGAGTAGATGGTCATTGCAATGCCTTTCGTTCAGGAATAGGAGGAGTGTCGGTCCGCCGGGACGGCCGGAACGAGCGCGGTGCACGGGGCGGGCCGTCGTCGGCCCGCCCCGTGGTCCGGCGGTCAGCGCGAGGAGTGGGTGACGAGGGCGGCGAGGAATCCGGCGACGGCCTCGGAAGGGGTGTGGACGCCGAACTCCTGGACCCATACCTCGCCGTCGGCGGGCAGCACCTGGACGCGCCAGACGATCTCGCGCGCCCAGGCGGAGGGGTCTTCCAGCCGACGTAGACGCCGCCTTCCGGGCTGGTCATGTGAATGTTGGCCTCCGGGGTCTCGGCGATCGTCCAGCCGAGACCGTCTAAGAGGTCCAGCACCGGAGCGGCGCAGTGGTCGGAGGAGAGCCATTGGCGGTCTTCCACGGCGGGGCGGACGACGGCGGGCAGGAGGGTGGCAGAGGCGTTCACGGTTGGACGATCCCTTCGTTGACCTGCGGTTTTCCCGACACCCGTACGTTGGCATGTGACATGCCGAAGTGCGTAGTCGTTTCCCCGGGGCTGCCGTCTGCCGTGGGCGAACTGGAGACCACCAGCGAGCGATCGGCGGGACGGGAATGGATCGGCGACTGCGGTTGTCGTACCTGGGTTGCGGTGAGGGACCGCACGTCGGTGAAGGGGAGCAGGGGATGGCCGAGGCGAGCAGACACTGGGACGGCGCCGGACTGGAACGCAAGATCCGCGCCGCCGGACGGCCCTGGACCGTGGGCGACATCGCGATGGTCGCCGACGGCCAGTGGGGAGTCGGTGCACAGCCCGACCGGTGGCCGGACGAGGAGACGGTGGAGCGCCGGGTCGCCGAAGGCCGGCGCGTGGAGCTGACGGTGGAGGAGCTGGCCCGCGCGGTGGGCCCCCGGGCCGAAGAGGGCCACCGCGACGAGAATCGGAGCTAGAGCGTGTCTCTTTGATGGGTGATCAGTTGATCGGATGTGTCTGTCCGATTAGTGATCACCGATGCGATGTGGGACCGGATCGAGCCGTTG
>NZ_JBEYVS010000061.1:0-33056 GCF_040644095.1 Streptomyces sp. NPDC047028
CGCCGAGTCACTGACTCGGCGGCCGTCCGGCTCTCCTCGGGCTCCCGTCAACGGCCTTGCAGTGCCCTGACGTTGTCGCCGAAGGTCCAGTTCTTCGAGCCGTCCCAGTTGAGGGACCAGGTCATCAGGCCCTTGAGCGAGCCGCCGTAGTGCCGCCAGGCCTGGGAGACCAGGGACGGCGACATGTAGCCGCCGCCGGCGCCGGGCTGGGCGGGCAGTCCCGGGACCTGCTTGTCGTACGGCACGCGGATGGTGGTCCCCTGCACCACCAGCCCCTTGTCCAGGCAGTCGGTCTGCGCGGTGAAGCCCTGTACCGTGCCCGCCGAGTAGGAGTCGCCGGAACAGCCGTACATGCTGCCGTTGTAGTACTGCATGTTCAGCCACCACAGCCGGCCGTTGTCCGCGTACTTCTTGACGATCGGCAGGTACGCCCCCCAGATCGAGCCGTATGTGATGCTGCCGCCGGTGACGTACGCGGTCTCCGGGGCCATCGTCAGGCCGAAGTTGGACGGCATTCGACTCAGGATCCCGTCGATGATGCGGATCAGGTTGGCCTGGGACGTGGACAGCCGGCCGATGCTTCCGCTGTTGGTGAGGCCGGTCTCGATGTCGATGTCGATGCCGTCGAAGTTGTACTGCTTCAGGATCGGCACGATCGTGTCGACGAACCGGTCGGCCACGGCGCTGGAGTTGAGGTCGATGCCCGCCGCGGCCCCGCCGATGGACAGCAGGATCGTCTGCCCGGAGGCCTTCGCCGCGCACATCTCCGCCGAGGTCGGCACCTTCACCCCGCTGTCCATGCCGTCCTGCCACAGCGCGGTGCCGTCGGACAGGATGACCGGGAAGGCCGCGTCGAGCACGTTGTAGCCGTGCGCGGCGATGCGGGAGTCGGTGATCGGGGTCCAGCCGAAGGGCGGGTGGACGCCGTTGGCGGAGCCGTCCCAGTTCTCCCAGTAGCCCTGGAGGACCTTGCCGGCCGGGCGTGACTTCACCGCGCAGGTGTCGGAGGCGGCGGTCGCGGCAGGCGCCACGGCGAGGGAGAGGGCGAAGGGCGCGAGGCAGGTGGTGGCCAGCGCGGCGGCGAGCAGACGCAGTCTGCGGCGAATCATGCGGAGCCTCCCGGTGGGGGTGCGGTGAGGACGGGGCAAGGCGGGTGGGCCGGTCGGTGGGGAGAAGGTGTCGCATACATGACACTCCTCTGGTCCAGACCTCTAGTCAATAGGTCTGGACCAAGTCGAAGCCCGCCCCCTTCCGAGTGACAACTCACAAATGACGGATGACAGATATTGAAATCTGTCATCCGTCATGGCAGTCTGGACTCATGACCACGACGATGCGAACCCGATCCCTCGGAACCACCGGCCCCCAGGTTTCCGCCCTGGCCCTCGGCTGCATGGGCATGTCCGGGATGTACGGCGAGGCGGACCGCTCCGAGTCCGTCGCGACGATCCACGCCGCCCTGGAAGCGGGCGTGACCCTGCTCGACACCGGCGACTTCTACGGCATGGGGCACAACGAACTGCTGATCGCCGAGGCGCTGCGCACCGCCCCGTCGGCCCTCAGGGAGAACGCGCAGCTGAGTGTCAAGTTCGGCGCCCTGCGTGACCCGGCAGGAGGCTGGTCCGGCTTCGACGGCCGCCCGGCGGCGGTGAAGAACTTCGCGGCGTACTCGCTCCAGCGCCTGGGCGTCGACCACATCGACGTCTACCGCCCGTCCCGCCTCGATCCCGACGTGCCGATCGAGGAAACCGTCGGCGCCATCGCCGAACTGGTGGAGAAGGGGTACGTCCGCCACATCGGCCTGAGCGAACTGGGCGCCGACACCATCCGCCGGGCCGCCGCCACGGCCCCGATCGCCGACCTCCAGATCGAGTACGCGCTGATCTCGCGCGGCCCCGAGAAGGACATCCTGCCCACCACCCGCGAACTGGGCATAGCCGTCACCGCCTACGGTGTCCTCTCGCGCGGGCTGATCTCCGGCCACTTCACGGCCGACCGGCAGTTCGCGGCGACCGACTTCCGCGCCTACTCGCCCCGCTTCCAGGGCGACAACTACCGGCACAACCTCACGCTGGTCGAGTCCCTCCGCAAGGTCGCCGAGCAGAAGGGCGCGACGGTCGCCCAGACAGCGATCGCCTGGGTGCTCTCCCGCGGCGAGGACATCGTCCCCCTGGTCGGCGCCCGCACCCGCGAGCGGCTGACCGAGTCCCTGGGCGCCCTGGACGTCACCCTGGACGCGGAGGACCTGGCGGCGATCGAGAGCGCGGTCCCGGCGGAAGCGGCGGCCGGCTCCCGGTACGCCCCGGCGCAGATGGCGATGCTCGACAGCGAACGCTGAAGGCCACTCCAGGTACGGTCTAGGACATGGCACCGACCGAGACCCTGACCGCCGAGCGCATCCTCGAAGCCACCGAGGAGGTGCTGCGCCGGCACGGCCCGGCCAAGGCCACCGTGGTCGACGTGGCCCGCGCGCTCGGCGTCAGCCACGGCAGCGTCTACCGCCACTTCCGCACCAAGGCGGCACTGCGCGAAGCGGTGACCAAGAGGTGGCTGGATCGCACCTCGGAGCGGCTCGCCGGCTTCGTCACCGAGGACCGCGACCCGGAAACCCGCCTGCGCGACTGGCTGGCCGCCCTGTTCGAGGCCAAGCGGCACAAGGCGGGCTACGACCCGGAGCTCTTCGCCACCTACACCGTGCTGGCCGGCGAGAGCGGCGCCGCGGTCGCCGACCACGTCACCGACCTCACCGTCCAGCTGGCCCGGATCATCGCCACCGGCGCCGAGTCCGGCGACTTCGCCACCCCCGACCCCACCGCCTCGGCCCGAGCCGTCTTCCAGGCCACCGGCCGCTTCCACGACCCCTGCCACGCCCGCGAGTGGCAACACCCCGACATCGAAACCGAATTCGAGGCGGTCGTCGACCTCCTGGTCCGCGGCCTGCGCCCGCACTGATCCGCCTCCTCTTCGGCCCCAACTGCCGTTGACCAGGGCGACATTGTTCTTGCCGCTCAGGCATGTGAGCATGACAGGTCGTTCACCGAACGAAAGCCATCGAGCACAACGGGGCAAGTTCAGTCAGGGGGGAGGGTGCTGTGAACAGCGCTGGGCCGACGGGACCGGCCGACGGGACGGACCAGGGCGAGGCACACGCGCCCCAGTCGGCACTCGCAGACATCGCGGAGCGGACGGTTGTGCGGACAGGCACACCTCCCGCTGATCGACCGGATGCCGGACCGCCACGCACACAGGGACACCCCCGGAAAGGTCCCCCCACAGGATGTGCGATGAGCCGACCGCCCGACATCCGGCGGCAATTCGCCGAACCAAAGCCGCATCCACACACGCCCCGACAGGGACGGGAACCACCGATTTTCCGCGCAGCCACGCCGAGACGAAAGGCCGATCCGGGCCAACAACTGCCCAAAGGTCTTCGAGATCTGTCGGGGGAGGTACCGCCGGATCAGGAGCCCCAGAACGTTCGCCCTCCGTCGCTTTTCTGTACGCTCGATCAGCGAGGGGCCGTGCTCTTCCCGAAAGCGGGATACACCCTCATCGCGGGCACGGACGTATTCATGGCTGCGGCTGTTCGAGAAGGTATAGACGCGGTGCGCGCCCGATTCGCCCGCTACGCCCGCGCTGTCTCTGACCGGCACCCTGATTTGCCTCGGGTCGCGAGCGCCTACCCTCCAACGCGTCACGCATGGTCGCGCCCTACAGACGTCGTTCCCGGTAGTGGGGCAGCTCGACAGCTTGCTCTTCTCGAGGAGCTTTCAGACGGTGTCTGCGGTCCTTCCGGATTTGCGAATGGCTGGGGGGATGCCAGACGAACCTCTCAGAAGTACGGAGAACGGGTCCGAGGGGCACTCGCTGATCTCTTCGACCGGGTGTTCATGATTCTGGAGGACTATACGGTAGATCCGAGCCTGAGAGAACCAGGCGATCTGACCGATGCAGAACTCCGGTCCGCCGTCCTGGAGGCGTGTAAGGAATTACGTCTCAGTGCGTATCGATAGCGCGAATGGAGGCGCCTGCGCTGGTGGAACCTGTTGACCGAAATAGGTCGATCGAGAAGCTTGAGAACCGCCGATGGCCGGATCCGCCGGAGAACAGTACGGCCTTGGTTCGCAGCGTTCGTGAACTGCGGAGGCGTGCTATTGAAGAACTCTCGGTGGAGGATCTGGCCCGGTTGATCGGGCAGGATGTGGGCCTTCGTTGGCTCCTTCCTGTTGCGTTGGATTTCCTTCGCGAGACGGCGCCGCAGGAAGCGGCGGGTGGCTGGTATGACGACGACCTGCTCTCGGCGGTATTGACCAGGAGTGAATCCGTATGGAGGAGTGCACCGGAACTCGCCCGTCACCTGGATGAGACCCTGCGCATACTGACCGATCTCTCGGAGTACGTCGGCCGGGAAGTGGAAGGCTTCCGAGCAGCTCTGTCGGATGTGCTGTGAGAGCCTGCACCTGCATCGGATTCATCACCCCTGCTGACGCTGCCCACCACGGCTGCGGTTGCGGCGGGCCACGGTGGAAGGATTTGAGTCCAGTGGAGATGAGCCGTGCCGAGGCTGTTGCGCTTGTGCAGCGGATCATGGACGCCGATTACGCCTCGGACGAGGAGGCGGACCGCTGGCTCAGCAGTCTGGGCCGAGCCCTGGGGTGTCTGCCTGGTTACGTCAGCGATCTGATCTTCTGGCCGCCCGAGCGGGAACTGTCCGCCGATGAGGTGGTCGAGCAGGCCCTTGCGTATCGCTCCATCGCGCTCTGAAGAGGACCCAATGATCAACGGCGAGGCGCATGCGGTAAGGGGCGGCATAATCGCTGCGTTCGAGTCCGGGGTATGCGTCGGTGAATCGTCATGAGACCACTACCTCACCGACACCCGCGACGTTCCGTGCGTTGATCCCCGGCATCACGGCCGGGAAGGCCGACCAGTTGCTGTAGTGGGTGCCGTGCTGCGCCAGAAGTCCCTCATCAAGGGTGTCGGGGTCGGGTTGGTCATGGCGGCCTGGGTCAGGAGGATGGAGATCGTGCCCGTGCTGGGGGCCAGGTGGGCCGTGGTGCCTGTGCCGCCTACCCAGCCGTAGCGGCCCGGGGTGTTCCAGGGGTGGGTGGTGGTGATGTCGACCTGGGCGCCGTAGCCCCAGCCCTCGCCCTCCAGGAAGAGGTGGCCGATTCGGCGTTGGGCCGGCGTGAGGTGGTTGGTGGTCATGCGGCGGACCGCGCTGGTCGAGAGGAGTCGGCGGCCGTTCGTCTCGCCGCCGGACAGGAGCATGCGGGCGAACGCGAGGTAGTCGTCGGCCGTGGAGGCGAGGCCGCCGCCGCCCGAGGGGAAGGCGGGGACACGGCTCCAGTCGCCGTCGGGGGTGTCCATCACCTCCAGGGTGTGGTCGGGGGCCTGGCGGTAGGACGTGGTGAAGCGGTGGCGTGCGGCGGCCGGGACCTCGAACGCCGTGTCCGTCATGGCGAGGGGCTCGAAGACCCGCTCGGCCAGGAAGTCGGGGAGCGTGTGGCCCGACGCCCGGGCGATCAGGATGCCCTGGAGGTCGGAGGAGGTGCCGTAGAGCCAGGCCTCGCCCGGCTGGTACAGCAGGGGGACCTTCGCCAGGTCGGTCAGCCAGGTGTCCGGGGCCGGGTAGGCGTGCGGGAAGCGGCCGTCCTTCTGGACCTCGAACAGCGCCTGCACTGCCGGGAGGGAGAAGTCGGAGGGGAAGCCCCACCCCGTGCGGGAGGTGAGAAGGTCCTCGACCGTGATGGGGCGGTTCGCCGGCACCAGGTCGTCGAGGGGGCTGTCGGGGGTCAGGACCGCCATCGGCCCGGCCAGTTCCGGCAGCCACTTCTCCACCGGGTCCGTCAGCCCGACCCGCCCCTCGTCCACCAGCATCAGCACGGCCGCGGCCGTCACCGGCTTGGTGAGCGAGGCGATCCGGAAGATCGAGTCCCGGGCCATCGGGGTGGGGCCGCCGGCCGCGGTGTGGCCGACGGCCACCACCTCGACGTCCTCGCCGCGGGCGAGCAGGCCCACCGCGCCGGGCACGGTGCCCTCGTCGACGTAGCGGCGCAAAGTGTCGTACAGCAGTGTGGTGGTCATGGTCCTCGGTCCCTGGATCGGCTCCGTCGTCGTAGGTACGACTGGCGCCGTCCGGGAAACTCATCGGCCGGCCCTGGAGCGTCTCAGTGAGAGGCCTCCTGCGGCGCCGACGGGTCCACAGTCGCCTGGTGCGCCTCGGCCAGGTGCTCCTCCGCCTTCAGCCACGGCAGGAACTGCGCGCCCTGCCGCCAGCCGCAGGTGTCGCAGCTGATCGTGCGCTGCACGCCCGTGCGCCGTACCCGGACCACGTGCTCGCGCCCGTGCTGGTCCCAGCGGCTGACCTTGCTCGTCTGGTTCTGCGGCATGACCCCGCTCCTCCCTGCCTCCGGTGTTCCCGACGGCAAGGAGTGTGCAGCAAGACCAACATCAACAGGGGATGCCCGGAAGGGGAATGAGCGGCGGTCAGCCGACCGTGCGGGGCAGCCGCAGGCTCAGCAGGCCCGTCAGGACGACGCCTGCCAACTGCACGAACAGCGTGGTGAGCAGGGCGTCCCGCATGCCGAAGTGCGGGACCAGGGCGAGGAAGAGCGTGCCGAGCGTGGCCACGCCCAGCGCCAGCGCGGACTGCTGCGTGGTGACCATCACGCCGCTGCCGACCCCGGCCCGCGCGGCCGGCATCTCGGACATCACGATCCGCATGATGTTGGGGAGTTGGAGGGCCTGCCCGGCCCCGGCGACGGCCGTGCCCGGCAGCAGTGAGGCCACGTCCAGGTGGGGCCAGTCCCGCCACACCGCGAGCACGATCAGCAGTACGCCGACCGCCTGCACCGCGGCGCCGGCGGCAACGACTCGGGTGCCGTGGCGGGCGATCAGCCGCGGACCGGCGAGTGAGACGAACAGGAACACTACGGCCATCGGCGCGAGCGCCAGCCCTGCCGGCACCGGTCCTAGGCCCGCCCCCTGCTGCAGGGCCAGCGCGATGACGAACATGAACCCGCTGAACCCGATGGAGAACGGCAGCATCAGGACCAGCCCGCGCCGCAGCGAGGCCAGCCGGAACAGGCTGGGCGGCACCAGCGGGGTCCGGCCCAGCCGGTCCGCACGGCGCTCGACGGCGTAGAAGGCGGCGGCCGCGAACGGGAACGCGGCCAGCGACAGCCAGGTCCACAGCGGCCAGCCCGCCGCCCGGCCCTCGGTGAGCGGGGCGAGCAGCGTCAGCAGGGACGCGGCGAGCAACACGGTCCCGGGGCCGTCGACCGGCTCGGGGTGCTGCGAGCGGGTCTCGGGCACGAACCGCACGCCCATGACCAGCCCGAGCACCACCACCGGCACGTTGACGAGGAAGATCGCCCGCCAGCCGGTTCCGGCGAGGTCGGCGGCGACGAGGACGCCGCCCAGGATCTGCCCCGCCACCATGGCGAGGCCGGCGGTGGCGCCGTACAGGCTCATGGCCTTCGCCCGGCGCGCGCCGCTCGTGGCCGCCTGCACGGTGGCGAGGACCTGCGGGAGCATGGCCGCGGCGGACGCGCCCTGCGCGACCCGCGCCGCGACGAGGGTCCAGGCGCCCGGTGCCAGGCCGCAGGCCAGCGAGGTCAGCCCGAAGGCGGCCATCCCGCCGAGGAACAGCCGCCGTCGGCCGAACAGGTCGCCGAGCCGGCCGCCGAGGACGAGCAGGACGGCGTAGGCGACGCCGTAGCCGGCTACGACGAGTTCCAGTACGGCCTCGCCCGCGGCGAGATCGGCGCCGATGGTCGGCAGGGCGACGTTGACGATGAAGAAGTCGACCAGCGGCAGGGCCGCGGCCAGCAGAACGGTGAACAGCCCCGGGCCGCCCAGCGTGGGCGAGGCCGCCTCATGGGCACGGACGGCCGGGGTACTGACGGTGTCGGTCATGTCCCCGAGCCTGCGACCGGGCGCAGGGTGGTACCAGAGTGTCCTTGTCCTGGTACAAGAAGTACCTGGCAACAGGATCGGGCGCGGGGCACCCTGGAACCATGACGAGCCTGACGACCGTGACGACCACGACCCCCGCCGCGGGGACGGCTGCGGCTCCGTCGACGCCTACGGCTCCGCCCGCCACCGGCGTCCCCGCGGCGGGCGGTGCGGAGATCCGGCGGCACGAGCTGGCCGCGTTCCTGCGCAGCCGGCGGGAGCGGATCACCCCCGAGCAGGTGGGGCTGCCGCGCGGCCGGCGCCGGCGTACGCCGGGGCTGCGGCGGGAGGAGGTCGCCCAGCTCTCCGCGGTCGGTGTCACCTGGTACACGTGGCTCGAACAGGCCCGCAACATCCAGGTCTCCGTGCAGGTCCTGGACGCCCTGGCGCGCACGCTGATGCTGGACGCCAGCGAGCGCGCCCACCTGTTCCAGCTGGCCGGTGCCACGGACCCGACCCCGGCCGCGAACTGCGCGGGCATCACCCCGGCGCTGACCGAGATCCTGCGCCGCCTGGAGCCGGTCCCGGCCTGCATCCAGAACAGTCGGTACGACATCCTCGCCTACAACCGCACCTACGGCCGCCTCCTCGGCGACCTCGACGCGATCCCGCCCGAGGACCGCAACTGCATGGTCCTCGTCTACACCAACCGCGACTGGCAGGCGTCGATCGTGCACCTGGAGGACAGCCAGCGCCTGATGGCCGCCCGGCTGCGCGCCTCCCTCGCCGGCCACCTCGGCGAGCCCGCCTGGAAGATGCTCGTCAAACGCCTGGAGACGGAGTCCCCGGAGTTCCGCGAGAACTGGGAGCGCTACGAGGTCGTCGGCAACCGCACCAAGACCAAGGAGTTCCTCAACCCGTACGTCGGCCACCTCACCGTGGAGCACACGGACCTGTGGCTGAGCCCGGAGACGGGCGCCCGCCTCGTCACCTACACCCCGAAGAACGAGGAGACCCGCGCGCGCCTGGAGCGGCTCCAGGAACTGGCCGAGCGCGGCTGAGCCCGGCGGCGAAGCCGTCAGGCCCGGCCCGACGCCCCCACCGTCTGCCGTACCTCCGGTGACTCCAGCCGTTCCGCCGTGCGCTCGGCCGTGCGGTGGGCCCACCGGCCGCTGGTGACGGCGCCCAGGACGAGGACCGCGAAGCCGCAGGCGGCGATGATCCACCAGCCGGGGCGCGCCGCCGAGACGAAGGCGTGCCGGTACGAGGACGAGCCGATGCCCGAGGCCAGGATGGCGCCGACCACCGCGACGCCCAGCGTCTGGCCGAGCTGCCTGCTCGTGGAGGCGACGGCCGCCGCGACTCCCGCCTGGGCCCTCGGCATGCCCGATACCGCCGTGTTGGTGATCGGCGCGTTCACGAAGCCGAAGCCGATGCCGAACAGGACGTAGC
The DNA here is from genome assembly GCF_040644095.1 of Streptomyces sp. NPDC047028. Lineage (NCBI taxonomy): Bacteria > Bacillati > Actinomycetota > Actinomycetes > Kitasatosporales > Streptomycetaceae > Streptomyces > Streptomyces sp. NPDC047028. Next base: position 9,352 of record NZ_JBEYVS010000061.1, read on the forward strand.
CGAGGAGCAGGGTGGCGTTGGAGGTCTCCGCCTCGAACGCGCCGAACAGCACCCCGCTGACGGTGATCGCGGCGCCCGCCACCAGCAACGGCACGCGTGGTCCCCGGCTGCCGACGAGTCGGCCGGAGAGCGGCGCGCACAGGAACGTCGGCGCGGCCATCGGGAGCATCCACAGGCCGGCGTGCAGGGCGTCCAGGCCGCGCACGTTCTGCAGGTACAGGGTCGACAGGAACAGGAATCCGCCCAGTGCGGAGAACGCGCTGATCGCGATCACGGTCGCCCCGCTGAACGGCGCGGAGTGGAAGAAGCGCAGGTCGATGAGGGGTTCGTCGCGCCGCGGCTCGTACCAGAGCAGGCCGATCAGGGCCACGAGGGCGATCGCGCCGAACGGGGCGACCGCGCCGAGGCCGGAGTCCGGCGCCTGGATGATCGCGTACGTCAGCGATCCGAACAGGGCGATCACCAGCAGTTGCCCGACGGGGTCGGCGCGGCGGGGCTTGGGGGCGCGGGACTCGGGGATGAAGCGCAGGGTGAGCAGGAGCGCGGCGACGCCGATGGGGATGTTGAGCCAGAAGATGGAGCGCCAGCCCACCGACTCCACGAGCAGTCCGCCGACCAGGGGGCCGGCCGCCATGGATATGCCGACGACCGCGCCCCACACCCCGATGGCGCGGGCGCGCTCGCGGGAGTCGGTGAAGGTGTTGGTGATGATCGACATGGCGACCGGGTTGAGCATGGAACCGCCGACCGCCTGCACCATGCGGAAGACGATGAGGAGTTCCAGGTTCGGCGCGAGCGAGCAGAGCAGCGAGCCGGCGGAGAAGATGACGAGGCCCGCCATGAAGACGCGCTTGCGGCCGATCCGGTCGGCGGTCGAACCGGAGAGCATCAGCAGGGAGGCGAGGACGAGCAGGTAGGCGTCGATCGTCCACTGCAGACCGGAGGTGCTGGCGTGGAACTCCCGCTGCAGCGAGGGCAGGGCGACGTTCAGGACGGTGTTGTCGAGGCTCACGATGAGCAGGCTCATGCAGCAGATCGCGAGCACGAGCAGCCGACGGCGGTGACTCAACTCGGGCATGCGGTTCATCGTACGCCGATTTCAATAGTGCGTCTAACTAATGACCGATGCACGCGTCATGACCTGGTCCGTAGGCCATGGCGCCCGCTCCGGGCCCGCTCACCCGGGTACCAGGGACAGCCTCAGCCCAAGCACCCCGAGTCCCACCAGTCCCGCCGCCTGCGCTGCCAGCACCACCGCCAGCGCGTCCCGCATGCCGAGTCCCGGCACCAGCGCCAGGAACAGCGAACCCAGCAGCGCCACCCCGACCGCCAGGCCGGACTGCTGCAGGGTGGCCGCGAGCCCACTGCCCGCCCCCGCCAGCCGCGCCGGGACCGCGGCCAGCAGGAACCGGAAGTACAGCGGCAACTCCAGCCCCTGCGCCACCCCGCACAGGACCAGCCCCGGCGCCAGCACGAGCGGACTCAGCCGCGGCCAGGGGCCGAACAGCGCGGTCGCCGTCACCGTCGACAGGCCGGCGATGTGCACCAGCGCCGCCAGCGTCACCGACCGCCCGCCCAGCCGCCGTACCGCACGCGGCGCCAGCAGCGACGCGCCGAACTGCGCCACCCCCATCGGCACCAGCGTCAGCCCCGCCCGCAGCGCGCCGTAGCCGAGACCCTGTTGCAGCGTGATCGCGCTGACGAACATCCAGCCCGCGAAGCCCACGAACACCGGCAGACCCAGCAGCAGACCGCGGCGGACCTCCCGAGAGGCCAGCAGCGAGGGCGGCAGCAGCGGGCTGCCCCCGGACCGCTCGCCCCGCCGCTCCACGACGGCGAAGGCCGCCGCCGGCAGCGGCGCAGCGCACAGCAGCAGCACCGACCACAGCGGCCACCCGGCCGCCCTGCCCTCGGTCAGCGGCAGCAGTACGGCGGTCAGCGCGGCCGCCAGCAGGGCCGTACCGGCGAGGTCGGCGCGCGCCGGCCGCTCGGCCCTGCTGTCCGGCACCGACCGCAGCGCGCAGGCGAGGGCGGCCACCACGACCGGTACGTTCACGAGGAACACCGCACGCCAGCCGGTGCCCGCAGGGTCGGCCGCGACCAGCACCCCGCCCAGCACCTGCCCGAGGACCACCGACACCCCGCCGACCGAGCCGTACAGGGCGATCGCGCGGGACCGCCGCGCCCCGCTCGTGGTGGCGTGCAGGGTGGCCAGCACCTGCGGCAGCAGCACCGCCGACGCGGCGCCCTGCGCCACCCGCGCGCCCACCAGCCACCAGGCGCCGGGTGCCAGCCCGCAGGCCAGCGAGGTCAGCCCGAAACCGGCGACCCCCCACAGGAAGAGCCGGCGGCGGCCGTAGGTGTCGCCGAGCCGCCCACCGAGGACGAGGAGGACGGCGTACGCCACCGCGTACCCGGACACCACCATCTCCAGGGTCGCCGAGGAGGCGTCCAGGTCGTGCCGGATCGTCGGCAGGGCCACGTTGACGACGAAGAAGTCGACCATGGGGAGCGCGGCCCCGAGCAGGAGGGTGAGCAGCCCGAACGGGCTGAGGGGTGCGGTGGCGGGGGAGCCGTCCGTCGGCAGGGGGGTTCTCGTCGTCGTCACGGCACCGAGCCTCGCGGCGCCCCCAGCCCGGTACCAGCCGCTGCTCATCCGGGTACCGGCACCAACTGGAACCGCCGCGCCCGCGGACGGCACCCTGGAGGCCATGACCACCGCAGCCGCAGTCGCGAGTCCCACGATGCCGGAGCCACCGCGGGAGGCGTCGGTACGGCGGCGTGAACTCGCCGCGTTCCTGCGCAGCCGCCGCGAGCGGGTCACCCCCGAGCAGGTAGGCCTGGTGCGCGGGCCCCGCCGGCGTACGCCCGGTCTGCGCCGGGAGGAGGTGGCGCACCTCGCCGCGGTCGGGGTCACCTGGTACACGTGGATCGAGCAGGGGCGGGCCACCCACGTCTCCGCGCAGGTACTGGACGCGGTCGCCCGGGCGCTGCTGCTGGACCCCACCGAGCGCGCCCACCTCTTCACCCTCGCCGGCACCACCGACCCGAACGCCGGGGCCGAGTGCACGGGCGCCCCGGCCTCGGCGCTCAGGATCGTCGAACGGCTCGCCCCCTACCCGGCGTCCCTGCAGAACGCCCGCTACGACGTCCTCGCCGCCAACCGCCCCTTCGCCCAGCTGTTCGGCGACCCCGCCGAGCTGCCCCCCGACGACCGCAACTGCCTGTGGCTGCTGGCCACCAGCGAGCGCTGGAAGCGGGACTTCCTGGACCGGGACGAGATGCTGCGCGACATGATCGCCAAGTACCGGGCGGGGATGGCCGAGCACGTCGCCGACCCGCTCTGGCAGCGGCGGCTCGACCGGCTGATGCGGGTCTCGGCCGAGTTCCGGGAACTGTGGGAGCGGCACGAGGTGGCGCCGATGTCGCCGCACGTCAAGCGGTACCGGCACCCTGTCGTCGGTCTCGTCCGGCTGGAGCACCGCAACCTGTGGCTGGCCCCGCAGGCCCCGGCCCGGCGGATCGTCGCCTACGTCCCCGCCGACGAGGACAGCGAGGAGCGGCTGGAGCGGCTGGCCGGGCTGCCGGGGGAGTGAGGGACAATGGGTACTTCCCGTGTCCGATCCCGTACGTCCGTACGTCCGTATCCGGAGCCGTCTGATGACCCACCCGCTCTCCATCGGCCCGCACGCCGTGGCGCCGCCCGTCGTGCTCGCACCCATGGCGGGGATCACCAACGCGCCCTTCCGGACGCTGTGCCGTGAGTTCAGCGGCGGCAAGGGCCTGTTCGTCAGCGAGATGATCACGACCCGGGCGCTGGTCGAGCGCAACGACAAGACCATGCAGCTGATCAGGTTCGACGCGAGCGAGAAGCCGCGCTCGATCCAGCTGTACGGCGTCGACCCGGCCACCGTCGGCAAGGCCGTCCGCATGATCGCGGAGGAGGACCTCGCCGACCACATCGACCTGAACTTCGGCTGCCCCGTACCCAAGGTGACCCGCAAGGGCGGCGGATCGGCGCTGCCGTACAAGCGGCACCTGCTGCGGGCGATCCTGCGCGAGGCGGTCTCCGGGGCCGGTGACCTGCCGGTCACCATGAAGATGCGCAAGGGCATCGACGACGACCACATCACCTACCTGGACGCCGGGCGCATCGCCGTCGAGGAGGGCGTCACCGCCATCGCGCTGCACGGCCGTACGGCCGCCCAGCACTACGGCGGCACCGCCGACTGGGAGGCCATCGCCCGGCTCCGCGAGCACGTCCCGGAGATCCCGGTCCTCGGCAACGGGGACATCTGGTCGGCGGAGGACGCGCTGCGCATGGTCCGGGAGACCGGGGTCGACGGCGTGGTCGTGGGCCGGGGGTGCCTGGGGCGGCCGTGGCTGTTCGCCGATCTGGTGGCGGCGTTCGAGGGGCGTACGGAGTTCACCCGGCCGACGCTTGCCGAGGTGGCCGGTGTCATGGTCCGGCACGCCACGCTGCTGGGGGAGTGGCTCGGGGACGAGTCCAAGGGGGTCGTGGACTTCCGCAAGCATGTCGCCTGGTACCTGAAGGGGTTCGCGGTCGGCTCCGAGATGCGCAAGAGGCTGGCCGTCGCGTCGTCACTGGCGGACTTGCGGGGCGGGCTGGACGAGCTGGACCTTGAGCAGGGGTGGCCGTCGGGCGCGGACGGGCCCCGGGGCCGTACGTCCGGCAACAACAGGGTGGTGCTGCCGGACGGGTGGCTGCGGGACCCGTACGAGACGGTGGGGGTCAGCGAGGAAGCGGAGCTGGACACCTCGGGCGGCTGAACCGGCTCGGTTCGCCGAGAGGCTCGGCCGCCCGGGCGGTGGTCAGTTCGTCTTGGGGTGGGGGGTCGAGCCGTAGGCCGTCAGGAAGCGGTCCCGGAAGGCGCTCATCTTCCAGACGGGGGCGTTGTGCGCCGGGCGCAGGCCGTCCGTCCAGCCCCAGTCGGCGATCTTGTCCAGCACCTTCGGGTCCTTCGCGACGATCGAGATCGGCACGTCACGGCTGGCGTGGTTGCCGCTGACCCGCGCCATGGGCTGGTGGTCGCCGAGGAAGACCAGGACGGTGTTGTCCTTGCCGTACCGCTCCAGCCACTCGGTGAGCGCGGTCACCGAGTACTGGATCGACTTGCCGTACTCCTGGCGGGACTTGGTGGTGTCGGCGATCACGTCGGCCGCCTTGTTGCCCGCCGCCTCGATGCCCTTGAAGATCGAGCCGTCGCCCAGTTGGTCCCAGCCGACCATCTTCGGGATCGGCCCCCACGGCTGGTGGCTCGACGTCAGGATGACGAACGACATCAGATCCTTGCCGTCGGCCCGCTTCTTCCCGTGCACCCGGTCCTGGAACTGCTGCAACGTGTACTGGTCCGGCATCGTCGACCAGCTGAACTTCGGCCCCTTGTAGCCGAGCTGGAAGGCGTTGTAGACCCTGTCCAGGCCGTAGTACTTCTGCTCCGGCCAGCCCTTCTGCACACCCGGCATCACGCCGACGGTGTCGTACTCACCGGTCTTCTTGAACGCCTCGGTCAGGCTGAGGTGGTCGCTGGCCATGACCGTGCGGTAGCGCTGCTGATTGCTGATCCACAGGCCCGTCATGGTGGTGGAGTGGCCGAGCCAGCTGTTGCCGCCGTACGTCGCTGAGGTCAGCCAGCCGCTCTTGGCGTGGAAACCGGCCTTGGCGATCGCCTTGGTCCGCGCGTCGAGCGTCTTGTCGACGCCGGGCGCCTCGATCGGGTCCTCGATCGCACTGCGGCCGTAGCTCTCGATGAACGTGAAGATCATGTCCTTGCCGCGCAGGCCGGGCACGAGCTGGCTGGGCGGGGTGTTGCCGAAGGCGTCGACCTTGGCCACCTTCCGGAACTCCGCCTCGTCCCGCAGGGTGTCGGACACCTGGTGCGCCTGCGCCTTGACCGCGGTCGCGGTGCGGTCCGACGCGATCGGCACGCCCGCGATCTGGAGGCCGAGGGAGGAGCAGGTGATCCAGACGACCCCGGCGACGAGGGTGCCCCGCGTGGCCAGACCGGTGTTCCGGACGAGCACATTGCTCAGCCTGACCATGGAGAGGGCCAGCAGCACGAACAACAGCAGCACGAGGACGATCAGGCCGGCCGTGGCGAGCAGGGTGGTCGTCCGGCCGAGCGAGTCCTCCAGATACGACTGCGCGTCGCCGAGCAGACTCCAGTCCAGGACGGGGTTGAAGCTCCGGCCCAGGTACTGCTTGAAGCCCATGTCGAGCACGTTCAGCACGGTCAGCGCGGCCAGCGCCACCCCGGAGACGGCGGCCAGCACGACCCTCGGCCGCCTGGGCAGCGCCAGCATCAGCGCCGCCCCGATGATCGCCTCGGCCGGAATCCGCGTGAACTGGGCGAGCCGGAGCCCGACCACCGAGTTCGGCAGCACCAGCGCCGCGACGACCAGGGCCAGCGCCAGCACGGTGACACCGAGGGACACCGCCTGAGCGGCCGCCGGGTGCGCCTCCCGCCACCGCCGTCCTCGCGCCGCCACGGCTGCCCAGGGGCGAGGGATGGGCCGGAGCGGACGGGGTGTGGCTGTGGGGGTGGGGGTGGCGGGGGTGGGCGCCGGGGCGCCGTCGCCTTCACCGGCCTCTGCGAGGCCGCCGTCGGCGCCGGGTTCGCCGGCTCCGGACGGTTCGGAGGGGCTGCGGGTTTCGGTGGTACTGGCAGGCGCCGGGCCGTCGGTGGGTTCCGTGGTGCCGGCAGGCGCGGGACCGTCGGCGGGTTCGGCGGGTTCGGCGGGTTCGGCGGGTTCGGCGGGTTCGGCGGAGCCGGTGGGCTCTGCCGGTTCCGCGGAGGCCGTGGCCTCCCCGGCCTCCCCTGGCTCCGGCCCCCCGGCGGCTTTGGCCGGCGCGCTTTCGCCGGTGTGGACGTCCTCGGCCTCCCCGGGCGTGCCCGGTGGCCGGCGCGTGGTCGTGTGGTGAGGCAACCCGGAGGTCCTTCCGTGCGAGGCCCGTGTGGAAACGGGGGCTGAGCTGGGGCGGAACCCGGCTCGTCAGGCCCGCCGTGGTGTCGTACGGCTCCGCCGGCCGCGCTGTTCACGCCTCCTCGGCAAACACCCGGCAAACGCCTCGCCAAGACGCCGCCACACCTGGCCGCCTCGCCCGTCGCGAGGCTGACCCGGAGACGGTCCGGAGAACGTCCGCCGTCAGTCCAGCAGCCGTCCGCATGGTGAAATCCCGACCCTTGTGGCAGCGTGATTCTCGCCACCCTTGATAAGGGCTGCGCTCAGATGAGCGGATCTTGAGCGACTGCACTTCTCCAAGGGGTGGCACCGAGTGCCACCCCTTGATCGTTCATCGATCGAAAACAGATGGGCGGAGTCACTGCTCATCTGAGCGAGAAACCCCCTCTTTGAGGGGTCTTGTGTTCAAGAAGTGAAAACATGCGACTGCTGCCGCTTGCCAAGCTTTGACTTTCGATCCACTGGCGGACGGGTGGTTACACGCGCATGACGCGCAAGTGGACGTACCCATGCACCTTCGATCTGGGTATGTTCCTCGCCGTCAGGGCAGCCACCGCGGCCTCAAGGAGTCGAGACCCGTGTCGGAAAACAAAGATCCCCACGTAGCGAAGTTCGTTTACGACTTCACCGAGGGCAACAAGGACCTCAAGGACCTTCTCGGCGGCAAGGGCGCCAACCTCGCCGAGATGACCAACCTCGGTCTGCCGGTCCCTCCGGGCTTCACGATCACCACCGAGGCCTGCAAGGTCTACCTGGAGAGCGGCGACGAGCCCGCGGCACTGCGTGACGAGGTGAGTGCGCACCTCGACGCCCTCGAGCAGACGATGGGCAAGAAGCTCGGCCAGGCCGACGACCCGCTGCTCGTGTCTGTCCGTTCCGGCGCCAAGTTCTCCATGCCCGGCATGATGGACACCGTCCTGAACATCGGCCTCTCCGACAAGTCGGTGCAGGGCCTGGCCAAGCAGGCCGGCGACGACCGCTTCGCGTGGGACTCCTACCGCCGCCTCATCCAGATGTTCGGCAAGACCGTGCTCGGCGTCGACGGCGACCTCTTCGAGGAGGCCCTGGACGCGGCCAAGTCGGCCAAGAAGGTCACCGTCGACACGGACCTCGAAGCGGCCGACCTGAAGAAGCTGGTCACCAAGTTCAAGAAGATCGTCAAGGCCGAGGCCGGCCGCGACTTCCCGCAGGACCCGCGCGAGCAGATGGACCTCGCCATCAAGGCGGTCTTCGACTCCTGGAACGGCGACCGCGCCAAGCTGTACCGCCGCCAGGAGCGCATCCCGCACGACCTGGGCACCGCCGTCAACGTGTGCTCGATGGTCTTCGGCAACCTCGGCCCCGACTCCGGCACCGGTGTCGCGTTCACGCGTGACCCCGCCAGCGGGCACCAGGGCGTCTACGGCGACTACCTGCAGAACGCCCAGGGCGAGGACGTCGTCGCGGGTATCCGCAACACCGTCCCGCTCGCGGAGCTGGAGCAGATCGACAAGAAGTCGTACGACCAGCTCATGCAGATCATGGAGACCCTGGAGAACCACTACAAGGATCTCTGCGACATCGAGTTCACCATCGAGCGCGGCCAGCTGTGGATGCTCCAGACCCGCGTCGGCAAGCGCACCGCCGGTGCCGCCTTCCGCATCGCGACCCAGCTGGTGGACCAGGGCCTGATCGACGAGACCGAGGCGCTGCAGCGCGTCAACGGCGCCCAGCTCGCCCAGCTGATGTTCCCGCGCTTCGACGACGACGCGAAGGTCGAGCAGGTCGGCCGGGGCATCGCGGCCTCGCCGGGCGCGGCGGTCGGCAAGGCGGTCTTCGACTCGTACACCGCCGTGAAGTGGTCCCGCTCGGGCGAGAAGGTCATCCTGGTCCGCCGGGAGACCAACCCCGACGACCTGGACGGCATGATCGCCGCCGAGGGCATCCTGACCTCGCGCGGCGGCAAGACCTCCCACGCGGCCGTCGTCGCCCGCGGCATGGGCAAGACCTGTGTCTGCGGCGCCGAGGAACTGGAGGTCGACACCAAGCGCCGCCGGATGACCGTCCCCGGCGGGCACGTGGTGGAGGAAGGCGACGTCATCTCCATCGACGGCTCCTCCGGCAAGGTGTACCTCGGTGAGGTGCCCGTCGTGCCGTCCCCCGTGGTCGAGTACTTCGAGGGCCGGATGCACCCGGGCGCCGACGACGCCGACGAACTGGTCGAGGCCGTGCACCGCATGATGGCCTTCGCGGACCGCAAGCGCCGGCTGCGGGTGCGCGCCAACGCCGACAACGCCGAGGACGCGCTGCGCGCCCGCCGCTTCGGCGCCCAGGGCATCGGCCTGTGCCGCACCGAGCACATGTTCCTCGGTGACCGCCGCGAGCTGGTGGAACGGCTGATCCTGGCCGACACGGAGGCCGAGCGCGAGGAGTCCCTCAAGGCGCTGCTGCCGCTGCAGAAGCAGGACTTCGTCCAGCTCTTCGAGTCGATGGACGGACTGCCCGTCACCGTCCGCCTGCTGGACCCGCCGCTGCACGAGTTCCTGCCCGACATCACGGAGCTCTCGGTCCGCGTGGCCCTCGCCGAGTCCCGTCAGGAGCCGCACGAGAACGAGCTGCGGCTGCTGCAGGCCGTGCACCGGCTGCACGAGCAGAACCCGATGCTGGGTCTGCGCGGTGTCCGCCTCGGCCTCGCCATCCCCGGCCTGTTCACCATGCAGGTCCGCGCGATCGCCGAAGCGGCGGCCGAGCGCAAGAACGCCAAGGGCGACCCGCGCGCCGAGATCATGATCCCGCTCGTCGGCACCGTCCAGGAGCTGGAGATCGTCCGCGAGGAGGCCGACCAGGTCATCGCGGAGGTCGAGGCCGCCACGGGTACGAAGCTGAAGCTGGCGATCGGCACGATGATCGAGCTGCCGCGCGCCGCCCTCACCGCCGGCCAGATCGCGGAGGCCGCGGAGTTCTTCTCCTTCGGCACCAACGACCTGACCCAGACGGTCTGGGGCTTCAGCCGCGACGACGTCGAGGCGAGCTTCTTCACCGCCTACCTGGAGAAGGGCATCTTCGGCGTCAGCCCGTTCGAGACGATCGACAAGGACGGCGTCGGCTCGCTGGTCGCCGCCGCCGCGAAGGCCGGCCGCGCCACCCGCCCCGACCTCAAGCTCGGTGTCTGCGGCGAGCACGGCGGCGACCCGGAGTCCGTCCACTTCTTCCACGAGGTCGGCCTGGACTACGTCTCCTGCTCCCCGTTCCGCATCCCGGTGGCCCGCCTGGAGGCAGGCCGGGCGGCCACCCAGTCCGAGGGCAGCGACCACCGCTGACCCCCGGCCGGGCCCGGCTACCCACGCCGGGGCCCCACTGACCCCGGAGCCGCCGTCGGTCCCCGACCCTCAGACCGATCGGCGGCGGCTCCGGCGCCACGAGACGAAGGGGCGCCACCCTGTGCGGGGGTGACGCCCCTTCGGCGTGCCCGCGGTACGTCAACGCCCTCTTTCGTAATCCCGGCGCATGGTTGATCGTTGGGCGGTGCATCGGTCGTGAGTGCGGGAGCGGACGTCAGGGGGCACGGGATGTCGATGAGGCGCAGAGCGCTGCTGGCCGCGGGTGTGGCGGGCGCCGGGAGTGGGCTGCTCGCCGGGTGCGGGTCGAACACCGGGCGCGGTGGTGACGGTGGCGGAGGCTCCGGGACGAAGCTGTCGCAGTGGTACCACCAGTACGGCGAGCCCGGGACCGAGCAGGCCGTCCAGCGGTATGCCAGGGCGTACAAGAAGGCCGACGTCAGTGTGCAGTGGCGGCCCGGGAACTACGACCAGCAGACCGCCGCCGCCCTGCTGACCGACTCCGGACCGGACGTGTTCGAGGTCAACGGGCCCACCCTGGACCAGATCCAGGGCGGCCAGGTCGTCGACCTCACCGAGCTGCTCGACGGCGTCAAGGACGACTTCAACCCGGCGGTGCTCACCCCGAAGACGTACGACGGGAAGGTCTGGGCCGTCCCGCAGACCATCGACATGCAGATGCTCTACTACCGCAAGAGCCTGCTGAAGGACGCCGGTGTCGAGCCGCCCACCACCCTGGACGCCCTCCTCGACGCGGCGCGGAAGCTCACCAGCAGCAAGGTGAAGGGACTGTTCCTCGGCAACGACGGGGGAGCCGGCGTGCTCGGCGGAACCCCCCTGTACGCGGCCGGACTCCAGCTCGTCACCGCCGACGGCACGGTCGGCTTCGACGATCCCGCCGCCGCCCGCACCCTCGGCAAACTGCACCAGCTGTACGCCGACAAGTCCCTCCTCCTCGGCGCCCCCGCCGACTGGTCCGACCCGTCGGCCCTCCTCCAGGGCCTCACCGCCATGCAGTGGTCCGGGCTGTGGGCCCTGCCGCAGATCCAGAAGGAACTCGGCGACGACGTCGGCGTGCTGCCCTTCCCGAAGGACGGGGCGGGCGGCCGGCCCACGGTGCCCGTCGGGGCGTACGGCGCCGCCGTGAGCGCCCGCAGCAGGCACAAGGACGCCGCGAAGGACTACGTGAAGTGGCTGTGGGTCGACCGCACCGACTACCAGGAGGACTTCGCGCTCTCCTACGGCTTCCACATCCCCGCCCGGATCTCGCTGGCCGAGAAGGCCACCAAGCTGCGCACCGGCCCGGCCGCCGACGCCGTCCGCTTCGCCACCGAGCACGGCTACGCCCAGCCGCTGCTGTGGACCCCGGCCGCCCAGACCGCGTACCAGGACGCGCTCAGCAGGATCATCAAGAGCGGCGCCCATCCGGAGAGCGAACTGCGCACCGTCGTACGGAAGGTGTCGGCCGAGCTCGACCGGGTGAAGAAGACGAAGACGGCGAAGACGTCGTCGTGAGACGGCGGCGCGCGCTCTGGTTCTGGGTGTTCGTCGGACCCTTCGCCCTCGGGCTCGCCCTGTTCACCTATGTGCCGCTGCTGTGGAGCGTCGGGCTCAGCTTCTTCGACGCCCACAACACGGTCACGCCCACCCACTTCGTGGGGCTCGACAACTACACGGCGATGCTCGGCGACGACGCGTTCGTCGACAGCCTGAAGACGTTCCTCGTCTTCACCGCGTTCATCGTGCCCACGACGTACGTCGTCTCGCTCTCCCTCGCCCTCATGGTCAACCGGGTGCGCTGGGCGCGGGCGTTCTTCCGGTCCGTCTTCTTCCTGCCGGCCGCGTGCAGTTATGTCGTCGCCGCCCTGATCTGGAAGATGTCCCTCTTCAACGGGGTGCGGTTCGGGCTGGCGAACACCGTCCTGGGCTGGTTCGGCGGCGATCCGGTGCCGTGGCTGGCCAGTACGGACCCGCCCTGGTACTGGCTGGTGATCGTCACCGTACGGCTGTGGCTCCAGGCCGGCTTCTACATGATCCTCTTCCTGGCCGGGCTCCAGCGGATCGACCCGGCGCTGTACGAGGCGGCCGCCGTGGACGGGGCCCGGCCCGGCTGGACCGTGCTGCGGCACATCACACTGCCCCAGCTGCGGGCCACCTCGGTCGCAGTGCTGCTGCTCCTCGTCATCAACGCCTTCCAGGCCTTCGACGAGTTCTACAACCTGCTGTCCGACTCCCGGGGCTACCCGCCCTACGCCCGGCCGCCGCTCGTCTACCTCTACTACACCGCCCTCGGGCAGGGGCAGAACCTGGGCCTCGGCAGCGCGGGCGCGGTGATCCTGGCCCTCGTCGTCGCCGTCGTCACGCTGGGGCAGGCCCGATGGCTGAAGCTGGGAAGGACGGACGCCGATGGATGACGCCCTGGTCCGCGCCGGACGGGCGGTGCGCCTGGTCCTGCTGGTCGTGCTCGCCCTGCTCTTCCTGATCCCGTTCTACCTGCTGGTGCGCGACGGGCTGGCGAGCGAGCGGGACATCACCTCGCCCGAATGGACCTTCTTCCCCCACGAGCTGCGGTGGGGCAACGTCCGCGAGCTGTTCGGCGACCCCTCCGTCCCGTTCGCCCGCTCCCTCCTCAACTCCGCGCTGATCGCCGTGGCGACGACCCTGGGGACGCTCCTCCTGGCCTCCCTCGCCGGGTACGGCCTCGCCCGCATCCCCTACCGCCACGCGAACAAGGTCTTCTACGGCATCCTCGGCACCCTGCTCGTCCCGGCCGCCGTCACCTTCGTCCCCAGCTTCGTCCTCGTCTCCTCTCTGGGCTGGATCTCCACCCTGCGAGGACTGATCGTCCCGACCCTGTTCTCCGCGTTCGCCTGCTTCGTCTTCCGCCAGTACTTCCTGGGCTTCCCGAGGGAGCTGGAGGACGCGGCGCAGGTCGACGGACTCGGCTACTGGCGGACGTACTGGCTCATCGTCGTGCCGAACGCGCGGCCGGTGTTCGCGGCCGTCGGGACGATCGTGTTCCTCGGCGCCTGGAACTCGTTCCTGTGGCCGCTGGTGATCGGCCAGGACCGGGACGCCTGGACCGTCCAGGTCGCCCTGTCCTCCTTCACCACGTCCCAGGTGGTCCGTCTGCACGAGCTGTTCATGGCCGCCGCCGTGTCGATCCTGCCGCTGCTGCTGGTCTTCCTGTGCTTCCAGCGGTGGATCGTGGCGGGGGTGGAACGCTCCGGCATCGACTGAGCGCCGGGCAGTGGAAGGCGGCCGGCTACAGCGCCCGCACCCCGTACGCCGCCACCCGCACCGACTCGTCGTCCAGGCACTGCCCGGTCTCCAGGTCGAACCGCTGCTTGAGCAGCGGGGACGCCACGAAGGGGCGGGTGTCGTGGGTGCCGGTCAGACCACGGGAGAGGACGGCCGCGCCGGCGAAGGGGTCGCGGTTGTCGATGGCGTAGAGGCGGTCCGTGCGGTCGCGGAACACCGCCACCTGGCGGCCGTCCGGGAGGAGGGCGGCCACGCCGCGGCCGGGGACCAGCCGGTGCAGGTCGCACACCGTGTACCAGCTGTCCTCCAGCTGGAGCTGCACCTTCAGGTCGGTCGTCTCGGGGGCCAGGGTCATCGCTGGGCACTTCCTTCCAGGAGGTCGTCGGCGGGCCGCACGCCGATGGACAGCAGCGGCAGGTCGGGCTTCATCTGGTCGCGCTCGGGTACGAAGGCGACGACCGGGTCAGGGGTGTCCGGCGCGTTCACGAAGGACACGAACCGGGCCAGCTTCTCGGGATCGTTGATGGTCTCGGCCCACTCGTCGCGGTAGTGGGCGACGTGGGAGCGCATCAGCCGCTCCAGCTCGTCGCAGATGCCGAGCGAGTCGTGCACCACCACGTCCCGCACGTGGTCCAGGCCGCCCGGGATCCGCTCCAGCCAGGTCGAGGTGCGCTCCAGGCGGTCGGCGGTGCGGATGTAGAACATCAGGAACCGGTCGATGAGCCGGACCAGTTCGGCGTCGGACAGGTCCTGCGCGAGGAGGTCGGCGTGGCGCGGGGTGGCGCCGCCGTTGCCGCCGACGTACAGGTTCCAGCCGCTGGACGTGGCGATCACCCCGAAGTCCTTCGACTGGGCCTCCGCGCACTCGCGGGCGCAGCCGGAGACCGCCGACTTCAGCTTGTGCGGGGACCTGAGGCCCCGGTAGCGCAGCTCCAGGTCGATCGCCATGCGTACCGAGTCCTGCACGCCGTACCGGCACCAGGTCGAGCCCACGCAGGACTTCACCGTGCGCAGCGACTTGCCGTAGGCGTGCCCGGACTCGAAGCCGGCGTCCACCAGCCGGGACCAGATCAGCGGGAGCTGTTCGACGCGGGCGCCGAACATGTCGATCCGCTGGCCACCGGTGATCTTCGTGTAGAGGCCGAAGTCCCGGGCGATCTCGCCGATCACGATCAGTTTCTCGGGCGCGATCTCCCCGCCGGGGATGCGCGGCACCACGGAGTACGAGCCGTTCTTCTGCAGGTTGGCGAGGAAGTGGTCGTTGGTGTCCTGGAGGGCCGCCTGCTCGCCGTCCAGGACGTAGCCGCTGGCGCCGATCGCGGGGGCGAGGGAGGCGATGACCGAGGCCACGGCCGGCTTGCAGGTCTCGCAGCCGTCGCCGCCCCGGGCGCCGGCCCGGCCGTAGCCGTCCAGCAGCTCCTGGTACGACGTGACGCGCAGCGCGAGGACGATCTCGTACAGCTCCTCGCGGGTCTGCTCGAAGCAGCCGCACAGGCCCTTGTCGACCTCGACGCCGGACGCCTCCAGCTCGGCGGTGACCAGTTGCCCCAGCACCTTGACGCAACTGCCGCAGCCGGTACCGGCCTTGGTGCACTTCTTCACCTCGGGCACGGTCACGCACCGGTGCTCGGTGACCGCGCCGCGGATCGTGCCCTTGCTGACGTTGTGGCAGGAGCAGATGACCGCGTCGTCCGGGAGTGCGGCGGGGCCGAGTTGGGCCCCCGAGTCGGCTCCGGCGGGCAGGACGAGCGACTCGGGGGAGACGGGGGGCACGGAGCCGGTCAGCGCGCGCAGCGTGCCGTAGGCATCGGCGTCGCCGACGAGGATGCCGCCGAGCAGCGTGCCGTCCCTGCCGATGACCAGCTTCTTGTAGAGGCCGGCGCGGGAGTCGGCGTAGACGACGTCCAGGCAGCCCTCGGCGGTGCCGTGCGCGTCGCCGAAGGACGCCACGTCGACGCCGAGCAGTTTCAGCTTGGTGGACAGGTCGGCGCCCGTGAAGGACGCCTCGTCCTCCGCGATGGTCGCGGCAGCCGTCTCGGCCTGCTCGTAGCCGGGCGCGACCAGGCCGTACACCCGGCCGTCGGCGGCCAGCGCGCACTCGCCGATCGCGAACACATGCGGGTCGGAGACCGTGCGGCACCGCTCGTCGACGGAGATGCCGCCGCGCTCGCCGACCGTCAGACCGCAGTCGCGGGCCAGCTGGTCGCGTGGGCGGACACCGGCGCTGAACACCACCAGATCGGTGGCGAGTTCGGAGCCGTCGGACAGCCGCATGCCGGTGACGGCACCGTCCTCACCGACCACGATCTCCTGGGTGCCCACCCCGGTGTGCACGCTCAGGCCCATGTCCTCGATGGTGCGCAGCAGAGCGGCGCCGCCGCCCTCGTCGACCTGCACCGGCATCAGACGCGGCGCGAACTCCACGATGTGGGAGGTGAGTCCGAGCCCCTTGAGGGCGCCCGCCGCCTCCAGGCCGAGCAGACCGCCGCCGACCACGGCGCCCGTCGTCGCCCGTGACGTGGCGTACGCCTCGATCGCGAGCAGGTCCTCGATCGTGCGGTAGACGAAGCAGCCCTCGGCGTCCTTGTTCGGCACCGGCGGCACGAACGGGTACGAGCCGGTGGCCAGCACCAGCACGTCGTAGCCGACGACGCGTCCGGACCGGGCGGTGACCGTACGGGCCTCCCGGTCGATGGTCTCGGCCGGGTCGCCGACGTGCAGCTCGATGCCGTGGTCCCTGATGAACTCCAGGTCGGTCAGGGACAGTTCGTCGGGCGTACGGCCGGAGAAGTACGAGGTGAGCTGCACGCGGTCGTACGCGGGACGCGGCTCCTCGCACAGCACGACCACGCGGTGCGTGGCGGTCAGGCCGCGCCCGGCGAGCGCTTCGAGGAAGCGCTGGCCGACCATGCCGTGGCCGACGAGCACGATCGTGGGGGCGGCCTCCAGGGCGGCTGCCGCTGTGGCCTCCGGGGTGGCGGTCATGTCAGAAGCCTCCGTCGTTGGTGAGCAGGTGGAGCAGCGGACCGTCACCGAGGGGGAGCGGCTCTGCTCCCTCCCAGGCGCGGGCGAGCGCGCCGACGGTGCCGAGTTCGCCGACGAGGACTCCGCCGACCAGCCGGTCGTCACGGACGACGACCTTGCGGTAGGTGCCCCGGGTGGCGTCGGCCAGCTGCACGACGTCGTCGCCGGGACGGGCCTCCGTCTCACCGAACGCGGCGAGGTCGAAGGGGCCGAAGGGGGAGTCCGGACCGGTCGGGCCGGCCGCGCCGGTCAGGGTCAGCCGGGTCAGGGAACGGGTGCCGGTGTACCGGGCGGTGGTGTCACCCGCGAGCAACTCCGCGAGCACGTCGGCCTGTTCGAGGGCCGGGGCGGCCAGGCCGTACACCGTGCCGTCGTGCTGTGCGCAGTCCCCGAGGGCGTGGACGTGCGGGTCGGAGGTGCGCAGCTCGTCGTCGACGACGACGCCCTTGCGCACCGCGAGCCCGGCGGCCTCGGCGAGACCGGTGCGGGGGTGCACCCCGCAGGCGAGGACGACCAGGTCGGCGTCGAGCGCGTAGCCGTCGGCCAGTTCCACGGAGCGGACCGCGCCGCCCAGGCTGCGCACGTCCCGTACCCGGCACTCGGTGTGCACCTCGACACCGAGGTCCGTCAGGTGCCGGTGCACCAGCCGGGACGCGCTCGGGTCGAGCTGGCGCTCCATGAGCCTCTCGGCCTGCTGGGCCAGCACCACCTGCGCGCCGCGCACGGCGAGCGCGCGGGCCGCGGAGACCCCGAGCAGGCCGCCGCCGATGACGACCGCGCGCACCCCGGGCCGTACGGCCTTCGCCAGGCCCAGGCAGTCGTCCAGCGTACGGAACGCGTGGACGCCCTCGGGGAGTTCGTGTTCCTCGGTGAACAGTCCGCGCAGCGGCGGCAGCACCGGGTTGGAGCCGGTGGCCAGGACCAGCGTGCCGTAGCCGATCCGGGTGCCGTCGGCGCAGCTCACGCTCCGGGCGGCCCGGTCGATCGCGGTGACCCGGGTGCGGACCAGGCCGTCGGGGGCGGGGAGGGCGATCACCTCGGGGGCGTACCGGCCGGCCAGCACCTCGGCCAGCAGGACCCTGTTGTACGGCGCCTGCTCCTCCTCCCCGACGAGCAGCGCGGGCACGCCCAGCTCGCCGAGCCGCCGGGCGAGCCGTACGCCCGCGAGCCCGGCGCCGATCACCACCACACGCGCATTCGAGGTCATGCCCAAGAGCGTGCGGGGCGGAGATTACCCCGCCGCATCACCTCTGTTACCCACGGGGAACGCTGCCCTCAGCGGGGGCGGGGCGGGGGTGTGAGGGGGTGGGGTCAACCGAACCCTGCGGTTCCGTGCGGCCACCATCGTGCGGCGCGGGTGCGCGCGAAAGGCTGAAGGCACCGGACATCCGGTTCGCCCACCGGTCCACTTCCAGGGGGAAACACGATGACGACCAACCATGACCTCGGCGTCGACGACAGGACGAGCACGCGCCACAGCACCCCCGGCCTGCTCCCGCGCATCCTCCGCGCGCCCTTCACCGCGCCCACCTGGCGGCGCGTCGCCTACGCCCTGCTCGCCCTGCCCGTCGGCGTGGCCTGCGTACCGCTGGCGCTGGCCGGCGCGCCCACGGCCCGCTGGCAGCGGGCGCTCGCCCACCGCTTCCTCGGCACCGACCCGCGCGGCGGGGCTCGCGCCGGGCTGGTGCACACCTTGGTCGCCACCCCGGTGAACCTGCTCGTTCTGGCCGTCACCGTCTACGGCTGGTCCATCGTCCCGATGAACCTCGGCTGGCCCCTGCGGGCCGGGTCGGACTACTCCACCGCGTGGGGCGGCCCCACCTTCGCCGGTGCGTGGGCGTTCCACGCGGTGCTCGGCGGCCTCGGCTTCCTGCTGCTCATGCCGTGGCTGGGCCGGGCGATGGCGGCGCTCCAGATCCGCATCGCGCACCGGTTCCTCGCCTGAGCCCCACCGAAGACTCTCCTAAGGTCACCCCATGGTCCGCCTCCGTGCCCTCGCCGCCGCCACGTTCGGCCGCCGCGCCCTCGCCGCCCTGCTGTACGCGGTGCTGGCCTTCCCGCTCGCCCTCGTCGGCTTCGTGCTCACCCTGGCCGGGCTGCTGACCGGCCTCGTGCTGTCGGTGACCCCGTTCGGGCTGTGGCTGCTCGCCGGGACGGTACGCGGCGCCCTGGCGCTCGGCGCGCTGCAACGGCTGCTGGC
Organism: Streptomyces sp. NPDC047028; assembly: GCF_040644095.1. NCBI lineage: Bacteria > Bacillati > Actinomycetota > Actinomycetes > Kitasatosporales > Streptomycetaceae > Streptomyces > Streptomyces sp. NPDC047028. Next base: position 28,138 of record NZ_JBEYVS010000061.1, read on the forward strand.
CCGCCGCCTGCTGGGCCTGCGGATCGAGGAACCGGCCCCGCCCGGCGGGCACGGCATCCTCGGCCGGCGCCGGGCCCTGCTCGGCGACCGGCCCGGCCGGCGGGCCGTCGGCTGCGCGCTGCTGACGCCGTTCACCGCCGTCTTCGGCTACGCCGCCGTCCTCATCGGCTATGTCTACGGCGTCCTGCTCACCCTCTTCCCGCTGCTGAAGCAGTGGGACCGCGACACCGTCCACCACGCCGACGGCTCCGTCTCCCACGTCAGCCTGGAGTTCTGGGGCTTCCAGGTCGACACCTGGCCGCGCTGGCTGATCCCCTGCGCCCTCGGCCTGCTCCTCCTCGCAGTCGTCCCCTTTCTCCTGCGGCACGCCCTCGCCCCGCACCGCGCCCTGCTGGCCGCGCTGCTCGGCCCCGACCCCGCCGACCGCCGTATCCGCACCCTGGAGGAGACCCGCGCGCAGGCCGTCGAGGACGCGGCGGCCACCCTGCGCCGGATCGAACGCGACCTGCACGACGGGACGCAGGCCCGGCTGGTCGGCCTCGCCATGCACCTCACGATCGTCCGCGAGCTGGTCACCGCCGGCGCGGCGCCCGAGCGGATCCTCACCGCCGTCGACACCGCGCGGTCGACCGCCACGCAGACGATCACCGACCTGCGTCACCTCGTCAAGGGCATCCACCCGCCCGTCCTCGACGAGGGACTCCCCGCGGCCCTCGCCACCCTCGCCGCCGACGTGGCGCTCCCCGTCGAACTGCGCACCGACATCCGCACCCGGCCCAGTCCCGCCGTCGAGTCCATCGCCTACTTCTGCGCCGCGGAACTCCTCGCCAACGCCGTCAAGCACAGCGGGGCCGGCACCGCCACGGTCGACGTCACCGCCGACGACACCCTGCTGCGGCTGCGCGTCACCGACGACGGCCGCGGCGGGGCGGTGGTCGGCGGGGGCTCCGGACTCACCGGCCTGCTGGCCCGCATCCGCACGGTCGACGGCACACTCACCTGCGCCAGCCCACCCGGAGGGCCTACTGTGATCACGGTCGAACTGCCCCACACCTGAGCCCACCCCCTCACCTGAGCCTGCCGCACCACCGGAAACGGAGCCGTATGCGCGTCGTCATCGCCGAGGACTCGGCCCTGCTGCGGGACGGCCTGGTGCAGTTGCTGGAGTTGCGCGGCGTCGAGGTGGCGGCCGCCGTCGGCGACCCCGAGACGCTGATGACGGCTGTCGCCGAACACGCCCCCGACGTCGCCGTCCTCGACATCCGGCTGCCGCCCACCCAGACCGACGAGGGCGTGCGGGCGGCCCTGCGGCTGCGCGCCGAAAACCCGGGCATCGGTGTGCTCCTCTTCTCGCAGTACGTGGAGACGACGTACGCGGCCCGGCTGCTCACCGACCCCGCCGGGTTCGGCTATCTGCTGAAGGAACGGGTCACCGACATCGGGGAGTTCGTCGGCGCGCTGGAGCGGATCGCGGCCGGCGGCACCGCGCTGGACCCCGAGGTGGTCGCCCAGCTGTTCGGCGCCACTCGCCGCAGCACCGCCCTGGACACGCTGACGCCCCGCGAACGCGAGGTGCTCTCGCTGATGGCGGAGGGCCGCACGAACCACGCGATCGCCACCGCGTTCACCGTCACGGAACGGGCCGTGGAGAAGCACATCGCGAACATCTTCACCAAGCTCGACCTGCCGCCGTCGCAGTCCGGACACCGGCGGGTGCTGGCAGTGCTGAAGTACCTGGAGGGCGCCCGCGCCTAGGCGGCAGCCTTCCGGCTGCCCGTCAGGTGGGCGAAGACCACCACGTTCCCCTGGTAGCCGGTCGCCTTGGTGTAGCCGCCACCGCAGGTGATCACCCGCAGCTCGGCGCGCTTCGCGGCGCCGTACACCTTCTCGTCGGGGAAGTTCCGGGTGGAGTACACCTCGACCGCGTCCACCGTGAACACGGCGACCGTGCCGTCCTCGCGGTCCACCTCGATGCGGGCTCCGCGTTTGAGGGCGCCCAGGTCGTAGAAGACGGCGGGTCCCTGGGCGTTGTCGACGTGCCCGGCGACGATCGCGGTGCCCGTCTCACCGGGCGCGGTGCCGGCCTCGTACCAGCCGGCGAGATTCTTGTTTTCCGGCGGCGGCACGTCCAGGCTGCCGCCGGGGGTGAGCGCGAGCCCCATGAGCGGGGCGTTCACATGGATCGCGGGGATGCGGATGCGGGTCGGCGGCGACGCCGGCAGCGCGGGCGCCCCGTGCGCCGCCTCACCCGGCTCGGCCCGGCCCTCGGCGGCCGACGGCTGCGGCGGCGCGTGCGTACCGGAACTGCCACCGAGCAGCCACACGCCCGAGGCGAGGGCGACGACGGTGACCGCGGCTATCGCGGTGTCCCCGATCCGGCGCATGGCGTACCCCTCTTCCGACGGTTCTCTGACGCGCGTACGACGACCCCGGTCGGCGGAGCCCTCGTACCCTCGGCCCCTCTGCCCCCTCCGGGCCGCGAGGGGCATCGGGCCCGGAGGGGGTGGGGTATGCGGTACCGGCGACGGACAGCGGAGGGTGTCCGTCAGATCCCGTCGCCTCTCGCCCGGCGATGCAGGAGCCAGGTACCGCCCGCGGCGGCGACGGCCAGAGCGGCCACACCAGCCGTGGTCTGCACGGGGTCGCGGCCGAGCCCGCCGCCGACCCCCGTCTTCAGGCTGCCGCGCGGCTGCACCTCTTCGCGCGCCGCGCTCAGCGCCACCACCAGGTCGCCCGTCACCTGCCGGTCGCCCTCGGCACACCGGGCGACGATCTCGTACGTCCCCGGCTGCGCGCTCTCCGGCACCCGGAACCGCCCGACGGCCTGGCTCGTGTCGTCACCGGGCGCCATCGGGAACGTACCGGCGCCGACCGCGCCCGCGTTCCCACTGGCCGCGGCCTTCTTCCCGCATCCCGTGGTCGTCGCGGTGACGTCCCCGCCGGGCACCACGGTGGCCGGCGACATCACCAGCGTCCCGGCACCCGAACCGGCACCGGTCCCGGTGTCCCCGCCGTACGCCGGCGCCGAGGCGAACCCCGCCGCGACCACGGCGAGCCCGGTACCGGCCAGCAGACGGGCAGTGCGTCCCATGGTGCTCCCCAGAGCTTGTCCGAACTCTTCCTCCGACTCGACCAGGGGCCACGCCCCTGCCCCACCGAGCAAAGTCGCACTCGCCCCACCCCGCCCCCCGAGAACGGTCCCCCACTGCGGAGAACGGGTGGCCCCCACGGCCCCCACACGGCCCAGCGGCCCCGGGGTTCGGGCAGGTCAGGGGCGTACGAGGCTGGTACCGGCCGAAAATCCGAAGAGAACACGAATGGGCGCGGGGCGGGTGTGAACGGGGTGACACGCCATCGGCTGCGGGACGGCGGGAAGGCCGGCGCCCACGCACGGGCACCGGCCCCGACCGTGTTTAAGACGTCCCTAAGCGTCGGTTCACGTTCACCGCCCCGACGCCGTTGATGGTCTTGGGTCCGCTGCCACTCCGCGAGGAGGTATGCGAAACCCCGGCACCATGAAGGGCATCGTTTCGACGGAAGTCGGGGCTTCCCTGGAGTATCGCCCCGAGTCGCTCGTCGGTTATTGATTCAAGATACCGAGGGCGATCGACGCGGATCTTACAACAGCCCCCCACAAAGGTGAGGTGATGTATTGGATATCCGTCTTATCGCTGCCTTCGCTCGCGAGTAGATCATTGATGGCAGAGGCCAGCTTCTCCATGGCATTCACCTCTTCCGTAGAGCGCAGTATTGTACCGAGCGCGGACGCGGGGTCCTCGAGTACCAGTGTATCGTCGAAGAGGATGTGAATATTCAGCTCGAAGTCATCGAAATACCCCTCTTCAGGATAGTTTTGATCGACCCAGACTTCTTTTTGGTACTTCTCGTCAGTCAGGGCGGAGACGGCGGAAATGACACTTTCTCTCATTTCCGGAAAGGAAACTTTGCTCAATTTGGAGAATTCCATGACTTCCATTTCAGCCAGTCGGTGAGCGGGATGTGCGCTTCGTAGGCGTTAGTTTTTATGTCGCCTTCGATTGGTTTGCCATCCCGTCCTAGAATCCTGCCACCGGAATTGATGACGACATGGTCGACCTGTTGGTACTTCTGTGAATTGTTAAGATTTCCTTGGTCAATGCGGATTCCGTTTCCCTTTCCGTCGTTCCATCGCCAGCCGATTCCCTTTTTGGTAGCCTTCCCTGAGCCAAAGGCATCTGGCACCTTACTGGTCGCTGTCTTGGGGATCCAAGAGGGCGCTCCAGATGCGCTGCCAGCCGTTTCTCCACTCCCGGTGCTTTCAGCCTCGCGGAGGGCTTTGCCGAGTCCGTCGTTGATACGTCCGATGCCGTCTTTGGCTCCGTATGCGCCGATGCCGACCAGGACTACGCCGCCTGCGGCGATCGGGGCGCCTGCGAGGCAGCCGACGCCGCTCAAGCAGATTGTTACACCTGTTGTGGTGACGTCTGCTCCTTGACCCATGAGGATCATGCTGCCTACGGTTTCGGCGCCACCGATCCAGATATCGGGTTGTGAAACAATCGCAGACCCGTAGTTGACGACGGTGTCCTTTGTGTTCGAGACCCAGTTCGTGAACTTACCCCACGCGTTGGAGGTGTGGCCGGTACTGCTGGTGGGTGCTGTACCGCTGTTGCCGTTTCCGCTTGAGGTCCCGTGGTGTTTTCTCAGGTGGCCGTCGGGGTTGTTTCTGATGTCGCCGGGTTTCTCGCCGACGTTGCAGGTGCCGAGGATTCCGCAGTCTCCGCCGCCGTCCAGTGTTGTACCCGTGGAGTCGGAGTTGGTGACGGGGTTGTTGTTGGCGTAGGCGTAGCCGTTGAGGGATTGGTGTTGGTCGAGGGTGAGGAGGGGGTCGGTGCTGAGGAATTGGCCGGTGGTGGGGTCGTATTCGCGGGCGCCGATGT
>NZ_JBEYVS010000062.1:0-32074 GCF_040644095.1 Streptomyces sp. NPDC047028
GGCGGCGGCCGCGGCCTGCCGGTCGCGTTCCGCCTGCTCAGCGGCTGCCGCACGGGCCGCATCGCGCCGGGCGTAGCGAACCCGATCGGGTTCGCTACGCCGGTAGCCGTGTTGGGGTTGCCGCTACAGCACCGTGCGCCCCTCGTGCCCCCTTGAGGCACGGCTTCCGTTGAGATCAGCTTTCCCTGTATGTACTGACAGGGGAGTTGAGGCTGGTCTCGGCCGGCCCTTCTGGAGGGGGAGTAGTGGCGATCAAGCTGCTGTCGGTTGCACCTGCGCAGAATGAGCTGATCGACAAGGCCATCATGCTGGGCAACCGCTATACCAAGACGTTGGGGCTCTTGAAGCCTCCCGCGTACATCAAGGCAGCCGAAGACGGTGGACTGCTCGTAGCCGTTGAAGCGGACGAGGTGATCGGCTACGCACTGTTCGGGCTCCCGAAAAGGAGCGCGCACATACGCCTGGCCCACCTTTGCGTGGCGGAGGAGCAGCGCGGCAGGAGCATCGCACGACAACTGGTGGAGGAGATCAAGAAGGGGTATCCACAACGGCTCGGCATCAAGGCCAAGTGCCGTCGGAACTACAACCTCAGCGGCATGTGGACGAGCCTGGGGTTCGTCCCGCATGGCGAGGTACGCGGACGCGGCCGGGATGGGGAGATCCTCGACGGATGGTGGCTGGATCTCGGGCACCCCCATCTCTTCACTGAGGTGGAGAGCGATGCCCTGCTGGTGGTGGCGGTCGACCACGGGGTATTCGCCGATCTCCGGGGACTCACCTACACAACCGACGTAGAGGAATCCCGGGCACTGGAAGCGGGCTGGATGACGGATCTAGTCGAGCTTGCCTACACGCCCCAACTGGTCCATCAGATCCGCGATATCGCCGACACCGCCGAGCGCCAGCACCAGCGGGCGGCGCTGTCTGGGCTGTGTCAGCTCACTCCTGCCCCTGAGGCTGTGGCCGAACGAACGGCTGAGCTGCTCAGCGCGACCAAGAAGTCACTCCCGGACGAGCCTGACGACGGGGCACTCCGTCGCTGCGCGCAGTACGTGGCCGAGACCTCGTGCGCCGGTCTCCGCGTGCTGGCCACTCGGAACCCCCTCCTGTCCCGCTTGGCGGACGTGGCTTGGGAGGTTGCCAGGGTTCGTGTAGTAGCGCCCGCCACGGTGACGCTGCATGTGGACGAGCTTCGGCAGGCCCAGGTCTACCGCCCGGCCGACCTGATGGGCACGGACTTCCGGTCCATGGAGGTATCCCCGGGCGCCGAGGACGAGCTAGTCGCTTTCTTCAACCAGTCCGGCGAGGACGACGGATCGGCCTTTGCTGAACGCTTGCGCTCTCTGGCCGCCGACACGGTCGTATGGCGCCGCGAACTGCTGCGGGACGGGGAGGGGCACCCCGTAGCCCTCTATGCGTGGGCGCTGGACGGACGGACCCTGGTGGTCCCTGTGCTCCGCACCGCAGACCATCCGCTCGAAGAGACGCTGGCTAGGCAGCTTCTCTTTCTGCTCAAGCGCCTTGGTCGCGACTGCGGCGCGGAGATCATTCGAATCACCGACCCGCATCCTTCGGCGGTAGCCAAGACAGCCGGTGGGGATGACGGTTTCTTCGAGCACGACGGCAGGCTCGTGGCTCTCCTGGTGAACGTATGCGGTACGGCGGCTGAGGTGGAGGCAGTGGCCGGCGGGCTCGCTCGCGAGTTGACCGTGGAGGCAGCCGCCCTGCATGAGGGCATGCCCGCCGAGGTAGCCGCTGTGGTGGAACGCGCCTGGTGGCCGGCGAAGGTCATCGACTCCGGGCTGCCGTCCTTCATGGTGCCGATCAAACCGCGTTGGTCCACCGAACTGTTCAACGTCCCGGCCATGCTCCTGCCGCGCGGCGACGTTCTGGGCATCAGTCGGGAGCACGTCTACTACCGCTCGTCGGGGCATCGAGGCGAGAGCGTTCCCGCCCGCCTTCTCTGGTACGTCAGTGAAGGTCCCGCGGGTGTGGAAAGCCAGATGATCGTGGGCAGTTCGCGGCTGGACGAGGTGCTCATCGACACACCCGATGCGCTGTTCTCGAAATTCGAACACCTGGGCGTATATGGTCGAGTCGAGGTTCAGAAAGCCGCTGATGCCTCAGGTCACGCCATGGCTCTGAGGTTCTCGGACACCGAGATCTTCCCCAGGCCGGTGACGCTGAGGCGATTGACCTCGCTGGCCGGGGAGCTGGGACTACCTTGGTCATCGAACTCGCTGATCTCGCTGTCGAAGATCAGCAACGACCTGTTCCAGGCGGTCTACGAAGAGGGGCACCGAAAGACGTGAACGATCCGGAACGCGCGATGCTGCTGTCCGTCCACCCGCGCTTCGCCACCGCGATCCTGGCTGGCAGCAAGACGGTGGAGGTCCGCCGCCAACGCGTCGCCGCGCCTCCCGGAACGCCTGTCCTGCTCTACGCGACCGCGCCCACCATGGCCCTGGTGGGCATGGCGCGCATCGCCTCGGTCCATGTGGCCTCCCCCAAGGAGGTCTGGTCGGCGCATCGTGCCCAGACAGGGATCACTCGACGCGAGTACGACGCCTATATGAGCGGTGCCACTCAGGCGAGCGGCCTCACATTGGAGGACCCTGTGTCCTTCGAGCAGCCGGTCACGCTCAACGCCTTGCGCGCGGCAGGGACCTTCCACCCGCCGCAGAGCTACCGCTATATGAAGAGCGATGACCTTCGGCAGGTGGCGGCAGCCGGGCCTGTCGTGGGCACTGCCCTTCGAGAGGCGCTGGGGGACGTAGTGCCGGTATAGGGCGTGCCACTTGATGACAGTCTGGTCAGTGCACACTCTGACGGGCCGATTTGCCTGGACTAGGCGAAGAGCAGAGTGGCCCACAGGCTTCCAGGAACGACGCCGCCGTGATGGGAACACGCCCCCTGCCGTCCGATGGACGTAGAGGGCCATCCGTCACGGCAGTGTGCGGGGGAGGGCATTACTACTTCGCTGACTTCCGCAGGTGACCGCTGTATGCGGGAGGCTTGATCGGTGTAGAGGTCGTTGAAGCAATCCCGATGGTCGAGGACGACGTGTGCTGCCTGCCCAGCCAGCTCGCGCTTCTCTCTGTACGCCTCTGAGATGTCCAGCTCGGTGGCCGACGTGGCGTTGAGGTCTCCAAGGTCGTCCGGGAACTCGAGTCCGAGCTGCAGGGCGAGGATGCTCGGGTCTGTGGCGGACACGAGAGGGATTCGGACCGCCTGCGCGTTGTTGCTCAGCATGTGTGCTCTGGTTCGGAGCGGGCTGCATGCAGCTTCATGCCCGTCGTCCTTCCAGGAGTCCCACGCGCAGGAGCCCAGACCTGTCACCAGCGCCAAGGTGGCGAGAGCGAGGCCGGCGCGAATCCTCTTCCGCTCTCGCTCGGCCCGCTGCCGTGCTCTCTCGGCTCGGACCTCGGCCTCCGCCTCTGCGCTTTCGCGCTCGGCCCGTGTGGCGTGATGGCGGCAGCCACGGCCTATCTCTTGGGGGAGCTTGCAGGGCGTCCCTTTCTGGGTGCGGCGCCCGCACCGCGGGGCTGGACGGCGTCTTCGGGAGCGGGTGTACCTGGTGGACATGCCGCGCATTGTGGACCACCGGCCGACACCGGCAGGGCGGAACGGTCGAAGCGGTGCTCGCGCGGCTGCCAGCAGGGTTGTCGGTCAGCAAGTCCCTGTTTGCGTAGGCGACTTGCCCGCCGTTTGCACGCACTGTGACCCAGGTCACCGAAAATGCATCTCATAATTCGAGACGGTCGGGCATCCTGTCGCCCCAACCTGCGCGCCTGCACCCCGAGGAGAGGGGCCGACCTGCACTTAGGGCACGCGGAGGGCGTGAAGCCCCCGAAATGGTCTAGACAACAAGCAACCCCCGGGCCAATGGCCAGGGGGTTCAAAGTGGAGCGGGTGACGAGAATCGAACTCGCGCTCTCAGCTTGGGAAGCTGATGTTCTACCATTAAACTACACCCGCGTGATGCGGACGGCCCGAGCAGTCGGGGTGTCCGGATGCTCGCTCACTGTACCTCATGGCAGGCCCCCGGTGCTCGGAGCCCGGGGGCCCGGTGCGTTGTGGGGCGGGGGGATCCCCGTGCCGGGGCGTGGAGTTGGGGCGTACGGTGGAGGTGTGAGAAGGGTCCCGGGGCGGACCGGAGTGCCGCCTGGAGAGTCGAGTCTTTGATCCCGTAATGTGCCTTTTGTCGGCAGGGCAGCAAGCCGGATACGGCTCTTGGGGAAGGGACTTGAGGGACTTGATGGAACGCACCGTGGTCCGCTGTGCGGACGGGCACGTCTTCAGCGCCGCTTCGTTCCCGATGCAGCAGGCCGAGCGACTCGGTCCGGGTCGGCTCGTGAGGTGTCCCAGGTGTGCCCGGCTCCGCAGTGCGGTGCCCGTCGCCCTGGAGAAGCGATAGGGGCGTGTGAGAAGGACGGGGCGTGTGGGTGCCGTGGTTGTCACGGCTCCGCGCGCCTTGCGTATCCTCGGGACGTGCTTCTCTCAGACAAGGACATCCGGGCCGAGATCGACGCCGGGCGGGTCCGGATCGATCCCTACGACGAATCCATGGTGCAGCCGTCCAGCGTCGACGTACGGCTGGACCGGTACTTCCGGGTGTTCGAGAACCACCGGTACCCGCACATCGACCCCTCCGTGGAGCAGGCCGACCTGACCCGGCTGGTGGAGCCGGACGGCGACGAGCCGTTCATCCTGCACCCCGGGGAGTTCGTGCTGGCGAGCACGTACGAGGTGATCACCCTGCCCGACGATCTCGCGTCGCGGCTGGAGGGCAAGAGCTCGCTCGGGCGGCTCGGACTGGTCACGCACTCCACCGCCGGGTTCATCGACCCCGGCTTCAGCGGCCACGTCACCCTGGAGCTGTCCAACCTGGCCACGCTGCCGATCAAGCTGTGGCCCGGCATGAAGATCGGCCAGCTGTGCATGTTCCGGCTCAGCTCGCCGGCCGAGTTCCCGTACGGCAGCGAGCGCTACGGCTCCCGGTACCAGGGCCAGCGCGGGCCGACCGCCTCCCGGTCCTTCCTGAACTTCCATCGGACCCAGGTGTGAGCGAGCAGATGAGCGACGTCCGGGAGGACCTGACCTACGAGCTGTTCGGGAACGCCGTCCGCGAGCTGGCGCAGACCATCGCCGACGACGGCTACGAGCCCGACATCGTGCTGAGCATCGCCCGCGGCGGCGTGTTCGTCGCGGGCGGGCTGGCGTACGCCCTGGACTGCAAGAACATCCACCTGGTGAACGTCGAGTTCTACACCGGCGTCGGCACCACCCTGGAGATGCCGGTCATGCTCGCCCCGGTGCCGAACGTGATCGACTTCTCCGACAAGAAGGTCCTCATCACCGACGACGTCGCGGACACCGGCAAGACGCTCAAGCTGGTCCGCGACTTCTGCCTCGACACCGTCGCCGAGGTCCGCTCCGCCGTGATCTACGAGAAGTCCCACTCCCTCGTGAAGTGCGAGTACGTGTGGAAGCGCACCGACGAATGGATCAACTTCCCGTGGAGCGTCCTGCCGCCCGTCCACAAGACGGGCTCGGCGCCCAAGGTGAACAGGGAAGCACTCTGACCCGCGCCCGCGCCCGGTAGCTTCCGGCCTGCCCGTGTCGCCGTCAGGGGCGTACGGGCACAGGATGGACATGATGGCGCCGGCAGGCGCGACCCGGCACTCGCCGGGCCGCGAGAGCCGGAAGGAGGCGCGGCATCATGCCCAAGTTCATGGATGTCCACCACGGGATGAACGGCATCACGTCCGACCAGTTGAAGCAGGCCCACGGGGCCGATCTCGCCATTGAACAGGAGGAAGGCGTCCACTTCGAGAAGGCATGGGCGGACCCGGAGTCCGGCACGGTCTACTGCCTCTCCGAGGCCCCCTCGGCCGAAGCGGTCCAGCGTATCCACGAACGTGCTGGTCATCGGGCCGACGAAGTCCACGCGGTTCCCCTGACCGTGTGAAGGCAAGCTCCTCCGGAGCACCGGAGACGGAAGGTCGAAGGCCCCCGGTCCAGTGGACCGGGGGCCTTCGCGGGCTAGAACGTGCCGAGCTTCACGATCGACAGCAGGGCGATCAGCTGGATCGCCGACGCGCCCAGCGCCTTCGGCCAGGGCAGGTCGTGGGAGCGGGAGACCATCAGGGTCAGCAGGGCGCCCGCCGCGATCCACGTCGCCCAGCCCAGCAGCTGCACGAAGCCCGCGTCGCCGCCGAGGAACATGGCGAACAGCAGGCGGGGCGCGTCCGTGAGGGACATGATCAGCATGGACAGGCCCACGGTGGGCTGCCAGGCGCCGTCGCCGCCGAGCTGACGGGCCAGGGTGTGGGTGACCACGCCGAGGATGAACGCGCTCAGCACCATCGCCACCGCCGTCACCAGGACGATCGGCACCGCGTTGGAGAGCGTGGCGCTGATCGCGTCCTCGCGGGCGTGGTCGAAGCCGAACACGGCGAGCAGGCCGTAGAGGAACGTGACGACGAGCGCCGGGGCCCACATCGTGTAGTCGCGCATCCGCAGGAACGTCTGGTTCGGGGAGAGGACGACGCCCCGCAGCAGGTCCTTCCAGTGCAGCGGCGGACCGCTGGGGCCCGCGGGCGCGGCCGCGCCGGCGTGGTAGGTCGCGCCCTGCGTGTAGCCGGCGGCCTCGTCGACGGAGAAGGCCTGGGTGTGGCCCGGGCTGTTCGCCGCGTACGGGTCGTGCGGGGCGCTCTGCCCCGGCCCCTGGTAGCCGCCCCGGGCGTAGCCGCTGCCGCCGTCGAAGTACTCCGGGCCGTCCCCGCCGCCCGGCCCCGGGTAGCCGTACGGCTGTCCCGGCTGCCCCTGCGGGGGGTACGGCGACGAGGGCGCCGACGGCCGGCCGTACGACGGTCCCTGCCTGCCGTACGACGGCCCCCGTGGCGCCTGCTGTCCCTGCGGGGCCTGTCGTCCCTGCGGGGCCTGCTGTCCCTGGGGGGTGCGGTTGTCACGGCCCCCGCGTCCGATCCTGAATCCAGCCACGTCCTCGAACGTACCTGCTCCCGGACGGCGAGGTGCCGGGCCCGGCTGTGCGGGCCCGGCTTTGCGGCCGACCTGTGACATCCCCTAAGGGGCCGTCAGCAGGCTCGTTCCGGGTTGTCTCGGGGTTCGGCCGTCAACCTCGCGGGCCGGACCCCGGACGGTGTGCGGTCAGTCGGCTTCAATCGGCTTCAGTCGGCGAAGTTCGAGCTGAACTGCGGCACGCCCGTGGTGTTGATGCTCACGGAGGTCGGCGAGATGATGCCGGCCCCGGAGGTGGTGATCTTCGAGCCGTTGGAGCGCAGGAAGGTGATCCCGCCGTTGCCGTCGTTCTCGTACGAGCCGATCACCAGGTCGGCCTTGCCGTCGCCGGTGACGTCGTCGAGCTTGACGTCGGCGCCGAACAGGTCGTTCTTCTCGGCGGTGCCGGGGACACCGGGGGTGTTCTCGGCGAAGGCCTGGGCGCCCGAGGTGGTGTTGACGCCGGACTTGGAGCCGTACAGGACGGTGACCTGGCCGGTGTCGCTGATGCCGCTGATGTCCTCGTCCGGGGTGCTGACGACGAGGTCCTGGTAGCCGTCGCCGTTGACGTCACCGAGGTCGAGGTCCCAGCCGAAGCCGTCGCCCTTCTCGTTGGTGCCGGGGACGTTGCCCGAGTTCTGGCTGATGGCGGTGGTGGACGCCGGGCCGGCGGAGGAGCCGTAGGTGATGTTCACCCGGCCGCCGTTGGAGGAGTCCGGGATGGGGGTGCCGTCGTCGGTGACGTTGTCCCAGCCGGCGCCGCTGACGATGTCGGCGTAGCCGTCCTTGTTGATGTCGCCGATGGCGGTGATGATGCCGGGCTTGAGGGCCTTGGCGGTGGAGCCGCTCAGGCCGTCGGTGGTGGAGCCGGGCAGCCAGTAGTTGGTGTTCCAGCCCATGGCGGTGTTCGTCTCGTAGCCGTCGACCACCAGGTCGGTCAGGCCGTCGCCGTTGACGTCACCGGCGGTCAGGCTCAGCGGACCGTAGGGGTAGTCGTTGGTGCCGGGCTCGATCGGCGGGTTGACATTGCCGTGGCTCTTCAGGCCGCCCCGGTACAGGTCCAGGGTGCTGGAGTTGGAGCCGACGACCAGGTCCGCCTTGCCGTCGCCGTCGAAGTCGCCGGCGGCGAGGTCCTTGCCCCAGAAGTCGTGGGAGCCGGGGGACGGGTCGACGAGGCCGGTGGACTTGCCGGTCAGGCCGCTGCTGGAGCCCCACAGGATGGTGACGCCACCACCGTTGGTGTCGGTGCCGACCTTCTCGTACGGGGTGCCGACGGCGAGGTCGTCGTAGCCGTCGTCGTTGAAGTCGCCGTAGGCCGTCTCGCTGCCGAAGCCGTCGCCGGCCTCGGCGCTGCCCGGGACGTTCGGGGAGTCCTGGCTGAGGGTCTTGTGCTTGGACGAGGTGACGCCGCTCGACGACCCGTACAGGACGACGACCGCGCCGGCGCCCTTGTGGCCGCTGATGTAGGCCGTGGGCGCGGACGTGGCGATGTCGCCGATGCCGTCGCCGTTGAAGTCGGCCTTCGCCACGTGGGCCGAGTCGGCGGCCGACGCGGGCGAGGCGACGAAGGTGAGCAGACCGCCCGTCAGCGCGGCCGCGGTGGCCGTCGCGAGAGCGATTCGCCGGTGCATGTGCATGCGGGTTTCTCCTGCGGCATGCGGGGGATGCCTGGCGGGCATCCGCAGTCAATGGGGTGCGGACTGTCCGTGTTCGCCGTGGGTTGTCCCAGGGGTCACGGAGCCGTCAGCGCACAGGAGACCCCGCTCACGAAGTAAGGGTTGTACGTACGTTCGGTAATTTTTGAGTTTCTTGGGGCTGGGGGGAACCCTGGGGCCGCTTCAGCCGTCCCGCTCTCGCTCGGGGCCGGCCGTCAGAACTGCCGCTGGACGCACCGGGCCCACTGGTGGACGTGGTTGTACTGGTAGCAGTCCTGAGTCCTGTGGGCGAACCACACGGCGACGAACGCGACCGCGACGGACATCGCGATCGCGACGGCCGAGGTGACCAGACCGGTGATGGCCTGGGTCCGGCCGACGCCGGTCCGTGCGGCCTTCCTCAGCGCCAGGACGCCCAGGACGAGGCCGACGACGCCGAGCAGGCCGCCGACGGAGACGATCGAACCGGCCAGGCCGATGGTGCCGAGTGCCATGGCGGTCACGGCCAGTCCGTTCCTGTCGTTGGTTGCTTGCGTGCTCATCCGCCGTCTCCTTCTGCTTCTGTGAGGTGGTCGGGGCACGATCATGGGATGCGGACCCCGTGCGAGACATCGCGGCGGAGAGGGGGATGTCGCTCCCCCGATCGGGGGAGGGCGGCGCCGGGCCGTCCGGCGATACTGACGCCATGATCAGGGGACTTCGGCCGCTGCTGCGCGGCTCCACCTACGCGGGTGCGCTCTTCGCCTACGGCGGTGCGCTCGCGAGCCTTCCGCTGCTGCCGTTGGCCGCGCTGCCGGTGCTGTCGTGGCGCTCCGCTCCGGAGGCCGTGGGGATCGTGGTCGTCCTACTGGTCTGGGCGGCGCTGATCGGTGCGCTGGGGCTGGCCGCCGGCACACGGCGGGTGCTGGTCGCCGGCGCCCGCAAGCTGCTGGACGTGCCGCTGCCCGATCCGGTGGCCCCTCGTGCGGGGGCGGCGGGTCCGGCCGGTGCCGATCGCCTGCGGACCCCGCTCTGGCTGGTGCTGCACGTGGCACTGGGGTGGGCGGGGATGCTGCTGACCGCCGTGCTGACGATCGCGGGTGTGGTCCTTCCGGGGAACTGGCTGGACTCCCAGGGGGAGTTGACGCTGTTCGGCTGGTCGGCGCGGCTGACCGGCGGCTGGGGGAGCTGGGTGGCGGCGCTCTGCTGCCTGCTGCTGGCGGTGGCCGTGTGCGCGGCGGTGTCGGGCGCCCTGCGATGGCTGGCGCCGCGGCTGCTGGGGCCGTCGGTGGCGGAACGGCTCGCGCTGGCCGCCGAGCGGGAACTGCGACTGGCCGAACGCAACCGGCTCGCCCACGAACTGCACGACTCGATCGGGCACACGCTGACCGCCACCACGATCCAGGCCGCGGTGGCCGGCGAGGTGCTCACCGCCGACCCGGTGGCGGCGCGGGCCGCGCTGCGCAGTATCGAGGAGTCGTCCCGGGCCGCGCTGGAGGACCTGGACTACGCGCTGGGAGTGCTGCGGGAGGAGGCCGCGGGGACGGCGCCGCAACGCACCCTGGCCGACCTGCCCGAGCTGATGGACCGGCTGCGGCACGCCGGGGCGGTGGTGGAGCCGGAGCTGACGGGCGAGTTGGCGCAGGTGCAGGGGACGCTGTCCCGGGCGGCGTACCGGATCCTCCAGGAGGGGCTGACGAACGCGCTGCGGCACGGAATGGGCGGCCCGATCCAGGTCGGGGTGCGGTCCGCGCCGGACGTACTGGAGCTGAGCGTGGTCAACCGGACCGGGACGCGGGCCGCCGCCCCGGCGGGGTCCTTCCCGACCTCCGGGCACGGCCTGCCCGGACTCGACGAGCGGGTACGGCTGCTGCACGGCGAGTTCTCGGCGGGCCCGGACGGGGCCGAGCGGTGGCGGCTGGCGGTCCGGCTGCCCGTACGGCCGACGCCGTGACCGCCCCCGACGAGCGGGAGTCCGGCCGGGAGGAGTCCATCACCCTCCTGATCGCGGACGACGACCAGGTGACCCGCATCGGCCTGCGCACGCTGCTCGCGGTGCAGCCGGGGATCACCGTGGTCGGCGAGGCCGCCGACGGCGTCGAGGCGGTCGAGCGGGCGCGGGAGCTGCGGCCGGACGTCGTCCTGATGGACGTGCGGATGCCGCGCCTCAACGGGATCGACGCCACCCGGCAGCTCCTCGCCGGCCCGGTCGCGCCGCCGCCGAAGGTCGTGGTGATCACCACCTTCGAGAACGATGCCTACGTCACCGCCGCGCTCAGCGCGGGCGCCGGCGGATTCGTGCTCAAGCGGCTCCCCGTCCCGCAGATCGCGGAGGCCGTGCGAGTGGCGGCGGCCGGAGAGGCGATCCTCTTCCCGGCGGCCCTGAGCCGGATGGTCACCGCCCGCCCGCTGGACTCGGCCGAGGCCCTGCCGAAGGCGGCGCTGACCGGCCGGGAGGAGGAGGTGCTGCGGCTGATGGCCACCGGACGGTCCAACCCCGAGATCGCCGAACTCCTCACGGTCAGCCTGGAGACGGCCAAGACGCACGTCGGCAACGTCCTGACCAAACTCGGCGCGCAGAACCGCACCCACGCGGTGGTCATCGCCTACGAGTCCGGCCTCGTGGTACCGGGTCTCGCCGAGGGAGGAGGATGGGGGCCATGAGCGTCGTGAAGATCAACGTGCTGTCCGTGCCGGCCGAGCAGCGGGAGGTGCTGGAGAAGCGGTTCGCCTCGCGGGCGGGCGCCGTGGACGGGGCCGACGGGTTCGAGTGGTTCGAGCTGCTGCGGCCCGTCGAAGGGACCGACCAGTACCTGGTGTACACGCGGTGGCGGGACGAGGAGTCCTTCCGGGCGTGGATGGAGGGGTCGATGAGGGGCGCCCACGGGGGCGGCGGCGAGGGGGGTGGTGAGCGGCCGAAGCCTGCTGCCGACGGGGCCACGCTGTGGTCGTTCGATGTGGTGCAGCAGGCTGCGCCCAAGGGCTGAGCGCCGCGGGGTGCGGTGTCGTCCCCGTCTGCGGCGCCGTCGTGGCTGGTCGCGCCCACGCGGCGGAGCCGCATATAGGCACAGCCCCGCGCCCCTTTCAGGGGCAGTCCAACCCGGAATACGACGGTGCCCCCCTGCCTGTGCGGGTCAGGGGGGCACCGTCGATCGTGGGACCGGGGTTACTTCACCGGCTCCGGCTCCGGGGCGCTCTCTTCCTCGGACTCGCCCGCCGGGTCGGCCGGTGTCCTGACGGAGTCCAGGAGGAGCTGGGCGACGTCGACGACCTGGATCGACTCCTTCGCCGCCCCCTCGTTCTTCTTGCCGTTCACCGAGTCGGTGAGCATGACCAGGCAGAACGGGCAGGCCGTGGAGACGATGTCGGGGTTCACCGACAGCGCCTCGTCGACGCGCTCGTTGTTGATGCGCTTGCCGATGCGCTCTTCCATCCACATCCGGGCGCCGCCGGCGCCGCAGCAGAAGCCGCGCTCCTTGTGGCGGTGCATCTCCTCGTTGCGCAGGCCCGGGACCTTGCCGATGATCTCGCGCGGAGGCGTGTAGATCTTGTTGTGGCGGCCCAGGTAGCACGGGTCGTGGTAGGTGATGATGCCCTCGACCGGGGTCACCGGGATCAGCTTGCCCTCGTCGACGAGGTGCTGGAGCAGCTGGGTGTGGTGGATGACCTCGTAGTCGCCGCCGAGCTGCGGGTACTCGTTGCCGAGGGTGTTGAGGCAGTGCGGGCAGGTGGCGACGATCTTCTTCGCCGACCTGGGCTTCCGCGACTCCTCGGTCACCTTGCCGTCGTCGTCCATCTCCTCGCCGAACGCGGCGTTGAGGGACATGACGTTCTCCATGCCGAGTTCCTGGAACAGCGGCTCGTTGCCCAGGCGGCGGGCGGAGTCACCGGTGCACTTCTCGTCGCCGCCCATGATCGCGAACTTGACGCCCGCGATGTGGAGCAGCTCGGCGAAGGCCTTGGTGGTCTTCTTGGCGCGGTCCTCCAGGGCGCCGGCGCAGCCGACCCAGTACAGGTACTCGACCTCGGTGAGGTCCTCGATGTCCTTGCCGACGACCGGGACCTCGAAGTCGACCTCCTTGGTCCACTCCAGGCGCTGCTTCTTGGCCAGGCCCCAGGGGTTGCCCTTCTTCTCCAGGTTCTTGAGCATCGTGCCCGCCTCGGAGGGGAAGGCGCTCTCGATCATGACCTGGTAGCGGCGCATGTCGACGATGTGGTCGACGTGCTCGATGTCGACGGGGCACTGCTCGACGCAGGCGCCGCAGGTGGTGCAGGACCACAGGACGTCGGGGTCGATGACGCCGTTCTCTTCCGCGGTGCCGATCAGGGGACGCTCGGCCTCGGCGAGCGCGGACGCCGGCACCGAGGCGAGCTGCTCCTCGGACGCCTTCTCCTCGCCCTCCATCGTCTTGCCGCCGCCCGCGAGCAGATACGGCGCCTTGGCGTGGGCGTGGTCCCGGAGCGACATGATCAGCAGCTTGGGGGAGAGGGGCTTGCCGGTGTTCCAGGCCGGGCACTGCGACTGGCAGCGGCCGCACTCGGTGCAGGTGGAGAAGTCCAGCAGGCCCTTCCAGGAGAACTGCTCGACCTGGGAGACGCCGAAGACGTCGTCGTCGCCGGGGTCGGTGAAGTCGATCGGCTTGCCGCCGGACGTCATCGGCTGCAGGGCGCCGAGGGCCGTACCACCGTTCGCGTCACGCTTGAACCAGATGTTGGGGAAGGCGAGGAAGCGGTGCCAGGCCACACCCATGTTGGTGTTGAGCGACACCACGATCATCCAGATGAACGAGGTGGCGATCTTGACCATCGCGACGAAGTAGACGAAGTTCTGCAGCGCGGTCAGGCTCAGGCCCTTGAAGGCGAGGACCAGGGGGTACGAGGCGAAGTACCCGGCCTCGTAGCCGTCCACGTGGTGCAGCGCGCCCTCCAGGCCCCGCAGGACGTAGATGGCGAGGCCGATGGTGAGGATGACGTACTCGACGAAGTACGCCTGGCCGGCCTTGGAGCCGGCGAAGCGGGACTTGCGGCCGGGCCGGGACGGCAGGCTGAGCAGGCGGATCGTCATCAGGACGACGATGCCGACGGTCGTCATCACACCGATGAACTCGGTGTACATCTCGAAGGGGAGGAAGTCGCCGATGACCGGCAGCGTCCAGTCCGCCTGGAAGAGCTGGCCGAACGCCTGCGCGAGGGTCGGCGGCAGGGTCAGGAACCCGACGGCCACGAACCAGTGGGCGAAGCCGACGATGCCCCACCGGTTCATCCGGGTGTGGCCCAGGAACTCCCGGACCAGGGTCACGCTGCGCTGGTACGGGTTGTCCGTCCGGGTGCCGGCGGGGACGCGCTGGCCCAGTTTGAAGTACCGGACGAACTGACCGATGGCACGGGCGAGCAGGGCAACGCCGACCACGGTCAGGACCAGCGACACGATGATCGCGGCGAGTTGCATGGGGGCTCCTGAGGCGGCCTTGAAAGATTACTGAGTTACATTACTAAGCGGTAACTTATGCAGTCCGTCTGAGACTACCCCCATCTTCCGTCGGGATGCAGCCGGGCGCGGGGTGATCTGAGTCGCTGAGGGGCGCCTTCCTGGGCCTCCCCCGAGGTGACGGAAGGTTTCCGCGGCACACCTGTGTCATGGGTAGGCAATCCGATCGTGTTATTCATCCAGTTTTGCTACATTCGCGCCTAACTTAGACCTGTGCTATACGGGATCGCCGCAGCCTCCGCCGCCCTGCTCCTCACCGCCCTGCTCGTGGCGCTGCTGCGGGTGCCCGGACTGCGGGCGGGAATCGTCGACCGCCGGTGCCGGCGACCGGTGCCGGTGCTCGGTGGGGTCGCCGTCGTGGCCGTCACCTGCTGCGTCACCTGGGCCGGTCAGTGGACCGGTGTCGCTCCGCTGGGCGAGGGCGTCGGCCGACTGCTCGTCGCCGGCGGGGCGGTGGCCCTCCTGGGGCTGATCGCCGACGTGTGGCCGCTCAGACCCCGCGTGCTGATCACCGGCACGGCGGTGGCGGCGGCCAGTGTGGTGCCGTACGACGAGACGGGCTTCCTGGGCGGCATGCTGGCCGTCGGCTGGATCGCCTTCTCCGCGCTCGCCTTCCGGGGGCTGGACCACGCCGACGGGCTGGCCGGGACGGTCGGGGTGATCACCGCCTTCGGCTGCGGGGCCTGTGCGGCCGCCGAGGTGATGGACGGGCTCGCCGTCCTGCTGAGCGTGTTCGCCGCCGCCCTGACCGGGTTCCTGATGCACAACTGGCACCCCGCGCGCGTGGGGCTCGGTGCCTGCGGGTCGCTGTTCACGGGGTTCCTGCTGTCCGCCGGTGCCGTCTTCACGCGCGCGGGGTACTCGCTCGCGCCCAGCGCGGGCGTGCTGTTCTGCCTCGGCGCGGTCGGCGCCGCCGACGTCGTCCTCGTGGTGTTCTCCCGGCGGGTGGCCCGGCGTCCGCTGCACCGGCGCGGCCCCGACCACCTCGCGCACCGGCTGCGGCGCCTCGGGATCACCCCGCAGGGTGCCGTCGTCCTGCTGGGCGCGGCCGGCTTCTCGGCGGTGCTCGTGGGGGTGCTCGTGCACACCGGGTGGACCGGGACGGCGGGCGCGCTGTGGGTGGGCGGCGGTGCGCTGCTGGCCGTCCTCGTACTCCTTCGGGTGCCGGTCCATTCGCCCCGGCGGGACGCTCCGCCGCAGGTCACAGGCTCATTGCGTGTAAGGAACGGATAAGAGTTGAGTCCAGCTGACTCAGGTCTGTTGACCCAGTGGCGAGGGTCATGCACACTTGAGCCTGTTCCACTCAAGTCAGCTGGAGGAATCAACCATGGCACGTGCGGTCGGCATCGACCTGGGCACGACTAACTCCGTCGTCAGCGTTCTGGAGGGCGGCGAGCCCACCGTCATCACCAACGCCGAAGGCGCCAGGACCACGCCGTCCGTCGTCGCCTTCGCCAAGAACGGCGAGGTGCTCGTCGGCGAGGTCGCCAAGCGCCAGGCGGTCACGAACGTGGACCGGACCATCCGCTCGGTGAAGCGCCACATGGGCACCGACTGGAAGATCCAGCTGGACGGGAAGGACTTCAACCCCCAGCAGATCTCCGCGTTCATCCTGCAGAAGCTGAAGCGCGACGCAGAGGCCTACCTGGGCGAGAAGGTCACGGACGCGGTCATCACCGTCCCGGCCTACTTCAACGACTCCGAGCGCCAGGCGACGAAGGAGGCCGGCGAGATCGCGGGCCTGAACGTCCTGCGCATCGTCAACGAGCCGACCGCCGCCGCCCTGGCGTACGGCCTGGACAAGGACGACCAGACGATCCTCGTCTTCGACCTCGGTGGCGGCACCTTCGACGTGTCGCTGCTGGAGATCGGTGACGGCGTCGTCGAGGTGAAGGCCACCAACGGTGACAACCACCTCGGTGGTGACGACTGGGACCAGCGCGTCGTCGACTACCTGGTCAAGCAGTTCCAGTCCGGCCACGGCGTGGACCTCAGCAAGGACAAGATGGCCCTCCAGCGCCTCCGCGAGGCCGCCGAGAAGGCCAAGATCGAGCTGTCCTCGTCCACCGAGACCTCGATCAACCTGCCCTACATCACGGCGTCCGCCGAGGGCCCGCTGCACCTGGACGAGAAGCTCACCCGCGCCCAGTTCCAGCAGCTGACGGCCGACCTGCTGGAGCGCTGCAAGACGCCGTTCCACAACGTCATCAAGGACGCCGGCATCCAGCTGTCCGAGATCGACCACGTGGTCCTCGTCGGCGGCTCCACCCGTATGCCCGCCGTCGCCGAGCTTGTCAAGGAGCTGACCGGCGGCAACGAGGCCAACAAGGGCGTCAACCCGGACGAGGTCGTCGCCATCGGCGCCGCCCTCCAGGCCGGTGTCCTCAAGGGTGAGGTCAAGGACGTCCTGCTGCTCGACGTCACCCCGCTGTCCCTCGGCATCGAGACCAAGGGCGGCATCATGACCAAGCTCATCGAGCGGAACACGACGATCCCGACCAAGCGGTCCGAGATCTTCACCACCGCCGAGGACAACCAGCCCTCCGTGCAGATCCAGGTCTACCAGGGCGAGCGCGAGATCGCGGCGTACAACAAGAAGCTCGGCATGTTCGAGCTGACCGGTCTGCCGCCGGCCCCGCGCGGTGTCCCGCAGATCGAGGTCGCCTTCGACATCGACGCCAACGGCATCATGCACGTGACCGCGAAGGACCTGGGCACGGGCAAGGAGCAGAAGATGACCGTCACCGGCGGCTCCTCGCTGCCGAAGGACGAGGTCGACCGGATGCGCCAGGAGGCCGAGAAGTACGCGGAGGAGGACCACGCCCGCCGCGAGGCCGCCGAGACCCGCAACCAGGGCGAGCAGCTCGTCTACCAGACGGAGAAGTTCCTCAAGGACAACGAGGACAAGGTCCCCGGCGAGATCAAGACCGAGGTCGAGGGCAGCGTCGAGGAGCTGAAGGCCGCGCTCAAGGGCGAGGACACCGCCGCGATCCGCACCGCCACCGAGAAGGTCGCCGCCGTCTCCCAGAAGCTGGGCCAGGCCATGTACGCCGACGCCCAGGCGGCCCAGGCCGAGGGCGGCGCGTCCGCCGGCGCCGAGGCCCCGAAGGCCGACGACGACGTGGTCGACGCCGAGATCGTGGACGACGAGCACAAGGACGGTGCCGCGTGACGGAGGAGACCCCGGGCTTCGAGGAGAAGCCCGACGTCCCCTCCGGCGCGACCCCCGACGACGCCGAGCCGAAGGCCGCCCCCAAGGAGGGGGCGGCCCCGGCCGGGGACGGTGACGAGAACGCGGGTCTGCTGGCCCAGCTGGACCAGGTGCGCACGGCGCTCGGCGAGCGCACGGCGGATCTCCAGCGCCTCCAGGCCGAGTACCAGAACTACCGCCGCCGGGTCGAGCGGGACCGGGTCGCGGTCAAGGAGATCGCCGTGGCGAACCTCCTGACCGAACTCCTGCCCGTGCTCGACGACATCGGCCGCGCGCGGGAACACGGCGAACTGGTCGGCGGGTTCAAGTCCGTCGCCGAGTCGCTGGAGACCGTGGCGGCCAAGATGGGCCTGCAGCAGTTCGGCAAGGAGGGCGAGCCCTTCGACCCGACGATCCACGAGGCGCTGATGCACTCGTACGCGCCGGACGTCACCGAGACGACGTGCGTGGCCATCCTGCAGCCCGGGTATCGCTTCGGCGAGCGCACCATCCGCCCCGCGCGGGTGGCCGTGGCCGAACCGCAGCCCGGGGCCCAGACCGTCAAGGCCGAGGAGCCGGCCGAGGCGGCCGACGACAAGGAGAGCGGTGGCCCGGACGAGGGCTGACATCGCATTCACGGGAGAGGAGGGACGTCGGGGATGAGCACCAAGGACTTCATCGAGAAGGACTACTACAAGGTCCTCGGCGTCCCCAAGGACGCCACCGAGGCCGAGATCAAGAAGGCGTACCGGAAGCTCGCCCGCGAGTTCCACCCGGACGCCAACAAGGGCAACGCCAAGGCCGAGGAGCGCTTCAAGGAGATCTCCGAGGCGAACGACGTCCTCGGCGACCCCAAGAAGCGCAAGGAGTACGACGAGGCGCGCGCCCTGTTCGGCAACGGCGGCTTCCGCCCCGGGCCGGGCGCCGGGGGCGGCTCGTTCAACTTCGACCTGGGCGACCTCTTCGGGGGCGGCGCCCAGGGCGGCGGGTCGTCCGGCGGCTTCGGCGGCGGTGGAGGCATCGGTGACGTCTTCGGCGGCCTGTTCAACCGGGGCGGCACCACCGGTACGCGCACCCAGCCCCGGCGCGGCCAGGACATCGAGTCCGAGGTCACGCTGAGCTTCACGGAGGCCATCGAGGGCGCCACGGTGCCGCTTCGGATGTCCTCCCAGGCGCCCTGCAAGGCCTGTTCGGGGACCGGCGACAAGAACGGCACCCCGCGCGTGTGCCCGACCTGCGTCGGCACCGGGCAGGTGGCGCGGGGCTCGGGCGGCGGCTTCTCGCTCACCGACCCGTGTCCCGACTGCAAGGGCCGCGGGCTGATCGCCGAGCACCCCTGCGCGGAGTGCAAGGGCAGCGGGCGCGCCAAGTCCTCGCGCACGATGCAGGTCCGCATCCCGGCCGGCGTCACCGACGGGCAGCGCATCCGGCTGCGCGGCAAGGGCGCGCCCGGCGAGCGGGGCGGCCCGGCGGGCGACCTCTACGTCGTCGTCCACGTGGGCGAGCACCGGGTGTTCGGCCGCAAGGGCGACAACCTCACGGTGACCGTCCCGGTGACGTACGCCGAGGCGGCCCTCGGCGGTGACGTCCGGGTGCCGACGCTCGGCGGCCCGCCCGTCACGCTGAAGCTGCCCCCGGGCACGCCGAACGGCCGTACGATGCGGGCGCGGGGCAAGGGCGCGGTCCGCAAGGACGGCACCCGCGGCGACCTGCTGGTCACCGTCGAGGTGCGGGTGCCCAAGGACCTGTCGGGCAAGGCGCGGGACGCCCTGGAGGCGTACCGCGAGGCGACCGCAGGCGAGGACCCGCGCGCCGAGCTGTTCGAGGCAGCGAAGGGAGACTGACCGCCCCATGGACGCACACGGCCGTCGACGCAACCCCTACGAGCTGACCGAGGAGACCCCGGTCTACGTCATCTCGGTGGCGGCCCAGCTCTCCGGGCTGCACCCGCAGACGCTGCGCCAGTACGACCGCCTGGGCCTGGTCTCCCCGGACCGCACCGCCGGCCGGGGCCGCCGCTACTCGGCCCGCGACATCGAACTGCTCCGCCAGGTGCAGCAGTTGTCGCAGGACGAGGGCATCAACCTGGCCGGCATCAAGCGCATCATCGAGCTGGAGAACCAGGTCGCCGCGCTGCAGTCCCGCGTCGCGGAACTCCAGTCGGCGCTGGAGGGCGCGGCGGCGGCGATGCAGCAGCGCGAGGCCGCGGTCCACGCCTCCTACCGCCGCGACCTGGTCCCGTACCAGGAGGTCCAGCACACCAGCGCGCTGGTGGTCTGGCGGCCGAAGCGTCAGCAGTCCGCGGACTGATCAGTCGCCGGCAGTCTTCGGACTGAGCAGCGGCTCGCGCGAGGGGCCCGGAGGCACGACCGTCAGGTCGGCTTCCGGGCCCCTCGCGGTTCGTCCGGGCCCTGGCCGGCCGTTCAGTCCAGCTGCTCGGTCGACCCGTCCGGATGGACCAGCAGCCGGATGGCACCGCCGTACCGGTTGTCGTTGATCAACGCGGGGGTGGGCGCGCCGAGTTGCTGGGCGCGCTGCTGGAGGATGGACAGGATCACCTCCTGGATGTCGCCGTAGGGCGGTGCGGTGACCGGGACACCGTCGATCAGTCCGGCGTTGGGGGAGAACACATGGACCTGGGCGCCGAGTTCGGCGCCCAGGTGGGTCGTTTCGGTCATCGGGTCGGGTCTTCCTTCCGGCTCGGCCGTTCAGGCGCTCTTCGGCCCGCCGTGCCCGGCGTCGCCCGGTTCGGCGGGATCGGGCACTCCGGCGTACGTTCCGCGCGAAACACGCTGTAGGCGGCCCGACTTGACGAGGGTGGACAGGACGTTGCTGATCGTCTTCGACGGGTCGCCGTAGACACCGGCCGGCAGGACGCGCAGGACGTCCCGGGCGGAGAACGGGCCGGGGAAGGCCGCCACCGCCTGCTCCACGGCGGCCCGGATGCTGGGCGCGGCGGCCGGGCGGCGGCGCGGCGAGGGGATCGCGGCGGTGCCGGGGCTCGGTGCGAGCTCGGGCAGCCGGGCGCGGATGGCGTGCAACGCGGTGCGGATGACGGCCAGTCGGTCCTCGTCGCCACCTTCTCGATGTTGCCGAGCGAGGCGGACAGTTCGCGCAGCAGCGGATCGACGAAGTCGCGCCGCAGCGCGGCCACCGGGTCGGTGGTCGCCAGGTCCAGGCAGACGGAGCCGGTGAGCGGCCGGGCCGGCGCGACGCCGTCCGCTCCGGCCGGGCGCCCGGCCCCGTCCGGGAGCAGCGCCTCGACCGCCTCCAGTACGGCGCGGACCTCGTCGAGCGCCCCGGGCCGTACGTCGGCGCCGGGCAGGCTGCGCAGCCCCGGCCGGCCAGGACCTGCCGGCCAATCTGCTGCTCGCGGCCGCCTCGGCGAAGGCGCCCGTCACCCAGATCTACGGCTGGCTGTCCAACCCCAAGGACGACACCCCGGAGCGGATCCTGCGCTCCGCCGGGCACACCATGGCCGCCGACGCGCTGGGCGGTGTCATCACTGCGCCCGACAAGCAGCGCAGCGGCATCTACGGTGTCGCCCAGCAGATGGCGTCCTGCCTGATCAACCCCGAGGTCAACCGCTGGGTCACGCCGCCCGCCGACCCGCACGCGCCCGAGTTCGACCCGCACGCATTCGTCCGCACCGGCGGCACCCTGTACTCGCTCAGCCGGGAGGGGCGCGACTCCGCCGGCCCGCTGGTGACCGCGCTCACCGTGGCGGTCGTCGAGGCGGCCGAGGAGTACGCCACCACCCAGCCCGGCGGGCGTCTGTCGCTGCCGCTGGTCGGTGTGCTGGACGAGGCCGCCAACGTCTGCCGGTGGCGCACCCTGCCCGCCCTGTACTCGCACTACGGCTCGCGCGGCATCGTCCTGATGACGATCCTGCAGTCCTGGGCGCAGGGCATCGAGGTCTGGGGCGAGCGCGGCATGGAGAAGCTGTGGTCCGCCGCGAACGTCCGCGTCTACGGCGGTGGCGTCTCCGACACCCGGTTCCTGGGCGACCTGAGTGAGCTGGCCGGCGAGTTCGAGCTCCGCGATTACCAGACGAGCCGCGAGTCGGAGACCGGCGGCTGGGCCGGCGCCCGCACGGTGAGCGAGTCCGTACGCCGTGACGGGTGCTGCAGGTCTCCGACCTCGGCGCGCTGCCCCCGGGCCGCGCCGTCCTCGCCTCCGGTACGCGTCCGGTCCTGGTCGAGACCGTCCCGTGGTGGCAGGGGCCCTACGCGGGCGAGGTGCGGGCGTCGCTGCGCAAGTACGACCCCGGTGCGCGCTGACCGGATCCCGCCGTTCTCCGGGAAGCGGACGTGGAGAGTCCGTAAAGGGCGTTTGAAGGGGGTTCCGTTCGGCCTTCACAGGGCAGCGGTGCGTGCTGTTGCGCACTCGTTAAGTAGTTCCGCTTGACGCCGGGTGTCGCATCCGCGTTGGCTTTTCAGACACCTGGGTCGTATAGCTGCACCCACGTCCGGAACGCACCTGAAGTGAGCCCCCGAATGCGTCGTATCGCCATATCCGTGGCCGCATCCACGATGACCCTCTCGCTCGCCGGCTGCGGCATGCTGAACGCGACGGGGGACAGCGCGAGCGCGAGCCCGACGAAGGGCAACGACGTCACCGTGGGGCTGCTGCTCCCGGAGAAGGAGAACACCCGCTACGACAAGTTCGACTACCCCATCATTCGGGACAAGGTGGCCGAACTCACCAAGAAGCAGGGCAAGGTCGAGTATCTCAACGCGGAATCGGACACCGCCAAGCAGGCCGAGCAGATGCAGAAGATGATCGACGACAAGGTCGACGTCATCCTGCTGGACGCGGTCGACTCGCACGCCATCGCCGGCGAGGTGAGCAAGGCCAAGGCCGCGAACATCCCGGTCATCGCCTACGACCGGCTCGCCGAGGGCCCCATCGACGCGTACATCTCCTTCGACAACGAACTCGTCGGCGAGGTGCAGGGCCGCAGCCTGCTGGACGCGCTGGGCGCGGGCGTCGACACGTCCGACAAGATCGTCATGATGAACGGTTCGCCCACCGACCCCAACGCCAAGCAGTTCAAGCAGGGCGCCCTGTCCGAGCTGAAGGGCAAGGTGACGATCGCGGCGAGTTTCGACACCAAGGACTGGAAGCCGCAGAACGCCGAGGCGAACATGACCAAGGCGATCAACGAGATCGGCCGGGACAACATCGCCGGCGTCTACTCCGCCAACGACGCCATGGCGGGCGGCATCATCAAGGCCCTCAAGGCGGCCGGCGTCACGAAGATGCCGCCCATCACCGGTCAGGACGCCGAACTCGCCGGGGTGCAGCGGATCGTCGCCGGCGAGCAGTACATGAGCGTCTACAAGTCCTACCCCGACGAGGCCCAGGCCGCGGCCCAGATGGCCGTCGCCAAGGTGCAGGGCAAGGACATCCAGTTCGACTCCCTCACCCAGGACACGGTGGACAGCCCCACCGACAAGAGCATCCCGGCCCAGCTGGTCCAGGTGAGCGCCCTGACCAAGGGCAAGATCAAGGACACGGTCATCCAGGACGGCATCTACACGGTGTCGGACATCTGCACGCCGAAGTACAAGGCGGACTGCGCGGCCATCGGTCTCAAGTAGGCCGTCACCCGTTCCGGTGGTCCTCGGCCCGCCGCGCCCGTGACGGCGCCGCGGGCCGCAGGAGAGGTCCCGCGACCCGCAGCGCCGTGCCCCCTGTC
Source organism: Streptomyces sp. NPDC047028 (assembly GCF_040644095.1). Classification (NCBI taxonomy): domain Bacteria; kingdom Bacillati; phylum Actinomycetota; class Actinomycetes; order Kitasatosporales; family Streptomycetaceae; genus Streptomyces; species Streptomyces sp. NPDC047028. The sequence goes on from NZ_JBEYVS010000062.1 coordinate 23,037, forward strand.
CACCCCCCGCCCCCCTCCGGAGCGGCCCTCCCGTCACCGCGTCACCCCCGTGGACGCGGTAATGGCGGCCCAGCCGAAAAGGGGGAGTACGGCTGGGCCGCCGCCGGGTGCCTGAGCACCCGTTGGGAAGCGGGACCAACGATGCCCCGACGACATACGGGACACCACCGTCATCTTGTTGCACCGCCCGGGGCGGAGGCCGGTAAATAGCCGGACATACCACCGCTTTACGACGGTCACGCCCCGGAGAGCCGTGTTGCGGAGCCCGTCGCCGCCGCGCATAGTTGCGCTGCGGAAGTGGCGTTCGAACCGGGGGTGGAATGGGCGATGGCCGGGCACGGGACGGAGGAGCATCCCCACGGTGCCGACCGACTGTGCGAGGCCGGGGACCGCGTGTACTCCCGGGCCGTGCGGCGGGGGCGGGTGGCGCGCGCGGACGCCGAGGCCGTGCCCTGTCTGCTGGAACTGGCCCTGCTGCACCCCGACCCCGACGACATGGACTGGCTGGTGCCGACCTCCCCGCAGGAGGTCATGACGCGGCTGCTGCGCGGGGTCCACGACGAGGTCAGGGAGAGCCAGCGGCGGGTGGGCTCGGCGGTGGCCGCGTTCGAGTGGTACGCCGGTCTCGGCAGCCGGCTCCAGGCCCTCACCGGACCCGGCGAGGGCACGTCGATCCGGGTGCTGGACGGGCTGTCCCGCATCCAGGCCGCGATGGACGAGGCCACCGAGGCGTGCACCACCGAGGTGCTGACCGTGCAGCCGGGCGGCATCCGGCGGGAGGAAGAGCTGACCGAGGGCCTGCACCGGGCGCTGACCCTGCGCGGCCGGGGCGTGCGGATGCGGGACCTCTACACGCATGTGGCCCGGCACGGCCAGGGGCTGCTCAACTACCTTGAGCTGATGGGCGACGCCGTCCAGGCGCGCACCCTGGACGAGGTCATCGACCGGCTGATCCTCTTCGACCGCAAGGTCGCCTTCATCCCGGCCAACACGGACCGCACGATGGCCCTGGAACTGCGCCACCCCGCCCTGGTCGAGTATCTGGTGACGGTCTTCGAGCGGCTGTGGCGCCTCGCCGTCCCCCTCACCGCGCCCCTGCCCGACACCGGCATCGAGGGCATCTCGCACCGCGAGCAGTCCATCGCCGCGCTGCTCGCCGAGGGGCACCAGGACGCGGTCATCGCCGAGCGCCTCGGCATCAGCGTGCGCACCTGCCGGGCCCACATCGCGCGCCTGTCGGAGACCCTGGGCGCGGCCAGCCGGACCCAGCTCGGCGTGCGGATCGCCCAGGTGGGTCTGGTCCGCGCCGCCGCGCTCGGCGTGCCGGGCCAGAGCGTCCACTGACGCTCAGTCCTGGTCGAGGATCCCCGACTGCCCGATGAGATAGCCGAGTTGGGCCCGGCTCTCACTGCCGAGGGTGGCGGCCAGCTTGGCGATGTGCACCCGCGCGGTACGGACGTTCATCCCGAGCCGGTCGGCGATGACGGCGTCGGTGTGGCCTTCGACGAGGAGGGCGGCGATGGCGCGCTGGCGCGGGGTGACACCGTTCAGGGAGGGGCGCTGGACGGGCCGCGGGTACATCGGGGTCGCCAGGTTCCACAGGCGGTCGAAGAGTGCGGCCAGATAGCCGACGAGGGCGGGCTGGCGGACTTCGAGGGCGAGGGTGCGGTCCTCGTTCGCGGGGAGGAAGGCGATCCGCCGGTCGAAGATGAACATCCGCTCCGTGACTTCGTCCAGGGTGCGGGCCTCCACGTCGCCGGTCAGTGTTTCCTGGTAGCCGGTGATGGCGGGGATGTGGCGCCGGGTGTCCTGGTAGAGCGTGCGGATGCGGCCGCCGCGGTCCAGAAGGGCCTGGTCCCGCTTCAGGGCGATGGACTCCGCGGCCTGGCCGTTCAGCCCGGCCAGGCCGAAGTGGGGCTGGATGCAGAGGGCTTCCCGGCATGACTCGGTCATGGCCTCGGTGATGCCGCGGTTGATCTGTGCCGACCCGCTCAGGAACCGCAGTGCCGGGGAGCCGGGGGAGGTGGTGACGTCCTCGGCCCCGGCCCGTAGGAGTGACTCGAACGTCTCGACCAGTCGCGCCTCCCGCGCGCGTTCGTCGGCGATGCGCGCCGCCGAGGTACGCAGCAGCCGGTGCAGGGCGGCCGCCGGGGCGACGGGTTCGAGGCGACCCAGGTCGTCCAGCGCCGGGTGGAGCAGCCCGAAGTCGGTCAGGCAGGGGGCGCTCGCGGCCGCTTCGGCGCGGACGCCGCCCTCCCGCAGGGCGTGTTCGTAGAGCCGTGTGCCCGCCTCGCAGAGTTCCTCGACGCCGTGTTCGGGGTGCGGCGGAGTGGTCACGAGGCCGCCTCCGGCAGGGGTGTCACTGGGCCGGCCCCTGTCCGGTGTCCGGAGCCTCCTTGTCCAGCATTCCCGACTGTGCGATGAGGAAGCCGAGCTGAGCGCGGCTGCCGCTGCCCAGGGCCTGGGCCAGCTTGGCGATGTGGGCGCGGCAGGTGCGCACGTTCATGCCGAGCCGGCGGGCGATGGCCTCGTCGACATGGCCTTCGATGAGCAGCTTGGCGATGGAGTGCTGGATCTCGGTGATGCCGTCGGAGTCGACTTCGTACGGGCCGCCCGCGCTCATCGGAACGGCCCGGTCCCACAGGTAGGCGAAGACCTTCATCAGATAGCGGACCAGGCCGGGGTGGCGCAGTTCCAGGGCGATCCGCTGGTCCTCGCGGGCCGGGATGAAGGCGACGGCGCCGTCGCAGATGATGAGCCGCTCGACCAGTTCGTCGATGGTGCGGTACTCGATCTTGCCGTCCGACAGCCGGGCCGCGTACGCCAGCTTCTCCGGGTTGTAGCGGGCCGTGTGCTGGTAGAGGCTGCGGATCTTGACTCCGCGTTCGATCAATGCCCGGTCCCGCTCCAGCCCCTGCAACAAGCTGCTCTCCGAGATGCGGTCGGACGGCTGTACCGTGAGCAGCTCCTTCTGGCACTGGCTGGTGGCGAGGTTGAGCGCCGCGTTGATCCGCTCGCCGCCCTCCAGGACCGTGATGGAGTCGCTGGGCGCGTGCACCTCGGCGCCCAGCGCCATGAACGGCTCGAAGATCTCGGAGAGTTCGATCGACAGCTGGCGGCGCTCGGTGATTTCCTGCTCGATGGGGTTGAGCCTGCGGGCGAGGGCGACCGCCGGTGGCACCGGGCGCAGCCACGTCGGATCGTCGGGGTCGGGGTGGAGCAGGGCGAACTCCATCAGGCAGGGGACGGCCTCGGCGTCGGTGCGGGCGACCCGCCCGGTGCGCAGCGCGGTGGCGTAAAGACGGCTTCCGTCCTCGCACAAATCGGTTACCGCATGAGGATGTGAGGCTTTCGCCCGATTCATCACTAAATCTCCACCCCCCAGGGTCCTGAACATGCAGGAACATGATGCACCGATTGTGTGGCCATCACGTGCCCGAATGAGCCATCGTCGTACCTGACGGGGGAAAAGGGGACCTTCAAGTGAGGACGAAGCCGACTATGCGTAACAGACTGCTTCGCTCGGTGCTCGGCGCCGCCTTTTCCGCCCTCATAGCCGTGGGGGTACTGGCCGGCGTCTCCGGAGCGAAGGGCAGTGCTCAGGCGGTCACCGAGTGGCCCACCGTCTCCGCGGCCCACGACGCGCCGACGGCCGGCGCCGGGAGCTGACGTGACCACTCCACCCGACGACCGGTCCTTCCGGCGTGAAATGGCCACCGCCTACCGTTCCGGCTGGCACTTCATCGATCTGGTCACCGCCATCCCCCACAGCGGTGACTCGCTGATGGTGACCGTCTTCGGTGAGCCGGTCGTCGTCACGCGGGACGAGGACGAGGACGTGCGGGCGTACCGGTGCCTGCGGAAGCCGCGTGGCGCGCCCCAGCCCGTGCGGTGCGCCGTCCGGTACGGAATGATCTTTGTGAATCTTGACCAGCGGGACCACCGGCTGACCGAGCCGGAGGTGCCCGACGTACGAACCATCTCGGCCACCCCCCGCAGTGCCTGACGCGATTCCCCCGTCGTAAAGATCGCTCAGGTGCTTCCCCCCGCAGCGGCGTCACCGTGACCTGAACACGGTGACGCCGCTGCAATTTCCGGGGACATTTCAGGGTATGGGCCGGTTCTACGGTGGCCGAAAACGGTCCTGCGCGGGCGGGGCCGGCCATGCTTGCCGCCTCCGGCTCCCCCCGGCACGTCCCCGTCGCCTCAGCCGCGGCCCAGTGCCCGTTCCACCGTGATCTCGATGACCACCCGCGCCGGGTTCGGCGCCGGGGTCCGCTCGTAGCGCTCGGCGTAGCGCCGCTCCGCCTCCGCGACCCGCTCCCGGTCCGTGCGGACGTGGGCGCGGCCCTCCAGGGTGGCCCAGCGCCGGCCGGCCACCTGGCAGACCGCGACCCGCGCGCCCCCGGACCCGGCGGCCGCCCGCACGTACGCCACCTTGGTGCTGGACCCGTTCGTGATCACCCGGGCCAGTCCGGCCGTCGGGTCGAACGTCACCCCCACCGGCACCACGTGCGGGCTGCCGTCGGGCCGGATCGTCGTCAGCGTGCACAGGTGCCGCTCCCGCCAGAACGCGAGGTACGCCTCGTCGAGAGCGGCGGGGTCCAGGGAGTACGTCATGGCGGGAAACCTAGCGAAACCCGGCCCCGAAGGCGCTGCGGGCATCTTCTTGAGTGAGGTAGACTCAACTTTGTGCATGTTGGCTGAGTCAGTAGTGGGACGAGTCGGTAAGTGGGACGCCGAGGAGGAGAACGCACACGTGGACGCCGAGCTGACCAACAGGAGCCGGGACGCGATCAACGCGGCCACCAACCGGGCCGTGACCGAGGGGCACCCGGACCTCACGCCCGCCCACCTGCTGCTCGCGCTGCTCGCCGGGCAGGACAACGAGAACATCACCGACCTGCTCGCCGCCGCCGGGGCCGACCAGGCCGCCGTACGATCGGAGGCGGAGCGGGCCCTCGTGTCGCTGCCCAGCGTGACCGGGTCCACCGTCGCGCCGCCGCAGCCGAACCGGGAGCTGCTCGCCGTCATCGCGGACGCCGCCGAGCGGGCGCGGGACCTCGGTGACGACTATCTGTCCACCGAGCACCTGCTCATCGGCATCGCCGCGAAGGGCGGCGCGGCCGGCGAGGTGCTCGTCGGGCAGGGTGCCGACGCGAAGAAGCTGCAGGAGGCCTTCACCAAGGCCAGGGGAGGACGCCGCGTGACCACCGCCGACCCCGAGGGCCAGTACAAGGCCCTGGAGAAGTTCGGTACCGACTTCACCGCCGCCGCCCGCGAGGGCAGGCTGGACCCGGTCATCGGCCGGGACCAGGAGATCCGCCGGGTCGTGCAGGTGCTCAGCCGCCGTACGAAGAACAACCCGGTCCTCATCGGCGAGCCCGGCGTCGGCAAGACCGCCGTCGTCGAGGGGCTCGCCCAGCGCATCGTCAAGGGCGACGTGCCCGAGTCGCTGAAGGACAAGCGGCTGGTCGCGCTCGACCTGGGCGCGATGGTGGCCGGCGCCAAGTACCGCGGCGAGTTCGAGGAGCGGCTCAAGGCCGTCCTCGCCGAGATCAAGGACTCCGACGGGCAGATCATCACCTTCATCGACGAGCTGCACACCGTCGTCGGCGCCGGCGCGGGCGGCGACTCCGCCATGGACGCCGGCAACATGCTCAAGCCCATGCTGGCCCGCGGCGAACTGCGCATGGTCGGCGCCACCACCCTGGACGAGTACCGCGAGCGGATCGAGAAGGACCCCGCGCTGGAGCGCCGCTTCCAGCAGGTCCTGGTCGCCGAGCCCACGGTGGAGGACACGATCGCGATCCTCCGCGGTCTGAAGGGCCGCTACGAGGCCCACCACAAGGTGCAGATCGCCGACAGCGCCCTGGTCGCCGCCGCCACCCTCTCCGACCGCTACATCACCTCCCGCTTCCTGCCCGACAAGGCCATCGACCTCGTTGACGAGGCCGCCTCCCGGCTGCGCATGGAGATCGACTCCTCGCCCGTCGAGATCGACGAACTCCAGCGCTCCGTGGACCGGCTGAAGATGGAGGAGCTGGCGATCTCCAAGGAGACCGACCCGGCCTCCGTCGCCCGCCTGGACAAGCTGCGCCGCGACCTCGCCGACAAGGAGGAGGAGCTGCGCGGCCTCACCGCCCGCTGGGAGAAGGAGAAGCAGTCCCTCAACCGGGTCGGTGAACTCAAGGAGAAGCTCGACGACCTGCGCGGCCAGGCCGAACGCGCCCAGCGCGACGGCGACTTCGACACCGCCGCCAAGCTGCTCTACGGCGAGATCCCGCAGCTGGAGAAGGAACTGGAGGCCGCCTCCGAGGCCGAGGAAGAGGTGGCCAAGGACACCATGGTCAAGGAGGAGGTCGGCTCCGACGACATCGCCGACGTCGTCGCCGCCTGGACCGGCATCCCCGCCGGGCGCCTGATGGAGGGCGAGACGCAGAAGCTGCTGCGCATGGAGGACGAGCTGGGCAAGCGGCTCATCGGCCAGACCGAGGCCGTGCGGGCCGTCTCCGACGCCGTACGGCGCTCCCGCGCGGGCATCGCCGACCCCGACCGCCCCACCGGCTCCTTCCTCTTCCTCGGCCCGACCGGCGTCGGCAAGACCGAACTGGCCAAGGCCCTCGCCGACTTCCTCTTCGACGACGAGCGGGCCATGGTCCGCATCGACATGTCCGAGTACGGCGAGAAGCACAGCGTGGCCCGCCTGGTCGGCGCCCCGCCCGGATACGTCGGCTACGAGGAGGGCGGCCAGCTGACCGAGGCGGTGCGCAGGCGGCCGTACACCGTGGTCCTGCTGGACGAGGTGGAGAAGGCGCACCCGGAGGTCTTCGACATCCTCCTCCAGGTGCTGGACGACGGCCGCCTGACGGACGGGCAGGGCCGCACGGTCGACTTCCGCAACACCATCCTGGTGCTCACCTCCAACCTCGGCAGCCAGTACCTGGTCGACCCGGTCCTCGGCGAGGAGGAGAAGAAGGCCCAGGTGCTCCAGGCCGTCCGGACCTCCTTCAAGCCGGAGTTCCTCAACCGCCTGGACGACCTGGTCGTCTTCACCGCGCTCAGCAAGGAGGAGCTGGCCCGGATCGCGCGCCTGCAGATCGAACGCCTGGCGGCCCGGCTCGCGGAACGCCGCCTCACCCTCGACGTCACCCCCGACGCGCTGGCCTGGCTCGCCGAGGAGGGCATGGACCCGGCCTACGGCGCCCGCCCGCTGCGCCGGCTCGTCCAGACCGCCATCGGCGACCGGCTCGCCAAGGAGATCCTCTCCGGTGAGATCAAGGACGGCGACACGGTCCGCGTGGACCGCTTCGGCGAGGGTCTGATCGTCGGCCCGGCCACGGGCAAGACGCTGTAGCCCCGTCCCCAGCACCACCACGAACCCCGGCGCGGCCCGCGCCGGGGTTTTGGCGTCGGCTCAGGTGTCACTCGTGTAGAGCAGGTACAGCACCCGGAAGGCCCACAGGTCGAACACCAGGCAGCCCAGCCACAGGGCTCACAGCAACCACCGCACCTCTCTGCGTACGCGCTCGTGCGCATCATCCCCCGGGGACGCCCCCGCCCGCCGCTGTCAGCCCACGGCTGACAAGGTCCGTCGGGGCTTGCACCCCCCCTCCCCGCATGGGAGAGGATGGCGGAATCCGCATGAAGGGAATTACACGGTGAGCATCGACCCGTCCTCGATCCCAAACTTCGGGGGCCAGCCCGAACCGCAGCCCCAAGGACCGGGGGGCCCCGTCGTCCCGGATCAGGATCTCGTGAAGCAGCTCCTCGACCAGATGGAGCTGAAGTACGTCGTCGACGAGGAGGGTGACCTCGCGGCGCCGTGGGAGCAGTTCCGCACGTACTTCATGTTCCGCGGGGAGGCCGAGCAGTCGGTCTTCTCCGTGCGGACCTTCTACGACCGCCCCCACCAGATCGGCGAGAAGCAGCAGCTGCTGGAGTCCGTCGACGACTGGAACCGCCGCACCCTGTGGCCCAAGGTGTACACCCACACCCACGACGACGGCACCGTCCGCCTCATCGGCGAGGCCCAGATGCTGATCGGCACCGGCGTCGACCTCAACCACTTCGTCTCCTCCACGGTCAGCTGGGTTCGGGCCGCGATCGAGTTCGACAAGTGGCTGGTGGAGCAGCTGGGCCTGGAAGAGGAGATCAACGACGCGGAGAAGCCCGAGGAAGACGGGGAGTAACCGCGCACCCGGCCGACGGCGGGGCCCGGAAAGCCACCACGGCTCTCCGGGCCCTTGCCGTACCCGGGCGGCGGTACGTGCGCTCAGCGGCGCTCGTAGAAGCCGTCCAGCCGCCCGCGCGCCAGCACCCCGGAGGCGGCACCGGCAGCGGCCACGACGTCACGCGGCTCGGCGTCGTCCGGCACGGCCCCGCCTCCGCCGAGGCTCAGCGGCCGGTCGAGGGCGAACAGCTGGAAGACGTAGCGGTGCGGCCCGTGGCCCTTGAGGGGCGCGGGCCCGAGGTAGCCGCGCCGGGTGCCCGGTCCCAGCAGCCGCACCCCGCTCGCGGCCGCGCCCGCGTTCAGGTCGCCCTGGGCGAGACCGGTCACCGACGGGTCGAGGAGGGCGGTGCCGTGGTGGTACGGCAGCGCCGTCGGCGCGTCGGGATCCTCGATGACCAGCAGCAGCTGGGCCGTGCCGGCGGGCACGGCCTGCCACGTCAGGGCGGGCGACACGGCCCGGCCGCCCAGCCGCTTCCCGGCGTGCGCCTTCGGGATGGTCCCCTCGTGCGGGAAGTCCGGACTGCTCAGGCCGAGCGTGTCCGCGGCGGCGGCCAGGCCGGGCGCGTGCCAGGCGAGGCCCGCCTGCCCCGCCCGCTTGCTCCTCAGCAGTCTGCCCAGTACGGCCATGAGGTGCCTCTCTCGCGGAAACCGGTGTTCAGCGGCTCAGCCGACGCAGGCGGTCGGCGGCCTCGTGCAGGACGTCCTCCCGTTTGCAGAGGTGCAAGGTAAACGCACCTACAGGCAACCCACTCCCTAGGCCCTCAGTAGAGGGGGCCACGCGCCCCGGAGAGCGCCCCTTAGCCCC
>NZ_JBEYVS010000063.1:0-30600 GCF_040644095.1 Streptomyces sp. NPDC047028
GTTCCACCAGCAGCGGCATCGGCTCCGAGACGGTGACCAGTTCCCGCAGCGGATGGCGTGCCAGCACCTCCGCCACCTCCGGCGCCAGCGCCGCCGCGAGTCGCCAGGCCGCCGGGCGGTCCTCCGCACGCAGGACGGCGGCGGTGTCCAGGAGCAGGGCGCGCTGTTTCTCGGGCACCTGTTCGGCCGCCCGCTCGTAGAGCCGCGCGCCCTCCTCCAGCACCAGTTCGGTGTCGATCCCGGCCGGGATCTTGATCCGCGCGTGGTGCCGCCAGGTGCCGACCGGGTCCGACCAGGCCTCCACGGTGTAGGTCCAGCGGCCGGGGGCGTCCGGGGTGACGTCCGCGCCCCAGCGGTCGGTGCCCGGGGCGAGTTCACGCATCGGCGTCCAGGGACCGGGACGGCCTCGCGGGTCGCGCAGCACGACGTTCGCGGAGACGGCGTCGTGTCCCTCCCGGAACACGGTGGCCGACACCTCGAACGACTCACCCGCCACTGCTTTGGCGGGTTTGCGCCCCTGCTGGACCATCGGGCGGACGTCGAGGACCGGGATGCGGCCGATGACGGGTGCGGCGGGGGTGGGACGCGACCCGGACGAGGCCGGGGCGGGGGCGTCGTGGGCGGGCTTCCTCGGTTTCCCGCCCGGCGCTCTCCGCTGCGCCGGCTTGCGGGGGCTGTCCGCGGCCCGGCCGGCGTGGTCCGCCGTCCTGTCCGCGGGGTCCGCTGCCGTGCTGGTTGTCGGGGGTGCTGACGAGTGGTGCGTGGCGGGCATGACCGCTCCTGTCCGCGTCAACGAGGGTGTGGGCGGATGACTCTGGGGAGGTGGGTCCTGCGGGTGTGCTGCGGTACGGCTGTGGGGTGTACCGGAGGAGCCTTCCCACCCTGCTCGGGTGGGCAATCCGGAACATTGTTAACTACTCGCGCGTATGTCGACACACAAGTCCGGCCTCTTTTTCCGGGTGCCCGACACGCCGGTGTCCAAGCCCCGTTCGTACGACGGGATTTGCCCCGGCGCAGCCCCTGTGGGCCGCCGCCGCCCGTCCGGTGCGCGGGGGTCCGCGCCCCGTGCGTGCGTCCGGTGCGCCCGACACCCGCCCCGCCGCGTCCCCGCCGACGGCCCGTCAGCGGCTACGGTCGAGGGTGACGTCGAGACGTACACGTCCGGGACCGTATCGGTCCTCACGGCCCGTGCGGCCCCGTGCCGTGCCGTCTCACCCCGCGACGCGCCCGAGGTGGAAAGTGAAGGCGATCCGTCGGTTCACCGTCCGTCCCGCACTCCCCGACGCCCTCCGGCCACTGAGCGACCTGGCGCGCAATCTGCGCTGGTCCTGGCACACGGAGACGCGCGACCTGTTCCAGGCCGTCGACCCCGAGCGCTGGGCCGCCGCCGAGGGCGATCCGGTACGGCTGCTGGGCAGTGTGCGGCCCGAACGGCTCGCCGAACTGGCCGGGGACCGGCGCTTCAGGCGCCGGCTCGGCGCGGTCACCGACGACCTGAAGGACTACCTGACCGGCGACCGCTGGTACCAGGCACAGGGCGACGGCCTGCCCGCCGCCGTCGCCTACTTCTCCCCGGAGTTCGGCATCGCGGCCGCCCTGCCGCAGTACTCCGGCGGCCTCGGCATCCTCGCCGGGGACCATCTCAAGGCCGCCAGCGACCTCGGCGTACCCCTGATCGGTGTGGGGCTGCTCTACCGGCACGGCTACTTCCGGCAGTCGCTGTCCCGGGACGGCTGGCAGCAGGAGCACTACCCGGTGCTCGACCCCAACGAACTGCCCGTCACCCTGCTGAAGGAGCCCGACGGCTCGCCCGCCCGGATCTCCCTCGCGCTGCCCGGCGGCACCGCGCTGCACGCCCGCGTCTGGCTGGCGCGGGTGGGCCGGGTGCCGCTGCTGATGCTCGACTCCGACGTGGAGGAGAACGGCCCCGGTGAACGCGGGGTGACCGACCGGCTCTACGGCGGCGGCAGCGAGCACCGGCTGCTCCAGGAGATGCTGCTCGGCATAGGAGGGGTACGGGCCGTGCGCACGTACTGCAGGCTCACCGGGCACGCCGAGCCCGAGGTGTTCCACACCAACGAGGGGCACGCCGGCTTCCTCGGCCTGGAGCGGATCGCCGAACTGTGCGCACGGGGCCTGGACTTCGACGCCGCCCTGGAGGCCGTACGGGCCGGGACGGTGTTCACCACGCACACCCCGGTCCCGGCCGGCATCGACCGCTTCGACCGGGAACTGGTCGCCCGCCACTTCGGGCCCGACGCCGAACTGCCGGCCCTTCCGGTGCAGCGGATCCTGGCGCTCGGCATGGAGACGTACCCGGGCGGCGAGCCGAACCTGTTCAACATGGCCGTGATGGGGCTGCGCCTGGCCCAGCGCGCCAACGGGGTGTCCGTGCTGCACGGCCGGGTCAGCCGCGAGATGTTCGCGGGACTCTGGCCCGGCTTCGACCCCGAGGAGGTGCCGATCACCTCCGTCACCAACGGGGTGCACGCGCCGACCTGGGTCGCCCCCGAGGTGTTCCGGCTCGGCGCCCGGCAGATCGGCGCCCAGCGGGCCGAGGACGCGCTGACCGTCGGCGGCTCGGACCGCTGGGACTCCGTCGCGGACATCCCCGACCAGGACATCTGGGAGCTGCGCCGGTGCCTGCGCGAGCAGCTCGTGGAAGAGGTACGGCAGCGGCTGCGCGTTTCCTGGCGGCAGCGCGGCGCCGGGGCGGCCGAGCTGGGCTGGATCGACGGGGTGCTCGACCCCGGCGTGCTGACGATCGGCTTCGCCCGCCGCGTCCCGTCGTACAAGCGGCTCACGCTGATGCTCCGCGACCGGGACCGGCTGACGGAGCTGCTGCTGCACCCCGAACGGCCCGTCCAGATCGTCGTCGCGGGCAAGGCGCACCCGGCGGACGACAGCGGTAAGCGCCTGGTGCAGGAGCTGGTGCGCTTCGCGGACGACCCGCGGGTCCGTCACCGCATCGTCTTCCTGCCCGACTACGGCATGGCGATGGCGCAGAAGCTCTACCCCGGCTGCGACGTCTGGCTGAACAACCCGCTGCGCCCACTGGAGGCGTGCGGCACGAGCGGGATGAAGGCGGCCCTCAACGGCTGCCTCAACCTCTCGGTGCTGGACGGCTGGTGGGACGAGTGGTTCCAGCCGGACTTCGGCTGGCCGGTGCCGACGGCGGACGGCGCGGGCACCGACGCCGACCGGCGCGACGACCTTGAGGCGGCGGCCCTGTACGACCTGCTGGAGCGGCACGTCACCCCGCGCTTCTACGACAGCGGCCGGACCGGTCTGCCCGACCGCTGGATCGAGATGGTCCGCCGCACCCTCACCCTGCTCGGCCCCAAGGTGCTGGCGGGCCGCATGGTCCGCGAGTACGTCGACCGCCTCTACACGCCGGCCGCCGTCTCCCACCGCTCCCTGACGCCGGACGCGGCGGCCGAACTGGCCGCGTGGAAGGCGCGAGTGCGGGCGGCCTGGCACGGGGTGACGGTCGAACACGTGGAGACGACGGCGACCGCGGCCACCGCGGAACTGGGCACGACGGTCGGTCTGCGGGTCCGGGTCGGCCTCGGCGAGCTGACCCCGGACGACGTCGAGGTGCAGGCGGTCTCGGGCCGCGTGGACGCCGAGGACCGCATCACGGACGCTGTCACGGTCCCCCTGAAGCCGACGGGCACGCCCGACCTGGAGGGCCGGCGCGTCTACGAGGGTCCCCTGGCGCTGGACCGCACCGGCCCCTACGGCTACACGGTGCGCATCCTCCCCAGCCATCGGCTGCTCGCGTCCGGCGCGGAGTTGGGCCTGGTCACGGCGCCGTCCGAGGAGGCGGGGGAGGGCGCCGGGGTCCTGCTGCGCTGAGGGCCGCCCCCGCTCGGCCCGCGCTCCCCTGTCGTCCCATGCCGAAATATTTACCGTTCAAGACCCTAGGCAGCGACCCTACGCCTAGGTAACTTACTCGCGGGTCACCTCCTTGTGATCCAGTTCACCAGGTGCTCACGATCTGCGGGGGAGAGTCATGCCCAAAATCACCAAGCGGGTCCTGGCGACGGCGGTCGTAGCGGCACTGGCCTCGGCAGCCGTCCCGGCCGCCACCGCCGCCGCGGCGACCACGTCACCGTCGTCCTCGCCCACGTCCTCGTCCTCGTCGGGCGACGCGTTCTACACGTACGACGGCAGCAAGCCCCTGTCCTCGTACGCGCCGGGCGCCGTGCTGAAGAAACGGACGCTGACGTACCACATCGTGGGCGTGCCCACGCCGCTCAAGGCCATCCAGCTGCTCTACCGCACCACCGACGCCCAGGGCCGTCCGGCCGCCAACGTGACCACGGTGGTGCGCAGCATCACGGGTGACGGCAGCAAGGCGGTGTCGTACCAGTCGTTCTACGACTCCCTCAACCCGGCCGACGGACCGTCCCGCGCGATCGCGGGCGACGTCAGCCTGGGCGGCCTGATAGCGAACACCGAGAACCTGTTCCTGGCGCCGCTGGTGGCGCAGGGCTACACCGTCGTCATCCCCGACACCGAGGGCCAGAGCGCCGACTTCGCGGCCGGCCCCGAGTACGCGCGGAACACCCTGGACTCGATCCGCGCGGCCTCCGACCCCGCAGCCGACACCGGCATGAGCACGGACACCCGGGTCGGCCTCATCGGCTACTCGGGCGGCGCCATCGCCACCAACTGGGCCTCGGCGCTGGCCCCTTCCTACGCCCCCGACGTCAACGAGCGGCTGGTCGGCTTCGCCGAGGGCGGGCTGCTCGTGGACCCCGCGCACAACCTCAAGTACGTCAACGGCTCCCTCGTCTGGTCCGGCGTCATCCCCATGGCCGTCATCGGGGTCGCCCGCTCCTACGGCATCGACCTCAAGCCCTACCTCAACGACTACGGCCTGAAGGTGTACTCCTCGCTGGAGCACGGCTCCCTCCTCGACGCGCTCGGCCACTACCCCGGCCTGACCTGGAAGAAGCTGACGAAGCCGGCATACAACGACCCCGACTCGATCCCCGAGTTCGTCGAGGCGGTCAACAAGGTCAACCTCGGTTCGGCGCCCACCCCGACGATCCCCGGCTTCATCGCCGAGGGCAACGGCGGCGTCTTCGAGGGCACCTTCGGCAACCCGCCCGGCATCGGCAGGGGCGACGGCGTCATGGTCTCCGGCGACGTCCGGGCGCTGGCCCGCCAGTACTGCGCCACGGGCAAGGCCCCCCTCAAGTTCCACCAGTACGACCTCCTCAGCCACATCGGCACGGCCGCCGCCTGGGCCCCCCAGGCCCTCGCCTACCTCAACGCCCGCTTCACCACGGAGCCGGCCCCCACCAGCTGCGGCAGCATCCCGGCGGGCAACGACCTGACCCCGGAACAGCCGACGGATCCTTCCTGACCCCGAGCACAACGGGCCCCGCCGCGCGGCAGCATGCACGGCGGGGCCGCGCCGCGACACCTGCGCCCTTGCTGTCCTTTGATCCCTGCCTTACTCATCCACGAGGTTCACCTGCCCCGCGTAATAGATGCCTTCATTACAGTCGGGCCATGGCACAACATGAGTGAATAACTTCGAGAACTCTTGCTTCGAATTGAAGAAACATCATGGTATCTACGTCGTGCGGAGAACGTATGAAGGTACCTGACCCTGGTCGACTTCGGATGCGGCACCGGCCGCGACCTGGAGATCCTCGCCAAGCGCTTCGAGTGCATCGGCGTGGACCGCCCGACCGGCATGGTCGACTACGCCCATCAGGCCCGGCCCGGGCTGGACATCCGCACCGGCGACATGCGCACCGCACGACTCGGCAGCCGCCTGGACGTGGTGACGTGCATGGGCAACAGCCTCGCCTACGTGCACGGCAACGAGGCGATCAGCCAGGTCTTCGCCACCTTCGCCGCCCACGCCCGGCCAGGAGCGCTGCTCGTGCTGTGCTGCCCCGTCGCCCCGATCACCCGGGCATAGGCAACCACCGCCACGCTCGACACCCCGACGGGATCCGCGACCGTCACCATCCGCCACACGTGGGACCTGCGGACCCAGATCAACACCATGCACCGGCACTGGATGCTCCCCTCGGGCGACGAGGCCCGAGACGAGATCCGCAGACGTGTCCTGTTCCCCCAGGAGCTCGAACACTACGCGGAAGGCGCCGGCTTCGAGGTCCTGGACATGCTCGACGGCACAGGTGCTGGGCTCACTGGCCCCACCGCGTACACGGTGGCCCGACACTATCCGCGGTGACCGGCGGAACGATAAATGGCACACGCACCGCCGCCCGACTCCCGACGGCAGTCGGTCGGGCGGCCGTGCCGCGGGAGAGTCAGTCGTAGGACTGGGGGGACCTCAGTCCTCCTCCGCCCCCGAGCTCAGTTTGCGCAGGACCACCCCGCAGCGGCGGGCGTAGGCGTGTTGGAGGCCTCGGGTGGCGGGGCCGCCGGCTCGGGCGTACCACTTGGCGCCGCGGCTGAAGGCGGCGACGGTGAGCCAGACCGTGCCGTCGCCGGTGCGGTCGACGATGAAGGCCTCCTCGCCGGCCTCGGGGTGGCCCTCCAGGGTGCCGTAGGCCCAGCCGCTGCGGCGGGGGTGCTCTATGGTCCAGATGATGCGGCAGGGGGCCTTTATCAGGCCGGCCAGGGTGACCGTGACGTTGACGCCGGAGGCGGCGCGCTCGGCGCTCGCGTCGATGCCCACGCCCATCGCGCGGTGCATCTCCCAGGTGAGGACCGCCTCGGCGGCCCGGTCGAAGACCTCCTGTCCCTCGCCGATGCGCGTGCGCACGAGCATGGGGTGGAAGCCGGGCGGGCAGACGGTCAGGTCGTCGCGGGTCGCGCCGACCGGCTCGTAGGAGAAGGACGCGGATGACATGGGTCACAAGGGTAGGGCGGCACCCGGAGTGATCTTTCGCCGGGTGCCGCCCACCGCGTTCGGGAAACCTCCCGGCTACTTCACGTTCACCGCGGTCCAGGCCGCGGCCACCGTCTTGTACTCGGTGCTGGTGGCGCCGTACAGGTCGGACGCCGCCTTCAGGGTCGCCGTGCGGGCGGCCTTGTAGTCGGTCGTGGACGTCATGTACGTGGTCAGCGCCTTGTACCAGACCTGGAGGGCCTTGTCCCGGCCGATGCCGGTGACCTTGGAGCCGTCCGACGTCGGCGAGTTGTAGTTCACGCCGTTGATGGTCTTCGCGCCGCTGCCCTCGGACAGCAGGTAGAAGAAGTGGTTGGCGACGCCGGAGGAGTAGTGGACGTCCTTGTTGCCGACACCGGAGGACCAGTAGTCGGCGGAGCCGCCGTCCTTGCTGGGCTTGTCCATGTAGCGCAGCGGGGTGCCGTCGCCGTTGATGTTGATCTTCTCACCGATGAGGTAGTCGCCCTTGTCGGTGGCGTTGCCCGCGAAGAACTCGACGCCGGTGCCGAAGATGTCCGAGGTGGCCTCGTTCAGGCCGCCGGACTCGCCGGAGTACTCCAGGCCGGCGGTGTTCGAGGTGACGCCGTGGCTCATCTCGTGGCCGGCGACGTCCAGCGCGGTCAGCGGGTGGTTGTTCCCCTCGCCGTCGCCGTACGTCATGCAGAAGCAGCTGTCGTCCCAGAACGCGTTCACGTACGAGTTGCCGTAGTGGACGCGCGAGTAGGCGGCCTTGCCGTCGTTCTTGATGCCGTTGCGGCCGAACGTCTTCTTGTAGAAGTCCCAGGTCTCCTGCGCGCCGTAGGCCGCGTCGACCGCCGCGGTCTGGTCGGTGGCCGAGCTGGACGCCTTGCCGGTGCCCCAGACGTTGTCCGCGTCGGTGAACAGGGTGCCCTTGGAGCTGCTGCTGCTGTGCTTGAGGTTGTACGTCTTGTGGCCGCCACGCGTGGTGTCGTTCAGCTGGTACGACGAGCCGGACTTCTCCGTGTTCAGGCTGACCGTGCCCGAGTACAGGCTCTTGCCGGTGCCCACGCCGGTCTCGACGGTCTGGTGCTCGAAGAGCTTCTTGCCGGTGGCGGCGTCGGTGATGACGTGCAGGCCGTTGGGGGTGCCGTCGTCCTGGAGGCCGCCGACGACGGTCTCGTAGGCGAGGACGGGCGTGCCTGAGCCCGCCCAGATCACCTTGCGGGCGCCGTCCGCCGCGGTCTTCGCGGAGCCGAGGGTCCGGGCGGCGCCGAGCGCCTGCTTCTCGGCCTTGGCCGGGGCGATCTTCGGGGTGAGCGAGGCGACCGTGATTCTGGCCGTGGTCGCCTTGGTGACACCTTCCGTCCTGCCCGACTTGGCGGTGTGGACGATCAGGTCGCCGCCGAGGACGGGCAGTCCGGCGTAGGTGCGCTCGTAGCGGGTGTGGACGGTGCCGTCGGCGTCGCGGACGACGTCCTTGGCTATCAGCTTCTCCTTGGCGCCGAGGCCCAGGGTTCGCGCCGTGTCCGCCGCGTCGGCCTGTGCGTCCTGGATCAGCGTGCCGCGGGCGCCGGCGGTCAGGGCGGCCGGGGCCGCGCCGGAGACGGTGGCGTGTGCGGAGGGGGTGTCCGCGAAGGCACCGGCGGCCAGCGCGCCGGAGACCAGGGCGCCGGCGGCGACCGCGGTGGAGACGACGAGTGTGGTGCGCTTGCGTCGCGCGTGGACGGGGCTCACAGAAGCTCCTTGTCGTGGGGGGTCGGGGCAGCGCGGAGCAGCTGCCCTTCGGTGGTGCCGTGGTGCTCTCCTGCGGCGGTCTACAGAGCATCACATTCACGGCGCGTACATGTCAGGATCTTCACAGGGCCTTGGCTAAAGGGTCACGGCTGGTGAAGGTCCTGGGTGTGCGGGCGCCGCCCGGGGTCACCCCCGGACGGCGCTCACGCACTGCTGCTACGACGGCTGCGACAACAGCCGCGGCTTACGGGAAGACGAGCTTGAAGTCGTCGATGTAGCCCGTGTCGCCGGAGTACATGTCCTGCACGCGCAGCTTCCAGGTGCCGTTGGCCGCGACGCTGGAGGCGTCGACCGTCCAGGTCTGGTGCACGCCGCTGGAGGAGTCGCTGTAGCTGGCGTTCTTCAGCCGGGCCGACGCGCCGTTCGGGGCGACCAGGTCGATCTGGAGGTCACCGGCGTAGGTGTGCACGATGTCGGCCGAGACCTGGAGGTTGGCCGGCGCGTTGCCGCTCTTGCCGGTGACGCTGACCGACGAGGTGACCGCCGAACCGTGGTCCGGGATCGCGACGTTGGCGCTGTTCTCGAACGTGGAGCCGCCGCTCGGGTCACCCGGGTCGCCCGGGTCGGTGCCGCCGGAACGCGCACCCACGTTGACGCCCGCCCACGCGTCCTGCACCGCCTTGTACTCGGCGCTGGACGTGCCGTACAGCTCGCCCGCGGCCGCGAGGGTGCCGGTACGGGCGCCCGCGTAGTCGGTGGTGGAGGTGAACTTCGTGGTCAGCGCGCGGTACCAGATCTGCAGCGCCTTGTCCCGGCCGATGCCGGTGACCGGAAGGCCGTCCGACGTGGGCGAGTTGTAGTTCACGCCGTTGATGGTCTTCGCGCCGCTGCCCTCGGACAGCAGGTAGAAGAAGTGGTTGGCGACGCCGGAGGAGTAGTGGACGTCCTCGTTGCCCACGCCGGAGGACCAGTAGTCGGCGGAGCCGCCGTCCTTGCTGGGCTTGTCCATGTAGCGCAGCGGGGTGCCGTCGCCGTTGATGTCGATCTTCTCGCCGATCAGGTAGTCACCCTTGTCGGACGAGTTGTTGGCGTACCACTCGACGCCGGTGCCCATGATGTCGCTGGTCGCCTCGTTCAGGCCACCGGACTCACCGCTGTACTCCAGGCCGGCGGTGTTGGAGGTGACGCCGTGGCTCATCTCGTGGCCGGCGACGTCGAGCGCGGTCAGCGGGTCGGCGTTGTTCGAGCCGTCGCCGTAGGTCATGCAGAAGCAGCTGTCGTCCCAGAACGCGTTCACGTACGAGTTGCCGTAGTGCACGCGGGAGTAGGCGCCGACGCCGTCGTTCTTGATGCCGCTGCGGTTGAACGTGTTCTTGTAGAAGTCCCACGTCTCTTGCGCGCCGTAGGCGGCGTCCGCGCCCGCGGTGGCGGCGTTGTTGTTGGTGCCGTCGCCCCACGTGTCGCTGGACTGCGAGAACAGTGAACCGGTGCCGGACGTACCGTGGTTGAGGTTGTACGTCTTGTGGCCGCCGCGAGCGGTGTCGGTCAGGGTGTAGCCCGACCCCGACTGGCTGGTGGTCAGCTGGACCTGGCCGCTGTAGTGGGTGTTGCCGACACCGGTCTCGATGCCCTGGTAGCGGAACAGCTCCTTGCCCGTGTTGGCGTCGGTGATGACGTGCAGCTGGTTCGGGGTGCCGTCGTCCTGGAAGCCGCCGACGATCGTCTCGTACGCCAGCACCGGCTTGCCGTTCGCCGCCCAGATGACCTTGCGGGAGGACTTGGCGACGTCCGCCTTCTTGCTGCCCAGCGCCTTGGCCTGGCTGACGGCCTTCTTCTGGACGCTCGCCTTCGACACGTTCGCGGTGAGGTCCTTGACCGCCACGCTCGCCTTCATGGCCTTGGCCACGTGCTCCGTCCGGCCGGACTTGGCGGTGTCGACGATCAGGTCGCCGCCGAGGACGGGCAGACCGGCGTAGGTGCGCTCGTAGCGGGTGTGCAGGGTGCCGTCGTGGTCCTTGACGACGTCCTTGACGACCAGCTTCTCCTGCGAGCCGAGGCCCAGCTCCTTGGCCGCGTGCGCCTTGGCGCCGTCGGCGTCACGGATCAGCTCGGCGCGCTGCGAGGGGGTGAGCTTGAGGGCGACGTGGGCCTGATTCGGCTTCGCCTGGTGGGCCGCGTCGGTGGGGGTGGCGCTCGCCGCGCCCGCCTGCACCGCCGTGGCGATGAGGGCGGCGACACCGGCCAGGGCGACGCCTGCCGCCCGGCGGTGGGATATGGGGGAGGTGCTGCTACTCAACACGTACTCCTTCTGCGTGGCCGCGGGTCCCACGGCCAATGGGGAGACCGGACGAGGGGTGGCCCGTCCGGGCAGAACTGGTGGTGCGCAGAGCAACCGCCGCGGCGGGGGCGGTCGTGGAACAGCGGTCGTCGCCGTGGCCGGGGGAGCGTGGGGGCTCCTGTGGGGTGGCTGTGGGGCGACCGTGGGGAAGAGTGACAGGAGAGGGCGCGTATTGTCAGGGTCGCGTCACCAAGTTGGCCGAAAACAGTTCGTTGGCCGGGTGTTCATGTCCGCTATGCGAACTGTTCTCCCCCGTCGGGCGGCGAAAAACGAACGCGTCCTTTTCCGGCCCAGGTCAGATGGCCACCTCGGCGCCCTCGTCCCCGTGCCACGTCCGCCACAGGGCCGCGTAGGCGCCACCCGCCTCCACCAGCTCTTCGTGGCTGCCGAGTTCGGTCAGCCGGCCGTCCTCCATCACCGCCACCCGGTCCGCGTCGTGGGCGGTGTGCAGGCGGTGCGCGATCGCGATGACCGTACGGCCCTCCAGGACGGCGGCCAGGGCCTGCTCGGTGTGCCGGGCCGTGGCCGGATCCAGTAGGGCCGTCGCCTCGTCGAGGATCAGCGTGTGCGGGTCGGCCAGCACCACCCGGGCCAGGGCCAGCTGCTGGGCCCGGCTGCCGTCGGCCGGGTGGCCGCCCGGCCCGAGCCGCGTGTCCAGGGCGTCCGGCAGGGCGCGCGCCCAGTCGTCGGCGCCCACGGCCGCAAGCGCCGTCCACAGCCGTGCGTCGGTGGCCGTCGGCTCGGCGATCAGCAGGTTGTCGCGGACCGTGCCGAGGAAGACGTGGTGCTCCTGGGTGACCAGCACCACCTGGCGGCGCAGCCGTTCGGGCTCCAGCGCGGCGACCGGCACCCCGCCCACCGTCACCGAACCCGCCCCCGGCGCGTCCAGGCCCGCCAGCAGCCTGCTCAGCGTCGTCTTCCCCGCGCCGGACGGTCCGACCACCGCGAGGCGCTCCCCGGGCCGCACCGTCAGGTCCACCCCGCGCAGCACCTCCCCGCCCCGCTCGTACGCGTACCGCACCCCGCGCACCTCGATCCGGTCGTCCGCCGGGGCGGCCGGCCCGTCGGGCCGCCCACTCCTCGGGGCCGCAGCCAGCCCCTCCACCCGGGCGAACGCCGCCCCGCTGGACTGGAGTTGCTCCACCCGCATCAGGATCTGGTCGAGCGGCTCGGTGAGCTGGCGCAGATACAGCGCCGACGCCACCACCGCGCCCAGACCCACCGCTCCACGCGCGTGCAGCCAGCCGCCGGCCAGCAGCACCCCGGCCACCGGAATGGTGTACGACACCTCGATCGCAGGGAACAGCACGGTCCGCAGGAACAGCGTGTGGAGCCGGGTCCGGCGGGACGTCTCCAGCGCCTCCCGGCTCGCCGCGGTCCTTCGCCCCCGCAACCGGAACGCCTCCACGGTCCGGGCCCCCGCGGCGGTGGCCGCGACGATCTCGGTGACCTCCGACGTCGCCGCCCGCATGGCCAGGTAACCGGCGCGGGCCCGCCGCAGGTACCAGCGCAGGGCCAGCCAGATCGGGGTCAGCCCGACCACCCCCAGCAGCGCCAGCAGCGGAGCCAGCGCGAACACCGCGCCCAGCACGAACAGCGCCTGCACCGTGCACACCAGCAACTCGGGCCCGGCGTCCCGCAGCGTGGTGCCGACGGTCGCCACATCCGCCGTACCCCGCGCCGTCAGGTCACCCGTGCCCGCCCGCTCCACCGCCGAGGCGGGCAGCTCCAGCACCCGGTCGACGTACTCCTCCCGCACCCGGGCCAGCGTCCGCTCCCCGAACCGGTGCCCCACGTACCGCGCCCAGCGGGCCAGCAGCAACTGGGCCAGCGCGCACAGCAGGATCCACATCGCCAGCCGGTCCACCGCGCCGACCCCGTGCCCGGCCCGCACCTGGTCCACGATCCGCCCGACCAGCCACGGCCCGGCCAGCCCCGCACCGGCGGCCAGCGCGTTCAGCAGCGCCGCCCACGCGAACGCCCGCCCGTCGGCCCGTACCAGCCGTACGACCGCCCGCCGCACCATCGCCCGGTCCGCGACCGGCAGCGCCCCCTCGACCGCCGTCACCGTACGACCCCCTCCGCGTCCACGACGTCGGCGTCCCGGGCCACCAGGGCCCGGTAGCCCGGCTCCTCGGCCAGCAGCCGGCGGTGCGGGCCGCTCGCCGAGACCCTGCCCTCGGCCAGGAACAGCACCGTGTCCGCGTGGTCCAGCACCAGCGGCGAGGTGGACGTCAGCACCGTCGTACGGCCGGCCCGTGCCTCCCGCAGCCGCTCGGCGACCGTCGCCTCCGTGTGCGCGTCCAGCGCCGACGTCGGCTCCACCGCGATCAACACCTCCGGGTCCGCGAGCAGCGCCCGCACCAGCCGCACACGCTGACGCTGCCCGCCGGACAGACTCCGCCCCTGCCCCGTGACCATCGAGTCGAGCCCGTCCGGCAGCCCCCGGACGATGTCGTCGGCGGCGGCCGCGAACACCGCCCGGCAGAGCGCCTCCTCGTCGCCCGCCGGGGAGGGAGTCCGCTCCGCCGCGACCACGTCCCGAAGCGGCCCGGCGAACAGGTCCGCCTCGTTGTCGGCCACCAGGATCCGTGAGCGCACCTCGGCCAGTGGCACCAGGTCGAGCCGGGCGCCGCCCCAGGTGACGTCCGTGGGCGCGTACCGGCCGAGGCGGTCGACCACGGCGGCGGTCTCGGCCGGGCGGGCGCCGGCCAGCACCGTCAGCCGGCCCGGCGCCACCCGCGCCCCGGACACCGGGTCGTACAGCTCCGCCGGACCGTCCGGCGCGGGCAGGGTGCCCGGGTCCGGCTCCGGCTCCAGGCGCAGCAGCGTGACGACCCTCCGCGCGGCCACCACACCACGGTTCAGCTCGTATGCCATTTGCAGGAAGAACGCCACCGGGCCGACCAGCACGGCCACATAGCCGTACACGGCGACCAGGTCACCGATGCTGATGGACCCCTGCGCGGCCAGCCGGGCGCCGAGCCAGGTGACCACCGCCAGGAACAGGGTCGGCAGGCCCACGCCGAGTGCCTGCACCCAGCTGGTCACCGCGCCCACCCGGTAGCCCTGTTCCCGCAGCCGCCGGGAGTCGGTGCGGAACGCGTCCGCGAACAGCGTCTTGCCGCCGAGCCCGTTGAGCACGCGCAGCCCGCCCGCCAGGTCCCCGATCCGGGCGGTCAGCACGCCCTGCCGCTCCCGGTACTCGCTCTCCGCGCCCTGCAGCCGCCTTGTCAGCGGACCCGTGAGCAGCGCGATCACCGGCAGCCCGAGCAGCACGACTGCGGCGAGCGGCGCCGAGACGCCCAGCAGCAGCCCGGCCACCAGCAGATAGACGACGACGGCGCCCACCCCGGGCCCGACGACGGTCAGCGCCTCCGCGATCGTCTGGACGTCACCCACCCCGATCGTCACGACCTCCCCGGCGCCGGCCCGGCGCGGCAGCACGGCTCCCAGCCGGGCCGTGTGGCCGACGACCACCTTGACCGTGCGGAAGTTGGCGTCCATCCGGATCCGGGTCATCGTGCGGTGCCGCATGATGCTCAGCCAGGCGTTGAACGAGCCGACGACGAACATCGCCGCCGCCCAGCCGCCCAGCACCGCCATCCGACCGGGCACCAGCCCGTCGTCCACGGCCCGCGCCATCATGTACGGCTCCGCGGCCATCAGGCACAGCCACACGCTGCCCAGCACCGCGCCGGCCACCGCCCGCCCGAGCTGGCGCCGCACCAGCCAGCCCAGGTAGTGCCAGCCGCCCCGGACGTCCGGCGTGCCCGGCTCCTCGTACGCGTCGATCACCCCGACTCCCCCCTCACGCCTTACGCCAGGCTGTCGCGCCACGCCTTGTGCAGATCCGCGAACCGGCCCGTCCCGGCGATGAGTTCGTCCGGGCGGCCGTCCTCCACGATCCGGCCCCGCTCCATCACCAGCACCCGGTCCGCGATCTCCACGGTCGACAGCCGGTGCGCGATCACCACGGCGGTACGGCCCCGCAGGACCGTCGACATGGCCTGCTGCACCGCCCGTTCCCCGGGCACGTCCAGGGAGCTGGTCGCCTCGTCCAGGATCAGCACGGCCGGGTCGGCGAGCAACGCCCGTGCGAACGCGACCAGTTGCCGCTGCCCGGCCGAGATACGGCCGCCCCGCTTGCGTACGTCGGTGTCGTAGCCGTCGGGCAGGGCGCTGATGAACTCGTGCGCGCCGATCGCCTTCGCCGCCCGCTCGATGTCCTCCCGGCTCGCCTCGGGACGGCCGATCGCGATGTTGTCGGCGACCGTGCCGGAGAACAGGAACGCCTCCTGCGTCACCATCACCACCCCGCGCCGCAGTTCGGGCGTCGCCAGCTCGCGCAGGTCGACGCCGTCCAGCAGGACACGGCCGGCGGAGGGGTCGTAGAACCGGGCGAGGAGCTTGGCCAGCGTCGACTTGCCGGCGCCGGTGGAGCCGACGACCGCGACCGTCTGCCCGGCGGCCAGGGTGAGGTCGAAGCGGGGGAGCACCTCGCCGCCGGTGCGGTAGCCGAAGCCGACGCCGTCGAACACGACCTCCCGGCCCGGGAAACCGGATGCCGTCGCGGGCAGTTCGCGGGGCTGGGACGGCTCGGGCACGGACGGGGTCTGCGCCAGCAGCCCGGCGATCTTCTCCAGGGAGGCCGCCGCCGACTGGTAGGAGTTCAGGAACATGCCGAGCCGGTCGATCGGGTCGTACAGCCGCCGCAGGTACAGCACCGCGGCCGCCAGCACACCCAGCGCCAGCGAGTCCGACGCCACCCGGTAGGCGCCCCACAGCACGATCCCGGCGACCGCAGTGTTGGCCACCAGCCGCGAGCCGACCACATAGCGGGCCATCTCCAGCATGGCGTCGCCGTTGGTCCGCTCGTGGCGCCGGTTCAGCACCGCGAACTCGGCGTCGTTCACGGCCTCCCGGCGGAACGCGCGCACCGGCCGGATGCCGTTCATCGTCTCCACGAACTTCACGATCACCGCGGCGATCGCCGTGGACCGCGCCCCGAACACCCGCCCGGCGCGCCGCCGGTACATCCGCACCAGCAGGTACAGCGGCACGAACGAGGCGACAGCGACCGCGCCGAGGCCCCGGTCCAGCCAGAGCAGCATCGCGGAGATGTAGAGGAAGGACAGGATGACCGTCACCAGCTCCTGCAACCCCTCGTCGAGGAGTTCGCGCAGCGACTCCACGTCCGTGGTGGAGCGGGAGATCAGCCGGCCGCTCGTGTACCGCTCGTGGAAGTCCACGCTCAGCGCCTGCGCGTGCCGGAAGATCCGGCCCCTGAGGTCCAGCAGCACGTCCTGGCTGACCCGGGCGGACACCACGATGAACGCGTACTGCAGGCCCCCGGACAGGCAGGCGCACAGCAGGTAGCCGACGGCGACCGCGATCAGCGGCCCGTGGTCGTGGTCCCGGAACGCGGGGACGGCGCTGTCGATGGCGTACGCCACGAGCATCGGGCCCGCCTGCACCGCCGCCTGCTGGAGCAGCAGCAGGAGCGTGGTCAGGGCGACCCTGGCCTTCATGGGGGCGAGCAGGGAACGGAGCAGCGCGGAGGTGGCGCCCGGCGGGGTGGGCAGCACGTCCCGGTCGAAGGGGTCGCCCGAGCCGTCACCGGTGCCGTCCGGGGCCGTGCCCCGTGGGTCTTCGTCCTCGGTGGCGGTGGGCGCGGAGGTGGTCGTCGTCATCGGTGGTCCTCGTCCTCCTCGGCACCGGCGCCGGACATGAGATGGGCGTACTCGGCGTTGTCGCGCAGCAGTTCGTGGTGCGTGCCGACGGCGGTGATGCGTCCTTCGGACAGCAGGGCCACCCGGTCGGCGAGCAGCACGGTGGAGGGCCGGTGGGCCACGATCAGCGCGGTGGTGTCGCCGAGGACCCGGCGCAGCGCGGCCTCCACGGCGGCCTCCGTGTGCACGTCCAGCGCGGACAGCGGGTCGTCCAGCACCAGGAACTCGGGCCGGCCGACGACCGCGCGGGCCAGCGCGAGGCGCTGGCGCTGGCCGCCGGAGAGGCTGAGGCCCTGTTCGCCGACCTGGGTGTCGGTGCCCTGGGGGAGCGCGTGTGCGAAGTCCGCCTGGGCGACGGCGAGGGCCCGGTCCAGGTCCCGGGGGCCGGCCTCGGCGCCGGCGCCCATCAGCACGTTCTCGCCGACGCTGGCCGAGAAGAGGGTGGGTTCCTCGAAGGCCACGGCGACCCTGGCGCGCAGTTCCTCCCTCGGCATCGCGGTGATGTCCACTCCGTTGAGGGTGATGCGGCCGGCGGTGGCCTCGTGCAGGCGGGGGACCAGGGCGGTGAGGGTGGTCTTGCCGCTGCCGGTCGCTCCCACGAGGGCCATGGACTCGCCGGGGCGGATGTGGAGGTCGATGTGGTGGAGGAGGGGGGTGGAGGTGGGGTCGGCGTCGGGGTAGCGGAACTGGACGCCCGCGAATCGGAGACCGTCTCCCTGCCCCGCTGCGGGCAGTCGTGCGGCAGGGGCGGCACGGGTGGGCGCAGCGGCACCTCGCAGCGCCGAGTCGCGCAACCCCCCATCGTCCGGCTCATCTTCCGGAACCTCGTCCAAGACCTCGAAGTACCGCTCCGTCGCCGCGGCCGCCTCCTGGGTCATGGCCAGGAGGAAGCCGATGGAGTCGATGGGCCAGCGCAGCGCGAGCGCGGTGCTGAGGAAGGCGACCAGGGTGCCGGCCGAGAGGTCGCCGTCGGCCACCTGGACGGTGCCGAGGACGAGGGCCGCGCCGATCGCCGCCTCGGGGAGGGTGACGATGACGCCCCAGATCGAGGCGAGCAGCCGTGCCTTGCGCAGCTCCGTGCCGCGCAGGGTGGCGGACAGCGCGCGGAAGGCGCGGGCCTGGGTGCGGTGGCGGCCGAAGCCCTTGATGATCCGGATGCCGAGCACGCTCTCCTCGACCACCGTCGTCAGGTCGCCCACCTGGTCCTGCGCCAGCCGGGCCACCCGGGCGTAGCGGCGCTCGAAGACCGCGCACGTCCACATCACCGGGATCGCGGGCCCGAGGATGACCAGCCCGAGCAGCCAGTCCTGGGCCAGCATGATGGCCACGCCGACCAGGATCGTCACCCCGTTGACCAGCAGGAACGTCATCGGGAAGGCGAGGAACAGGCGCAGCAGCATCAGATCGGTGGTGCCCCGGGAGAGCAGCTGGCCCGACGCCCAGCGGTCGTGGAAGGCCACAGGCAGCCGTTGCAGGTGCCCGTAGAGGTCGGCCCGCAGCTCCGCCTCGACGTGCGACAGCGGCCTCGCGACCAGCCAGCGCCGTATTCCGAACAGCACCGCCTCGGCGATCCCGAGCAGCAGCAGGTACAGCGCCCCGAGCCACACCCCCGCCGGGTCCCGGTCGGCGACCGGGCCGTCGACCATCCACTTCAGCACGAGCGGGATCACCAGCCCCGTGCAGGAGGCGACGACCGCGACGAACGCGGCGCCGAACAACCGCGCCCGCACGGGCCGGACATACGGCCACAGCCGCAGCAGGATGCGTACGGCGGACCGCTTCTGGGTGGGTGCGTCTGTGGTGGGCATCATCGCGAGCGTACGGACCGCCACTGACAACGCCCACCGAGTTTTGGCCGGACCCGGCTCGGTCGCTGGTCCTACGACCAGCACGTTCGACCGGTCGTATCCCCGCATCAACCGATCGGATGATGCCGCTTCGAGCGGGACGGGCGATGTGGGGGAGGGCCGCCGGACGGGATTCTCGATGGCATGGCATCCGTCATCGAAGTCACCGATCTGCGTAAGTCGTACGGCGGCAGGGCCGTCGTGGACGGCGTCTCCTTCGCCGTCGAGGAGGGCGAGATCTTCGGGATCCTCGGCCCGAACGGCGCCGGCAAGACCACCACCGTGGAGTGCGTCGAGGGGCTGCGGGTTCCCGACGGCGGCCGGGTCCGGGTCACGGGGCTGGACCCGGTCGCCGACCACGCGAAGGTCGCGAAGGTTCTCGGCGCGCAGCTCCAGCAGAGCGAGCTGCAGGCCAAGCTGACCGTGCGGGAGGCGCTGGAGCTGTACGCGGCCTTCTATCCGCGCCCGGCCGACTGGCGGCACCTCGCCGAACGGCTGGGGCTCACCGAGAAGCTCGGCTCCCGGTTCGGCAAGCTGTCCGGCGGGCAGCAGCAGCGTCTGTTCATCGCGCTCGCGCTGATCGGCAACCCCAGGGTCGTCGTCCTGGACGAGCTGACCACCGGGCTCGACCCGCGCGCCCGCCGGGACACCTGGCAGCTCATCGAGGAGGTCCGGGCGGAGGGGGTCACCGTGCTGCTCGTCACCCACTTCATGGAGGAGGCGCAGCGGCTGTGCGACCGGATCGCGGTCATCGACCGGGGCCGGATCGCCGCCCTGGACACGCCGTCCGGGATCATCCGCCGCTCCGCCGGCGCGACCGTCGTCAGCTTCACCCCGTCCGCCCCCCTCGAAGAGTGCGATCTCGCCGGACTCCCGGCGCTCGCCTCCATCGAGCACAAGGACGGCCGGATCACGCTGTCCGGCACCGACGAGACCGTCAACGCGGTCCTCACCCTGCTCGCCCGCCACCGTGTCACCGCCCACCAGCTGCGCGTGGTGGACGCCACCCTCGACGACGCGTTCCTGGACCTGACCAAGGAGGCCACGGCATGAACACCGCCGTCCTGCGCACCGAGTTCCGCCTGTTCCGCCGCGAGCCCGGCGCCGTCTTCTGGATCCTGCTGTTCCCGACGCTGCTGCTGGCGATCCTCGGCTCGATCCCGTCGTTCCGGGACCCCGACGCGTCCCTGGGCGGGCTGCGGCTCATCGACACCTATGTGCCCGTCGTCGTCCTCGTCGCCCTGATCACCTCGGGCGTCCAGTCGATGCCGCAGGGCGTCACCGGCTACCGGGAGCGCGGCATCCTGCGCCGCATGTCGGTCACGCCGGTACGGCCCTCCGCGCTCCTGTCCGCGCAGATGCTGGTGCAGGGCGCGGCCGCGCTCGGCTCGGCGTTGCTCGCCCTCGCCGTCGGCCGGCTGGCCTTCGACGTGACGCTGCCGAAGCAGGCCGCCGGCTACCTCCTCGCCCTGGTCCTCGCCGTGCTGGCCGCGCTCGCCCTGGGCTCGGTGGTCTCGGCCGTGTCCCGGACGACGAAGATGGCGAACGCGATCGGGACGGTCGTGTACTTCCCGATGATGTTCTGCGCGGGTGTCTGGCTGCCGGTGCAGGCCATGCCGCACCTGATGGCCCGGGTCGTCGGCCTGACCCCGTTCGGCGCCGCGGCCCGCGCCCTCGGCGAGGCGGCCGCCGGCCACTGGCCCGGCTGGGACCACCTGGGCGTGCTCGCCCTGTGGACGGTGCTGCTGACGGCCGCCGCGGCCCGCTGGTTCCGGTGGGAGTGAGCGGACCGTGCCGGACACTGGTCGCATGACGAACGACGCGCACCAGCCCCGGGCCTCCTTCGACACGTGGGGGCCCTGGGCGCTGCTGGCCGCCGGCGTCGTCGCGTCGGCCATCTCCGCGCGCCCGGTGGGCATGGACCGGACCGGGCTGACCGTCTGCGCCGCGCTCGTGCCCGCGGCGGTCGTGCTCCAGCTGTTCTGGGGGTGGGTGAAGCGCCGGCGGCCGGGCCCGAGCCGGACCGGGGTCTGCCTCTACCTGGTGCGCTGGGCCATCGCCTTCGTACTGACCTGGGCCAACCCGTTCTTCGCCTTCTACGCGGTCACGGGCTACTACACGGCCGCCCGCGAGCTGCCGCACCGCCTGGTGCTCCCCGGCCTGTTCCTCACCGCGATCACCATGGCCGGCAGCGAGATCGGCGGCTGGCCGCCGCACGGCCTGGTCCTGTGGGTCGGCTTCTTCCTGGTCCTGCTCGTCAACATGGTGATGGTGAGCGTGTTCACCCGGTACGCCCTCCAGGAACAGAACCGCTCCGCCGTCCAGGCCGAGACCATCACCGAACTGGAGCGCACCAACACCGCGTTGCAGCAGGCGCTGGAGGAGAACGCGGCCCTGCACGAGCAACTCCTCGTCCAGGCCCGGGAGGCCGGGGTGGCCGACGAGCGCCGCAGGCTCGCCGCCGAGATCCACGACACCATCGCCCAGGGCCTGACCGGGATCATCGCCCAGCTCCAGGTCGTCGCGGGCGCCACCGATCTGGCCACCGCCCGCACCCATCTGGACCGGGCCTCCGCGCTGGCCCGCCACAGCCTCGGCGAGGCCCGTCGCTCCGTGCACAACCTGGCCCCCGTGGCCCTGGAGGACACCGGCCTGCCCGAGGCGCTGAAGAACACGGTCAGCGAATGGGGCGAACGCACCGGGGTCCGCGCCGAGTTCACCGTCACCGGCACCGCCGAGCAACTGCACGACGAGGTCTCCGCGACCCTGCTGCGCATCGCCCAGGAGGCCCTCGCCAACGCCGCCCGGCACGCCCGCGCCGGCCGGGTCGGGGTCACGCTGTCCTTCATGGGCGACGAGGTCATCCTGGACGTGCGCGACGACGGCGCCGGCTTCGACCCGGCCGCGGTCCCCGCCCGCACCCGCGCCGGCGGCTTCGGCCTGGACGGCATGCGGGCCCGGGCCGAGCGCATCGCCGGTTCCCTCACGGTCGAGTCCGAGCCCGGTCACGGCACGGCGGTGTCCGCTCGCGTACCGTTGGTACGCCATGACCGCTGAGCCCACCATCACCCTGCTGATCGTCGACGACCATCCGGTCGTACGGGACGGTCTGCGCGGCATGTTCGAGTCCGCGCCCGGTTTCACCGTCCTCGGCGAGGCCGCGAACGGCGTCGAGGCCGTCGAGCGGGCCACCGCCCTCGGCCCGGACGTGGTCCTGATGGACCTGCGCATGCCCGGCGGCTCCGGCGTGGACGCCATCCGTGAGCTGACCCGGCGCGGAGCCCGCTCCAAGGTGCTCGTCCTCACCACCTACGACACCGACTCCGACACCCTCCCGGCGATCGAGGCGGGTGCCACGGGCTACCTGCTCAAGGACGCCCCGCGCGACGAGCTGTTCACCGCCGTCCGGGCCGCCGCCGAGGGCCGCACGGTGCTCTCCCCGGCCGTGGCCTCCCGCCTGGTGCACGCCGTGCGCACCCCGGCCGGCAACGGCAACGAGCCGCTGTCCGCGCGGGAGCGCGAGGTCCTCGCCCTGGTCGCGCGCGGCACCTCCAACCGGGAGATCGCCCGCGAACTGTTCATCAGCGAGGCCACGGTGAAGACCCACCTCACCCACCTGTACGCCAAGCTGGGCGTCAAGGACCGCGCCGCCGCGGTCGCCGTGGCCTACGACCGTGGCATCCTGGGCCGCGCCGACCGGGGCTAGGGTCATCAACGTCCTTTAGGGCACACCGAGTTCGAACAGCGCGTACCCCGCGTACGAGCCGGACGCCAGGGCCGTGATCGTCAGCACCGTGCACAGGACGGGCAGGCTGAGCCGGCGCAGGGCGACGGCCAGCGGGAGGAACAGCGGGAAGCAGGGCAGCAGGTAGCGGGAGACGTTGCAGAAGATCTGCTGACTGCCCAGGACCAGCGCCAGCGTCAGCACCGTGTACACGACCAGCACCGCCGGTGGGCGCAGCCTCAGCAGCAGGGGCAGCAGCACGAACGCCAGGAAGACGACCCCGACACCGATGAAGTCCGCGTACGGCCAGGCGAAGAGGTAGTCGAAGTGGCCCACGGGGACCGAGGTCAGCACGTCGAAGGTCTGCTCGCCGTAGTCGAAGGTGTGCGCCCAGGCGCCCTTCTGCAGCGCGAAGTAGCCGCCGTAGTCGCCCATCCGGTGGCCCACCCACCCCAGGTAGCCGAGCAGGCCGAGCGGGGCCAGGGCCAGCGACAGCAGCGGGCGCAGGACGCCGTCCCGGCGATCCCGCAGCGCGAGGAGGGCGGCGACCCCGAGCGCGGCGCCGAGCGCGCCCGCCGTGGGCCGGTTCAGGCCCGCCGCGAAGGTGAGGACCCCGGCGGTGAGCCAGCGGCGGGTCAGCACGGCGTAGCAGGCCCAGGCTGCGAGGGCGACGTACAGCGAGTCGGAGTACACGGCCCACTCCACGCCCGAGCCGGGCCACACCGCCCACAGCCCGGCCGCGGCCAGCCCGGCCCGCCGCCCGCCGAACCGCTCGGCCACGGCGTAGATCCCGAGGGCGGCGGCGAACGAGGCCAGGACCGAGACCAGAATGCCCGCGCCGTACGGGCCGAGGCCGGTGAGCTGCGAGGTCAGTCGCATCAGCGCCGGGTAGAGCGGGAAGAACGCGGCCGAGTTGCCCTGCAAAGTGATCAGACCGGTCGCCCCGGGGACGGGGACGAGCTTCGGGTCGTAGCCGTGCAGCGCGATCTGCTGGTACCACCACCCGTCCCAGGTGCCCAGCACGTCCCAGGCGTGCGCGCCGCCGCCGAACCGCGGGTCCTTCTTCTGGAAGTCCCCGGCCGACGACAGCAGGTACATGAAGGAGCAGAATCCGGCCAGCTTCAGCGCACCGAACAGCCCGAGCACCGGACCGCAGCGGCGCCCGGCGGCGCGCAGCCGCTCCCGCGCGTCCGCGAGGCCGTCCCGCGCGGCCGTCCCCAGCTCGGCCGTGGTCAGCAGCCCGGTCACGAGGCGCTCCTACGACGGCAGGGGCGGGCCAGGTCCCGGCGCATCCGGGCGATCCCGCGCAGGTCGGCCAGCGCCGTGGACACGATGTCGACCCGGCTGTCGGGGTCGTCCACCCAGTCGACGGGCACCTCGTGGATCCTGAGGCCCGCCCGCTCGGCCAGCACCAGCAGCTCCGTGTCGAAGAACCACCCGGTGTCCCGGACCTGCGGCAGCAGCCGGTCGGCGGCATCCCGGCGCATCGCCTTGAACCCGCACTGCGCGTCGGAGAAGCCCACGGCGAGCGTGCAGCGCAGCAGCACGTTGTAGCAGCGGGAGATGACCTCCCGGCGGGGTCCGCGCACCACCCGGGCACCGCGGGCCAGCCGGGTGCCGATGGCCAGGTCGGAGTGGCCCGAAATGAGCGGGGCGACCAGCGGCAGCAGCGCGGTGAGCCCGGTCGACAGGTCCACGTCGCAGTACGCCACCACCGGCGCCCGCGACGCCGACCAGGCGGCGCGCAGCGCCCGGCCCCGCCCCTTCTCGGGCAGCCGTATCCACTCCACCTCGGGCAGTTCGCCCGCGAGCCGGGCCGCGATGCGCGGGGTGCGGTCGGCGCTGGCGTTGTCGGCGATGGTGATCCGGCACGGGTACGGGAACGTGTCCCGCAGGTGCGCGTGCAGTCGCCGTACGTTCGGTTCCAGGTCCTGCTCCTCGTTGAACACCGGGACGGTCACGTCCACGACGGGCTCGTCATTCGTCATGTTCATACTCATTTGTTCTCGTTCGCAGGGCGCGCCGAAGGCACGCGGGGCGGGGGAGGGAAAGAAGGGAAGACGGGGCGCGGAAGCCCGGTCAGCCGGTCGGGGAGGGCGGGGCCGGCGGCGACGAGGTGACCCCCTCGCCGGGGGACCGGGACGTCGGCGCGTCGCCGGGGGCGGTCGCCGTGGCCGAACTCCCCGTCGTCGCGGGCGGGTCCTGGGCCCTCGTGGCTTCACCCGGGCCGGGCGGCAGGCTCGTCCCGGACGGGTTCGGTGGCAGGCTGGTCGCGGACGAGCCGGGCGGCTCGCTGGTCGCGGACGAGCTCGGCGCCCCGCTGGGGGACACGTCCGGCGAGGGCGACGTGGTCGCCGAGGGCGCCGGACTGATCGCCGGCCGGGGCCGCGGGGCACTGGGCAGGTCGTCGGTGGAGCCGTGCGGCCACAGCAGCAGTCCGAGACCGAGCCCGGCCACGGCCAGTACGGAACCCGCGGCCCGCCGTGCCGCCCGCACCCGGCGCCGGGCGCGCACACCGGCGTACAGCCGCTCCCGGTGCCGGGCCTCGAAGGGGTGGTGCTCCGTGCCGCCGCGCAGCAGCTCCGTCAGCTGTCGCTCGAACTGGTCCGTGCCGTTCACTCGCGTGGTGTCGTCCATCGGTATCCCCCCTCACCCCACCGGTTCGATGACGTCGGTCAGGAGCAGGCGCAGCCGGGCCACCCCGCGCGCGGCGTGGGACCGGGCGGTGCCCACCGGGCAGCCCAGGACCTCGGCCACCTGACGGTCGGGCAGGTCCTGGTAGTACCGCAGGACCACTGCGGCCCGCTGCCGCGGGCTCAGCCGTGCGAGCGCCGCCTCCAGCCGGGAGCGCTCGGCGACGGTCGCCGACATGTCGCCGGCGGCCGCCACCTCGGGGAGTTCCTCCACGGGGCGCTCGCCCCACCAGCGGCGTCGCGCCGAGCGGGCCGCGGCCCGTGCCAGCACCGTGCGCACGTACGCCTCCGGTGCCTCGTCGGCGATCTTCGGCCAGACGAACCACAGCTTGACCAGCGACTCCTGCAACAGGTCCTCGGCGCGGTGCCGATCGCCCCCGGTGAGCAGACGGGCCAGCCGGAACAGCACCGACCAGCGGGCCGCCACGAACGCGTCGTACTCACCGGCCCGAGCCTGCTCCATTCCCACGGTCCCCGCTCTCCCCGGCTGTCCACACCAGGAGAAAGGCCCTGGGGCCCCGCCGACGCTGCACCCGGCGCGGGTGATCCGCGTCACACGGTGTCAGCCGACCCGGAGCAGCAGCACCGACCGGGCCGGGACCGTGATGCCGGTGCCCGCCGGATGGACCGTACCCGGCGGCTCCGACTGGTCCTCGCGGGAGGTGTCCACGACGCACTCGTAGCGCTCCGCCCACGGCGGGCCGGGCAGCACGAACGGGGCCGGGTGGTCGCCCGCGTGCAGCACGGCGAGGAAGCTGTCGTCGAGGACCGGCGCGCCCCGCTCGTCCCGGCCGGGGATGTCCCGCCCGGAGAGGTACATGCCGAGC
This sequence comes from Streptomyces sp. NPDC047028, assembly GCF_040644095.1. NCBI lineage: Bacteria > Bacillati > Actinomycetota > Actinomycetes > Kitasatosporales > Streptomycetaceae > Streptomyces > Streptomyces sp. NPDC047028. The sequence continues at coordinate 25,743 of NZ_JBEYVS010000063.1, forward strand.
GTGGCCGCCGGGGCGTACCAGTCGCCCTCGGTCATCTCCGTGCCGTAGGCCGTGAACCAGGCGAGGTCGCGCAGCCCGTCGGCCGAGTGCGCGCGGCCGGAGAAGAAGGCGCGGCGGCGCAGCACCGGGTGCCGGTGGCGCAGGGCGGTCAGCCGGGAGGCCAGCTCGAACAGGGGGCGCCACTCGTGGTCGTCCAGCAGGGACCAGTCCAGCCAACTGGTCTCGTCGTCCTGGCAGTAGGCGTTGTTGTTGCCCCGCTGGGTGCGCCCGAGCTCGTCGCCGGCGACCAGCATGGGGACGCCGGTGGACAGCAGCAGGGTGGTCAGCAGGTTGCGCGTCTGCCGCCGCCTGAGCGCCCGTACGTCCGGGTCGTCGCTCTCGCCCTCGGCCCCGCAGTTCCAGGAGCGGTTGTCGTCCGTGCCGTCCCGGTTCCCCTCGCCGTTGGCCTCGTTGTGTTTCCGGTCGTACGACACCAGGTCGCGCAGCGTGAAGCCGTCGTGCGCGGTGACGAAGTTGACCGAGGCGTACGGGCGGCGCCCGCCCCAGGCGTACAGGTCGCTGGAGCCGGACAGCCGGTAGCCCATCTCCCGTACGTCGGGCAGGGCGTGGCGCCAGAAGTCCCGGACGGTGTCCCGGAAGCGGTCGTTCCACTCGGTCCACAGCGGGGGGAACGCGCCCACCTGGTAGCCGCCGGAGCCGATGTCCCACGGTTCGGCGATCAGCTTGACCCGGCGCAGCACCGGGTCCTGGGCGATGACCGCGAGGAAGGGGGACAGCATGTCGACGTCGTGCATCGAGCGGGCCAGCGCCGCCGCCAGGTCGAACCGGAAGCCGTCCACGCCCATCTCGGTGACCCAGTAGCGCAGCGAGTCGGTGATCAGCCGCAGCACCTGGGGCTGGACGACGGCGAGGGTGTTGCCGCAGCCGGTGTAGTCGGAGTACCGGCGGGGGTCGTCCTGGAGCCGGTAGTAGCCGCGGTTGTCGATGCCCTTCAGGGAGAGGGTGGGGCCGAGTTCGCCGGCCTCCGCGGTGTGGTTGTAGACCACGTCGAGGATGACCTCGATGCCGGCCGCGTGCAGGGCGCGGACCATCCGCTTGAACTCGCCGACCTGCTGGCCGGTCGTCCCGGACGATGCGTAGGCGGCGTGCGGCGCGAAGTAGCCGACCGAGTTGTAGCCCCAGTAGTTGCGCAGCCCCCGGCGCAGCAGGTGGTCCTCGTGGGCGAACTGGTGGACGGGGAGCAGTTCCACGGCCGTCACGCCCAGCTTGACCAGGTGCTCGATCGCGGCCGGGTGCGCGAGACCGGCGTAGGTGCCGCGCAGGTTCTCGGGGATGCCCGGGTGCAGTTTGGTGAAGCCGCGCACGTGCAGTTCGTAGATGACGGAGTCCGCCCACGGCGTCTTGGGGCGGCGGTCGTCCTCCCAGTCGTCGTCATCGTCGACGACGACGCCCTTGGGGACGTACGGCGCCGAGTCCCGGTCGTCGCGGACGGTGTCGGCGACGTGCTGCTCGGGCCAGTCCCGGACGTGGCCGTAGACCTCGGGCGGCAGCCGGCCGTAGTCGTTGCCCCTGGCGCCGTCCACCGCGCGCGCGTACGGGTCGAGCAGCAGCTTGGCCGGGTTCCAGCGGGCGCCCGTCCACGGGTCCCAGCGGCCCGACACCCGGTAGCCGTAGCGCTGGCCCGGCATCACGCCCGGCACGAAGCCGTGCCAGATCTCGTGCGTCAGCTCGGCCAGCGGCACCTGCGTCTCCCGGCCCGCCACGTCGAAGAGGCAGACCCGGACCGCCTCCGCCCCGGCCGCCCACAGCGCGAAGTTGGTGCCCGCGACCCCGTCCGGGCCGGTGCGGAACCGGGCCCCGAGCGGGGTCGGCGCACCGGGCCACACCGGTGCCGTGGGCGGAACGGCCCGGCGGGCGCCGTTCGTCGTGGGCGCGGGGAGCCCGTCCAGGGCGGCGGGGTGCCCGTCCCCGGCGGCACGCTCCCCGGTCCCGGCCCGCTCATCGGCTGCGCTCGTCACCAGTCGGCCCCTCTTTCGGCGGCTCGCTTCCGGGGCGCGACGGCTCCCCAACGCGTCGTTCTCCCCACTGTTCTGCCCAATGGCGGCGTCGCACTCACGTTTCCCCGGCGTGGCCCGGTCGTTGAGCCCCGCGTGAGGCACGCACAAGGACGCGCACGGCGCGCGGGGGCCGCGCTGGCCGCCGTACTGACATGGGCCGGACTGCTGGCCGGGGCCACCGGCTGTTCCGCGGACGGCTCCGGCCCCCTGGGCATCGACCGGGTCCTCGGCAAACCCCCGGCCCCCGAGGACTTCATCCGCGTCACCCCGGACGACGGCAGCAAGGCCGTCCGGGCCGACCGGGCGCTGCGGGTACGGGTGCCCGGCGGGCGGCTGGAGAAGGTGAGCGTCAGCAGGCAGCAGGACGCCCAGGACACCCCCGTCCCCGGTCACATCAGCGGCGACGGGCTGACCTGGAAACCGGACGACGACCGGCTGGCGCTCGCCGCCAGGTACACGGTCGACGTGGTAGCACTGGACGCCCACGGCCACCGCTCGGCCCGGCACACCACGTTCACCACGTACGTCCCCGGGGAGCGGTTCATCGGCTACGTCACCCCCGAGAACCGCGCGGTCGTCGGCACCGGGATGATCGTCTCCCTGTCCTTCAACCGGGAGATCACCCACCGCGCCGCCGTCGAGCGCGCCGTACACGTCACCGCCCGGCCGCCGGTGGAGATCCGCCCGCACTGGTTCGGCGACGACCGCCTGGACTTCCGCCCCCGGCACTACTGGAAGCCCGGCACCGAGGTCACCGTCGACCTCGGCCTCCGGGACGTCGAAGGGGCGCCCGGCGTCTACGGGTTGCAGCACAAGACGTTCACCTTCACCGTCGGCCGCAGCCAGGTCTCCCTGGTCGACGCGGCCGAGCACACCATGCAGGTACGGCGCGACGGGCGGCTGCTGGCCACCGTGCCGATCAGTGCGGGCGCCCCGAAGACCCCCACCTACAACGGCAAGATGGTGGTGATGGAGATGCTGGAGGTGACCCGCATGAACAGCCGCACGGTCGGCTTCGGCGGCGAGTACGACATCCCCGACGTCCCGCACGCCCTGCGCCTCACCGACTCCGGCACCTTCCTCCACGGCAACTACTGGTCGCCGGACGCCCCAGGGCACACCAACGTCAGTCACGGCTGCGTCGGCCTCCGGGACGTCAAGGGTGGCGGCTCGGACACCCCGGCGGGCTGGTTCTTCGACCGCAGCCTGGTCGGGGACGTCGTCGAGGTCGTGCACAGCAGGGACAAGAAGGTCGCACCGGACAACGGGCTCGGCGGCTGGAACATGACCTGGAAGGCGTGGACGGCGGGCAGCGCGACCATGTGACTGCGGGAAGTTGAAGTTGCGACGGAACGGTGACATTCGCCTGACACCGCTCTCAAAACCCGCCGGTTAACATGCCCGAAAGTGCGCGAGGGGGTCGCGCCGGGGTGTGGGTCCGAGCCGGGCCCGGGAGGGGAGAACGACTTGAACGTGCGGCCGATATCGGGGGCGTCGGTACGGGGGCGGACGGGCCGCGGGGGACTGGCACTCGTCGCCGGTGCCCTTTTGGTCTCCCTCACCGCGTGCGGCGGCGGTGACTCGGGGTCCGGGGCGGGCGCCGGATCAGGGGACGGCAAGGGCAAGGACGCCGCGGCCCAGCAGAGCGCGCAGTCGGCCGCGGCGGTCAGCATCACGCCCGAGTCCGGCGCCAAGGGCGTCGAGACCAGCGGGGCCCTCAAGGTGAGCGTGGCCAAGGGCAAGCTGACCGAGGTCGTCGTCAAGGACGCCAAGGGCACGAAGGTCGACGGCACCATCGCGGCCGGCGGCGCCTCGTGGACGCCGTCGACCCACCTGGCCGCCGCCACCGAGTACACGGTGCACGCGGTCGCCAAGGACGCCCAGGGCCGGTCGGCCGCCGAGGACTCCACGTTCACCACGCTGACGCCGAAGAACACCTTCGCCGGCTACTTCACCCCCGAGGACGGCTCCACCGTCGGCGTCGGGATGCCGTTCTCCGTCCACTTCACCCGGGGCATCACCCACCCCGACGACGTCGAGAAGGCCATCAGCGTCAAGACCGAGCCGGCCGTCGACGTCGAGGGCCACTGGTTCGGCAACGACCGCCTGGACTTCCGCCCCGAGAAGTACTGGAAGGCCGGCACGAAGGTCACCGTCGACCTCGACCTCGACGGTGTCCAGGGCCGTGACGGCGTCTACGGCAAGCAGCACAAGACGGTGAAGTTCACCATCGGCCGCAACCAGGTCTCCGTCGTGGACGCCGAGAAGCACACGATGAAGGTCACCCAGGACGGCAAGGTCGTCAAGACCATCCCGGTCAGCACCGGCAAGCCCGGCTACGACACGTGGAACGGCCAGATGGTCATGAGCGAGAAGTTCACCGTGACCCGCATGAACAGCGAGACGGTCGGCTACGGCAGCGAGTACGACATCAAGGACGTCCCGCACGCCATCCGCCTCACCGACTCCGGCACGTTCATCCACGGCAACTACTGGGGCGGCGGCGCCTTCGGCAACTACAACTCCAGCCATGGCTGCGTGGGGCTCCGCGATGTGCGCGGCGGCTACGACAAGTCCACCCCGGCGGCCTGGTTCTACAACCACTCCATGGTCGGTGACGTGGTCGTGGTCAAGCACTCCCACGATCGCACGGTCGACCCGTCCAACGGCCTCAACGGCTGGAACATGTCCTGGGCGGACTGGAAGAAGTAAGGGCACGTAGTGGCTGCTCGCGCAGTTCCCCGCGGGCCGGGCGGGGGGGGGGGGGGGGGTACTTCAAACCCCAGAAAAACCAAAACAAA
>NZ_JBEYVS010000064.1:0-29721 GCF_040644095.1 Streptomyces sp. NPDC047028
GGTCTGTTCGTGGTGCGTCGTCATGAGTTGACCGATGAATCGTGGGCGGTGATCGAGCCGTTGCTGGCTCCGTCGCGGATGGGCAGGCCGGTGCGAGACCGCCGTCAGGTGCTCAACGGGATCCTGTGGAAGCTTCCACAGGCGCCGCCTGGCGGGACCTGCCCGAGCGGTACGGGCCGTGGAAGACGGTCTAATACTCCAGTGCGACTTCGTGGTCTCGCGCTCCGATGCTGACAGAATGGACGCCGTGACGGAGGGCATACGAGCGATCTTTGAACAGGCTGGATGCGAGGGCGCCCTATGCGTCCAGCCGCTGGAAGGGGACGCCGAGTTCGGTCTGCATGCTGATGAACCCGTGGTCCCGGCCTCGGTGGTCAAGGTGCAGGTCGCCCTCGAAGCGGAGACCTCGTTCGTTGAAGGCCGATTGGACCCGTGTGAGCGGGTGACGCTGAGTGCTGCCGCTCGGACTCCCGGCCCAGTCGGGATCTCGCTCTTCCACGACGATGTCGTGCTCTCCTGGCGGGACATGGTCGTCCTGATGCTCACCATCAGCGACAACCACACCACCGACGCACTGCTGCGGCGAGTCGGCGTGGACGCACTCAACGCGACGGCGACCCGGCTCGGCCTGACCAGCACGGCGATCGAGTCCGACCTGCAGACCATGCTCGACTCCATCGGCCAGGACCTTGGCCGTGCCAGCTGGCAGGACTTGTTGGCCTGGGCGGCCGACGCATCGACGAACGACATGGCGCAGGCCGACGAGAGACTCCTTGCCTCCCGCGCCTTGGACCCGTCGCAGGGGACCCGCACCACCCCTCGCGACATGGTTGACCTACTGCGGCTGATCTGGACGGACCAGGCGGGCCCAGCAACCGCGTGCGAGCGTGTGCGCGCCGCGATGGCCAGGCAGTTGACCCGGCACCGTATCGCGAGCGGGTTCCAGTTGCCAGTACGCGTCGCGGCCAAGAGCGGCAGCCTGGTCGGCGTGATCCGCAACGAGATCGGCGTGATCTCCTATCCCGATGGCCGCCGATATGCCGCCGCTGTTTTCACTCGATCCCGGCCTGGTTCGGACGACGCCGCGATCAGCCGTGCCATCGGCGCCGCCACCGCAGAGGCCGTCACCGCACTACAGGACACGTGTGCCTGAAGTCTTTTCGGCGCCCGAAGCGGCAAAGCCAGACCCATGGCATACGGCTGAGCGCCTTCACCTATACGCGACGTGCCGGAGCGGGGTGAGAGCGGCAACGGCCACCGCGTGATCATCAAAGGTTGTGTGGACTCATGATGAGAGTGCGGTGGCCGCGAACCACAGCATAGACGCAGCCCGATGGCGGGCGATGTTCGACCAGGCTATGTCGAGGATCGCGAGCCGGTTCCACCGGGTCGAGCCGCGGGCGACGGCCCGGGCCTACCTGTTCGGACTGCTCTCCGCCGTCGAGCGGAAGAACTGCTGGCAGCTGGCCGAGCAAGCCGGCCATTCCCGTCCCGGGCCGATGCAGCGGCTGCTGCGAACCGCACGCTGGAACGCCGATGACGTCCGCGACGATGTCCGTGCCTACGTCGTTGAGCATCTGGGGGCCGACGACGGCGTGCTGATCGTCGACGAGACCGGGTTCTTGAAGAAGGGCCGCGGTTCGGCGGGCGTGCAGCGGCAGTACACCGGCACGGCCGGGCGGATCGAGAACAGCCAGGTCGGCGTGTTCCTCGCCTACGCCTCCCGCCACGGGCGGGCCTTGATCGATCGTCGGCTCTACCTTCCCGAGCAGACCTGGTGCAAGGACGACGAGCGTCGCACCCGCGCGGGCATCCCCGACCAGGTGCAGTTCGCGACCAAGCCCACTTTGGCCGGGCAGATGATCGCGGCCGCGCTGGATGCCGGAGTCACCGCCTCGTGGGCGACGGGCGACGAGGCATACGGCCAAGACCCGGTCCTACGCGCCCTGTTGGAGTCACGCGGGATCGGCTACGTGCTGGCCGTCGCCTGCAGCACCCGGGTACGGATCAACCACGGTCGCACTGCCACCCGGGCGAACGCCGCCGCCGACCGCCTACCCGCCTCCGCCTGGCACCGACAGAGCGCTGGAGCGGGGCGAAGGGGCCCCGCTACTACGACTGGGCCTGGATCGAGACCGACAGCGACGGCCACCGGCACCTGCTCATCCGCCGAAACCCCACCAGCGGCGAACTCGCTTTCTACCTGTCCTGGTCGCCCGGGCGAGTACCGCTGTCCGAGCTGATCCGGGTCGCGGGCATCCGGTGGTGCATCGAAGAGTGCTTCCAGGCGGCGAAGGGCCAAGTCGGCCTGGACCACTACCAGGTCCGTCACTGGACCGCGTGGCACCGGCACATCACTTTGGCCATACTCGCGCTGGCCTTCCTCACCGTCCTGGCCACCGACGCGACACCATCAAGACCGGCCCAGCTGAATCGTCCCGCTCGCAGCCGCGACCCGATCGACCTGACCGTACCCGAGATCCGCCACCTGCTCGGGGCGCTGCTCGACCCACCCAGCACTACCCCGAACCTGCTGCTGGCCTGGTCAGCCTGGCGAAGGCAGCACCAGGCCACAGCCCGTCGCAGCCACTACCGGCGCCGACTCTCCGCCCCCTCCACCGCATAGATCACGAAATCACACTGGAGTACTAGGTCCTGTCGTACGGATCGGGCCGGGTCCGGGGCTCCGTCGTCGGTGGGTGGGCGGCGGAGTCCCGGTGGGGCGGGGTGGCCCCGGGGGTGACGCGGCCGTTGTCCCAGTCGCCCTCGCCCAGGATGAGCAGCGGGTCGAACAACACGACGCCGGTGGCCACGAGGAGGAAGAGGGCGGGGCCCGCCAGCATCGGGAGCATCGAGACGGCCGAGGTGCCGCCGGCGAGATGGCCTGGCGCGGTGTGCAGATGGACGCTGACGGCGCCCATGGCGGTGTAGTGCATGCCGGTGACGGCGACGGCCATCACGAGGCTCGCGGCGAGCGCCGCGCCGAATCCCCGGACGCTCACGGCCGCCCACAGTGCCGCCGTGGCCGCGACGACGGCGATGACGACGGACAGGACGACGACGGGCAGGGCGTACTGGATGCTGCCGTCGACCTGGAGGGCGGCCATGCCGAGGTAGTGCATGGCCGCCACGCCCAGGCCGGTGACCGAGCCGGCGAAGGACAGGACGACCCGGCCGGCGCCCAGGTAGCCGACGGTGAAGACACCGAAGCCGACCACCACGACGGCGGCGACGAGGCTGATCATGGTCAGCCGGACGTCATAGGTGAGGCTCGCCCCGCTGATCCCGAAGCCCATCATGGCGACGAAGTGCATCATCCAGATTCCGCAGCCCAGCGATGCCGCGCCGAGGGCCAGCCAGCCCGGTTTCCGGCCCCGCCGGTAATACACGGACCGCACCACGCACCGAAGTCCCAGCGCGGACCCGAGAAATGCCATGAGGTAGGCCACCACCGGTGTGACCGCCCCGTACTGGAACCCTTCGACATCGGCGGACATCTGCCTTTCTCCCCCGCCTCAGCAGGAGCGGTAGACGTAGCCGCTCGCGCCCTTGGGCTGCACGTCTTCGTCACGTTTCACGACGGACAACTTCTTGCCCCACGACGAACAGGCTGAATTGAAGCCCTTCGTGTTGTACTCGATGTCGAAGACGCGATTGCTGTACGCCTTCGCGTAGCCGCCGCATTCGCTGTACTCCCCGCACTCCTCGGCGATCGCGAAGTCGAATCCGATCTTCGCGCGGGAGCCCAGGAGCTCGGCCGCGTTCTTCTGGGCTATCGCCAGTCCGGCGGCGTGCGCGCGCCGCGCGAGGAGGGTGGCGAAGGCGGTGTTGTTCGCCTTGGTGAGGCGGCCGCCGGACCGCTCGTAGGAGTCGAGGTTGTCCGGTTCGACGGCCTGGAAGCCCTTCTTGGCACAGCCGGTGAACCAGCCGCCCACGACCGACGCCAGCTTGGCGCGCTTGGCGGCCGTGGAGGTGTCCAGCAGCGCCTCACCCCAGTCCTCGTCGATGACGACGCGCTTGGAGCGGTCGCGCAGGACGAGTTCCGGGTGGTTCTTTTTCCACCAGCCGAGCACGTCGGGCTGCGCCTGGAACGCGTTCACGTAGCAGATGGTGTACAGCCCCTTGGCCGGTTTGGCGGCGCGGTCACGGGAGACGACGCGGACGCCTTTGGGAGGGGTGTACGCACCGCCTATCTGGTAATCGAAAGAGGCGTTGACCGGCGGGAGTTTCACCTTCCTCACGGCACGCGTGGCATTACCGCCGGCGAACGCGTTGGACATCAGCACGCCCGCCCCCAGCGTCGCGGTGACACCGAGTGCGGCGGCGGCGATGGTCGCTCTGCGCCGATAGAAAGGGGCCGGGGAGTGCTTGGGCATGTGTTACTCCAGTGCAGGGGTCGTACCAGCGCGCTCATTGTGGCGTACGGGTCGTCAAATTCCCCCCGGGATTCACCCCGAGGGAATTCCCCGGACCGGTTGAGAACACCACGACCGAGCGCAACACCTCTCCCTCGCGCATGCGGGTGAAGGCGTCCTCCACCTCCTCCACGGCGATGGTCTCGGTGACAAAGGCGTCCAGGGGCAGCCGTCCCTGCAGGAACAGGTCGATCAGCAGCGGGAAGTCCCGGGAGGGCAGGCAGTCGCCGTACCAGGAGGACTTCAGGGCGCCGCCCCGGCCGAACACGTCCAGCAGCGGCAGTTCGACGCGCATCTGCGGGGTGGGGACGCCGACGAGCACCACGGTGCCGGCGAGGTCACGGGCGTAGAAGGCCTGCTCGTACGTTTCGGGGCGGCCTACGGCGTCGATGACGACGTCCGCGCCGTGGCCGCCCGTCAGTTCGCGTATGGCCTCGACGGCGCCGGTGGCGCGGGAGTTGACGGTGTGGGTGGCGCCGAGCCGGCGGGCGGTGTCCAGTTTGCGGTCGTCGACGTCGACGGCGATGACCCGCGCTGCGCCCGCCAGGACGGACCCGGTGACGGCGGCCGCGCCGACGCCGCCGCATCCGATGACGGCGACGGAGTCGCCCCGGCCGACGCCGCCGGTGTTGATCGCGGCGCCGATCCCGGCCATCACCCCGCAGCCGAGCAGCCCGGCCACGGCCGGGTCGGCGGTCTTGTCCACCTTGGTGCACTGGCCGGCGGCGACGAGCGTCTTCTCGGCGAAGGCGCCGATGCCCAGGGCCGGGGAGAGTTCGGTTCCGTCGGTCAGGGTCATGCGCTGCCGGGCGTTGTGGGTGTCGAAGCAGTACCAGGGCCGTCCGCGCCGGCAGGCCCGGCACTTCCCGCACACGGCCCGCCAGTTGAGGATGACGAAGTCTCCGGGCGCGAGATCGCCGACGTTCTCTCCGACGGCCTCGACGACGCCGGCCGCCTCATGGCCGAGGAGGTAGGGGAAGTCGTCGCCGATCCCGCCCTCGCGGTAGTGCAGGTCGGTGTGGCAGACGCCGCAGGCCTGGATGCGCACGACCGCCTCGCCGGGCCCCGGGTCCGGCACCACGATCGTCTCCAGCCGGACGGGCTCGCCTTTCGCCCGCGCCACGACGCCTCGTACCAGCTGTGGCATGTGTCTCCACCTCTCCTGTGTTCTTCGTGCGTGGGTGTGTAGTTACGGTCACCGGGCGTGGCGCGGACGGCTCAGGGCAGATGGCGCGAGACGACGATGCGCATGATGTCCGAGGTGCCTTCCTCGATCTCCTCGAGTTTGGCGTCGCGCATCCACTGCTCCACCGGGTACTCGCGCGAGTAGCCCCAGCCGCCGAGGGTCTGCACGGCCGCCCACGTGCTGAACATGGCGGTCTCCGAGGCGGTCAGCTTCGCCATCGCGGCCAGTGCGGTCACGCCCGGGTCGCCGGCGTCGATGGCGCGGGCGGCCCGCAGGACGAGCAGCCGGGCGGTCTCGATGCGGGTGGCCATGTCGGCCAGGCGGAAGGCGACCGCCTGGTGCTCGATGACGGGCTTGCCGAACTGGACGCGGACGCGGGCGTAGTCGCGGGCGTACTCGTAGGCGGCGCGGGCCGCGCCGACCGACGCGGCGCCGAGCACGACGCGGGAGATGTCGAAGGTCCGCATCAGGCCGTGGAAGCCCTGTCCCTCCTCGCCGAGCCGGTCCTCGTCGGGCACGAACACGTCGGAGAAGTACACCTCCCGGCAGACGATGGCCCGCTGGCCCATCTTCCGCATCGGTTCGCCGACGCTCAGTCCTTCGCTGTCGGCGCCGACGAGGAAGGCCGTGACTCCCCTGGCCCGCAGGCCCGGGTCGGTCTTGGCGAAGACGACGTAGGAGCGGGCGGCTCCGGCGTTGGAGATCCACGCCTTCTGCCCGTTGAGGACGTACCCGCCCTCCACCCGGCGGGCCGTCGTCTGGATCGACGCGGCGTCGGAGCCGGCGCCGGGCTCGGTGGTGGCCAGCGACGTCATCGGCGCCTCGGGTCCGGTCAGCGGTCCGAGCCAGCGCTTCTTCTGGTCCTCGGTTCCCAGTTCCAGCACGGGGTCGGCGAAGAAGCCGTTGGAGCACACGAGGTTGCCGATGCCGGGGTCGCCGTAGCACAGCTCCTCCTGTACGAGGCACTGTGTGAAGACGTCGGTGAAGCCGCCGCCACCCACCTCCTCCGGCAGCATGTAGTCGGTGAGGCCGACCTCGGCGGCCTTGCGCCAGATGTCGACGGGGGTGACGACGTCGGCCTCGTCCACGGCGCGGGCGCGGGGGCGGATCTCGTTGCGGGCGAAGTCACGGCAGAGACCGACGATCGCTCGCTGCTCGTCGGTGAGCGGCCAGGGCTCGGGGAACGCGTTCATGGTCTTCCTCCTGTCGGCGGTGTCGGGTGTCGTCGAGGGCGGAGCGGGCGGGGGGTGAGTGCCGGCCGTCGGTCAGCCGGCGGGCTGGTGATGACTGTCGGCGTCTGTCAGCCGGTGGCGGCCTTCTCCGGCCAGTGGATGAGGGTGGGGCGGTCGGCGGCGAGGGCGTTGTTCAGCGCCTCGGCCAGGCGTTCCGGAGTGTCGGCGCGTTCTCCGTGGCAGCCCAGGGCTCGCGCGAGTGCGACGAAGTCGGGTCCGGGCAGGTCGACGGCGTGCACGGGGTCGTGGCGGTCCGCCATCTCGTTGCGGATCTCGCCGTAGCCGCCGTTGTCGGAGACCACCACGGGCAGGGGCAGCCGCAGTTGGGCGGCGGTGGCGAGTTCCTGGACGGTGAACATGAGCCCGCCGTCGCCGTGCAGGGCGACGACCGGGGTACCGGGGCGGGCCAGTTTGGCGCCGATCGCGGCGGGCAGCGCGTAGCCGAGCGTGCCGAGGCCGGTGGGGTAGAGGAACGAACGCGGGTGCTGTGCGGGCAGGTTCGACAGGGCGCCGTAGTAGGCGGCCATGGCGGAGTCCGCGGCGAGCACGCCGTCGGCTCCGAGCGCCCCGGCTATGGCCGCGGTCAGGTCCAGGTGGTCGGCGCCCTCGGACCGTGCCTGCGCGTCGCGTGCGGCGCGGACCTCGGCCGCGCGTGCCTCGGCGGCGCGGGTGTGGTCCCGGGAGGGCGGCCCGACGACGGCTGTCAGACCGCGGTGGATCGCGCGCAGGGCGAGGGCGGCGTCGGCGACGACGGCGACGTCCGGGAGTTCGTTGGTGGTGGCGGCCTGGGCGTCGACGTCGATGCGCACCAGTGCGCCGGTGCGCTTCAGGGGACCGTTCCACAGGTCGGCGGGGGCGAGTTCGGTGCCGACGGCGAGCACGGCGTCGCTGCCGGCCACCAGGTCGTGCACGGCCGGGTGGTGGAGGCCGGCGCCCACCGCGAGGGGATGGCCGTCGCCAAGGGCGCCCTTGCCGTTGGCCGTGGTGACGACCGGTGCCCCGAGCAGTTCGGCGGTCGTGCGCAGTTCGCGGGCGGCGCCCGCGCTTCCGCCGCCGGCGATGATCACCGGCCGCTCGGCCGTCGCGAGGGCGCGTACGGCGGCCAGGACGGCGGCCGGTGCCGGTGTCGCGGGCGGCACGGTGACCGGGGGAACCACCTGCACGGGTGCCTGCTCGTCCAGCAGGTCCAGGGGGATCTCCAGGTGCACCGGGCGCGGCCGTCCGGTCGCCATGTGGGCGTACGCCTGGGCGACGGCGAACGGTATCTCCGCGACGGTGGTGACACGGTGACTGTAGGCGACGACGGCGTCCAGGGCGGCCCGCTGGTCCTTGACCTCGTGCAGGAGTCCGTTGCCGCGGCCGGGGTGGCGTACGGGCATGCCCGGGGAGACGAGGAGGACGGGTACGGAGTCGGAGTAGGACTGTGCGGCGGCGGTGGCCGCGTTGAGCACGGCGGGGCCGGTGGTGGTGAGGCACACCCCGGGGCGTCCGCCGGCCCGGGCCCAGCCGTCCGCGGCGAACGCGGCGCCCTGCTCGTGCCGCGGGGACACGTGCCGGATGCCCTGCCGGGTGAGGGCGGCGTAGACGGGGAGGTTGTGCGTGCCGGGGATGCCGAAGACGGTGTCGGCGTCGTGGGCGGCCAGGGCGGCCACGAGGGCTTCGCCGCCGGTCATCGGGGCGCTCATGCCGTGTCCCGGGCGCTGGTGTAGATGGACTTGCCGAGCCACTGCCCGCCGTCGACGACGAGGACGTCGCCGGTGACGTAGGCGGCGCGGTCGCTGATCAGGAAGGCGGCGGACTCGGCCACTTCGTCCGGGGTCGTGAACCGTCCGGCCGGGACGCTGGAGAGCACGCGGTCGCGGGCGGCCCGGTCGGGCCAGAGGGCGGCGGCCGCTCCCTCGGTCTCGGTGGGTCCGGGGGCGATGCAGTTGACGCGGACGCCGCGGGCAGCCCACTCCACGGCCAGGGTCCGCGTCATGGCGAGGACCCCGCCCTTGGCGGCGGCGCTGTGCACGGTGCCGGGGTGCCCGTGCCAGGCGTATCCGGCGATCACGTTGAGGACGGCGCCCCGGTTGCGCGGCAGCATGTGCCGGGCGGCGGCACGGGTGCAGTGGAAGGTGCCGTTGAGGACGATGTCGATGACGGCCTTCCAGCCGCCCGGCGACAACTGCTCGCCCGGTACGACGAAGTTGCCCGCGGCATTGTTGACGAGGACGTCGAGGCGTCCGTGGCGTTCGGCGACCTGGTCGACGGCGTCGTCCACGGCGGCCGCGTCACGGACGTCGCAGGCCACGGCGTCGGCGGCGCCGCCGGCGGCCTCGATAAGCTCCACCGTGCCGCGCAGCGCCTCCTCCCGGCGGCCCAGTACGGTCACGTGTCCGCCGCCCGCCGCCCAGCGCAGCGCGATGGCCCGGCCGATGCCGGATCCGCCGCCGGTGACCAGCGCGGTCTGCCCGCGGAACTCGTCGGGCTGTGTCTGGGGGGTCATGACTCTTCCTCCGCGTCGGGCTTGGTGTGGGGCGTGGGCTTCGTGTGGGGCGTGGGCTTCGTGGCGGGCGTCGTATCGCGCGTGTCGCCGGGCTTCGTGCCGGGTTTGGTGTCGGGCGTGGTGTCGTCGCCGTGGGTGAGGAGCAGGGCGTCGACGGCGAGGGCGCCGTCGGGTGCGACGCGCAGTGGATTGACCTCGATCTCCGTGCCGTCGGCGGTGAGCCGGGCGACGAGCCGGGAGACGGCGACGACGGTCTCGGCCAGCGCCTCGGTGTCGACGGCGGGCCGGCCGCGCCAGCCGGCGAGGAGTGGCGCGCAGCGCAGGGCGGCGATCATCCGCCGGGCCTCGTCGGGGCCGACCGGCGCGCACTCGGTGACGGTGTCGCGGTGCAGTTCGGCCTCGACGCCGCCGGCTCCCACGGTGATCACGGGGCCGAGGCGGGCGTCGCGTCGTCCGCCCACGATCATCTCGATCACGTCCGGCCGTACGTCCTGTTCCTCCAGGACGTACGGCCCCTCGCCCAGGCGTTGCTTCATGCCGGTGAGCGCGCGGACCGCGTCGTCGGGGCCGGCGAGGCCGACGCGTACGCCGCCCATCTCCGTCTTGTGGGCGAGCCAGGCCGCCTTGAGGACGTAGGGGGCGCGCAGTTGGGCCGTCGCGTCACGGACGTCGGCGGTGTCGCGCACCGTGCGGGCGGGCGGGAAGGCCACGCCTGCCTCGGTGAGGAGGGCGCGCGCCGGTTCGTAGCCGTGCCCCTCCGGGGTGGCGGCGGGCAGGACCGGTTCGAGGGTGCGTCCCGGCCGGGCCCGGAACGCGGCGGCGCAGGCGAGCGCCTCGGTGGCGGTCTCGACGGTGGGGAACACCGGGACGCCCGTCTCGCGCAGCAGCCGTGCGGTGTCGCCGTCGTCGCCCATGGAGTGCAGGACGAGCGGCCGGCCGTGGTCCCGGGCGGCGCGGGCGAGTTCGGCCGCGACCTGCCGTTCGGCGTCGGCGAGGGCGGGGCTGTCCAGGCCGTAGCGGCCGAAGTAGCCGCTGAGGAGGACGCTGTCCACGTCTCCGGAGCGGAGCAGGGCCGTGACGGTGTCCCGGTAGCTGCCGAGGTCCTGTTCGCCGGCGCCGGCGAGGTCGACGGGGTTGGTGGTCCCGGCGCCGGCGGGCAGCTCGCGGGCGAGGGCGGTGGCTGTCGGTTCGCCGAGCCGGGGGACGTCGAGGCCGCGCCGGGTCGCGCAGTCGGCGGCCAGTGCGCCCTGTCCGCCGCTGTCGCTGACGATTCCGGTGCGGGGTCCGGCGGGGAGGGGCGCGGCCAGCAGGACGGCGGCGGCTCCGGCCAGTGCGGCCGGGGTCTCCACCCGGACGGCGCCGGCGGCGCGGCAGGCGGCGTCCACGAGTTCCATCGGTGAGGTGAGCGCGCTGGTGTGGGAGCGGGCGGCCCGCGCGCCGGCCTCGCTGCCGCCGGCGGCGAGCAGGAGGACGGGTTTGCCGGCGGCTCGGAGAGCCCGCATGGCGTCGAAGAGGCGCCGGCCGTCCTGGAAACCTTCGAGGTACACGCCCACCGCGCGGGTGCGGTCGTGGCCGAGGAGGTCCTCCAGCAGGTCGGCGGCCGTGACGTCGGCCTGGCTGCCCACGGAGACGAACCGGGAGATGCCGACGCCGGAGCGCTGGGCGTGGAGGGCGATCTCGCTGCCCACCTGGCCGCTCTGCGAGATCACGGCCAGCTCGCCGGGCGGGAAGTCCCCCCAGGTGATCTGCAGGTCGGAGGCGGCGTCGAACAGGCCGAGGCTGCTGGGGCCGATCAGCCGGGCCCCGGCGGCGGTGACCCGGGCGGCCAGGCGCCGCTCGTCCGGCACTGAGGCGGTGATGCCGACCAGGCCGCGGACCCCGAGGCCGAGGGCCTCCTCGACGACGGGGCCCACCTGGGCGGCGGGTACGCACACGGCGACCAGTTCGGGCACCTCGGGCAGGTCGCGCAGGGTGGCGGCGGCCGGCACGCCCAGGATGCGCGTGCTGCGGCGGGTGACCAGGTGGACGGAGCGCCGGGACCGGCCGCGCAGGGCGCCGCGGGCCAGCCAGTACCCCCACTTCGCCGGGTTGGCCGAGGCGCCGACGACGGCCACGGACGCGGGGTCGTGGAAGACGTCGAGGCCGTTGTCCTGGGTGGCGCCGGAGTGGTCACGGGTGGGCATCGTCACGACGGCTCCTCTCGATGGCCGAGGGCGGGGGAAGCGGGAAGTCGAGTGGGTGTGGAGTCCGGGTTCCGGCGTGGTCGCCCGGGTCGGCGGTGCCACCGGAGCTGCGGGGGCCGTGGCGGCTGCCGTAGCTGCGTAGCTGCTGGAACCGCCGTAGCTGTCGTAGCTGTCGAGCTGCCGGACGGAGGCGAGGCGGGCCGCTCAAGCCGGCCGGTTCGATCGCCTTTTACTGACTGATGGGACAGTTCAATATTCGGTAGCTTGTGGGCCGGAACAGGGGTTTGTCAATCGAACGCGACCGAATCTTGCTGACTGCTCAATCAGTTGCGTCGGTATGGATCCGGGTGTTGACAGCCGGGAATCCGCTCCTGCATGGTCGTTCAGTAATCGCTCCCCGATCGAGCGAAGCAGCCCCCTCGCGTCAGCCTCGCCGCGCGCCCCCGGCGCCGGTCCGATCACCGCGAGCGGTTCCCAGCCCGCTTCCCCTCGGCGCCCCTCCCGCACGGCGGCGCCGAGGAGACACGGGCGCCGAGTGCCCGCGTCGAGAGGCCACATCATGGACATGAACACCGGGACCGAGTCGTTCGACGTGATCGTCGTCGGTCTGGGCGGGCTCGGCTCCGCCACCGCCTGGCACCTCGCCGAGTCGGGCCGCAGCGTGCTCGCGCTCGAACAGTTCGGCATCGGTCACGAGCGGGGGGCGTCAC
Organism: Streptomyces sp. NPDC047028; assembly: GCF_040644095.1. Classification (NCBI taxonomy): domain Bacteria; kingdom Bacillati; phylum Actinomycetota; class Actinomycetes; order Kitasatosporales; family Streptomycetaceae; genus Streptomyces; species Streptomyces sp. NPDC047028. The sequence continues at coordinate 12,215 of NZ_JBEYVS010000064.1, forward strand.
ACGACACCTCGCGCATCCTGCGGCACAGCTACCACCGCCCCGACTACGTGCGTCTGACCCGGCACGCCTACGACGACTGGGCGCGGCTGGAACAGGCCGCGGGCGAGCGGTTCGTGACGCGCACGGGCGGGGTCGACCTCCGCCCCCCGCGCTCCTCGCTGCCGCTGGACGACTACTGGCGCAGCCTGGACGCCGAGGGGATCCCCTACGAGCTGCTCTCCACCGAGGAGGTGCGCGCCGGCTGGCCGCAGATCGCGGTGCCCGACGGTACGACGGCGATGTTCCAGGAGCGCACCTCCATCGTGCCCGCGGCCCGCTCCACCGCCGCCATGCAGCGGCTGGCCGTCGCCGCGGGCGCGGTGCTGCGGGACGAGGAACCGGTGACCGGTCTGCGCCACGGAGCGCGCGGCGTGGAGGTGGTCACGCCGAAGGGGCGGTACTCCGCGGAGCGGGTGGTGCTGTGCACGGACGCCTGGGCCAACGTCCTGCTGGGGCCGCTGGGCTGGCAGGTCCCGCTGACCGTGCTGGAGGAGCAGGTCACGTACTTCGAGCCCGGCGACCCGGCCCGGTTCGCGCCCGGGGCCTTCCCGGTCTGGATCTGGCTGGACGACCCGAGTTTCTACGGCTTCCCCACGTACGGGGAGGCGACGGTCAAGGCCGGCCAGGACTGCGGGGGGCCCGAGGTGCTCCCGGAGAAGCGGTCCGGGACGACGGACCCGCAGATGCTCCAGGTGCTCTCCCGCTTCATGGCCGAGCGGTTCCCGGGCAGCGGAAAGGCGGTCCGCTCCAAGCGGTGTCTCTACACCCTCACCCCGGACCGTGACTTCGTCCTCGGCGCCGTACCGGGAGCGGAGCGGATCCTGGTCGGCCTCGGGGCGGCGCACGCCTTCAAGTTCGCGCCGACCTTCGGCCGGCTGCTGTCCGACCTGAGCCAGGACGCCTCGCTCGCCTCGACGGAGCCCTACGCCACGTTCCGGCTCGACCGCCCCGCGCTCACCGACCCGGACCACCCCGTCAACTGGATGACCTGACGGTCCGTCCGCAGTCCCAGGGTCCTCTCTCCGGATCCGGCCGGCCCGCGGGCCCGGCATGATCCGGAGGAGAGGACCCAGCCCAGGTCCCCGTATCGAACGCACCGTCGGCGACGTGTGCCTGCCCCGAGGTGAGCCATGACAGCCAGCACCCTCAGCACCCTTCCTTCGACCGGCGCCGCCGCGCCGCACCTTCAGGTGATCTGGACGGATCCGGTCACCGGACGGCAGGGCTTCGTCGTCGTCGACCGGCTGGTCCGGGGCGTGGCCAGCGGCGGACTGCGCATGCGCGAGGGCTGCACCCTCGACGAGGTGCGCGGCCTGGCCGCCGGCATGACCCGCAAGGAGGCGCTCCACTACGACCCCGCCAACCGCTACGTGCCGCTCGGCGGCGCCAAGGGCGGGATCGACGTCAGCCCGCACGACCCCGAGGCCCGTGCCGTGCTCGGCCGCTTCCTGGAGGCGGTGCGGTATCTGCTGCGCCACCACTGGACCACGGGCGAGGACCTGGGGCTGCGTCAGGACACCCTGGACGAGGTCATCACGGAACTCGGTATGGACAGTTCCATCGAGGCCATCTACCCGCTGCTGGACGACGCCGCACGGGCGCGGCGCCGGCTGGCCGACGCGTTCGCCCTGGACGTGGACGGAGTGGCCCTGCCCGAACTGGTGGGCGGGCTCGGCGTCGCGGAGTCGGCGCTGACGGCGCTGGACCACCTGGGCGTGCCGCACGGTTCGGCCCGCGCGGTGGTCCAGGGCTTCGGGTCGATGGGGGGTGCCACCGCTCGCTATCTCGCCCGCGCCGGAGTGCGGGTGGTGGGCCTGGCCGACGCCCACGGGACGATCGTCAACCCGGACGGGCTGGACGTGGAACGCCTGCTGCTGACCCGCGACCCGCTCGGCGGCATCGACCGCACGCAGCTGGGCGAGGGCGCCACCGAGGCCCCCGGGGACGCCTGGCTCGGCCTCGACTGCGAGATCCTGGTGCCGGCGGCCGTGTCGTACTGCATCGACGCGGACAACCAGTCCCGGATCAGGGCCCGGGTCGTCGCGGAGGCCGCCAACATGCCCACGCTCGCCGACGCGGAGGCGGCGCTGCACGCGCGCGGGGTGCTCGTCCTGCCGGACTTCGTGGCCAACTCGGCCACCAACGCGTGGTGGTGGTGGACGCTGTTCGGTGACATCGAGGCCGACGCCGAACAGGCCGCCGCCAAGGTGCGCACCTCCATGCGCCGCCTGACCACCGACATGCTGGAGGCGTCGGAGCGGCTCGGCGTCACACCGCGCCGCGCCGCCCTCGACGCGGTCGGCGACCGGCTGGCGGAGATCGACGCTCGGTTCGGCCGGGTGCCGCGCCAGCGGCTCGAAGGAGGCGACGATGCCGGAGCGCAGTGACGTCGTCGTCATCGGCGGCGGCCTGATGGGCGCCGCGACGGCCTGGGCTGCGGCCCGCCGGGGGCTGTCCGTCCTGCTCCTGGAGCAGTACGGGCCCGGCCACGGCCGCGGCAGCTCCCACGGCAGCGCCCGGATCGTACGGCGCGGCTACGATGACCCCCTCTACACCCGGCTCACCGGGCGGGCCTTCGAACTGTGGCGGGAGCTGGAACTCCAGGCCGACGCGCACCTGCTGCGGATGCTCGGAAGCGTGGACTTCGGCACGCGCGCGTACGCCGAGTCGGTCGCGGCGCAGCTCGCCGCCGCCGGCGTACCGCACGAGACGCTGGACGCGGCGGAGGCGGAGCGCCGCTGGCCCGGCATGCGGTTCGAGGGGCCCGTCGTGCACCACCCCCAGGGCGGCACGGTCGACGCCGAGGCGGCGGTGGCCGCGTTCCTCGCCACCGCCGTCGTCCTCGGCGCGGTCGTCCGGCACGGCGCCGAGGTCCGCTCCCTCGCCCCGGACGGCGACGGCGCGCGGGTCGTGCTCGCCGACGGTACGACGCTGCTCGCCCGGCAGGTGGTCGTCGCGGGCGGCGCCTGGACTGCCGGGCTGCTCGACGGCCTGGTCGCGCTGCCGCCGCTGACCGTCACGCAGCAGGACACCTTCCACTTCCCCCGGCTGGACCCGGCCGCACGGGCGTGGCCCAGCGTGCTGCACGAGGACGGACCGGGCATCTACCACCTGGCCGGCGGACGGGACGGCGGGCCGGGCGACGACCGCAAGATCGGCGAGCACTACGGCGGCCGCCGGACGACGGCGGCCGGCCGGGACGGCGTGATCACCGCCGCGTCCCGGGCCCGGGTGAGCGAGTACGTCCGCCGGTGGCTGCCCGGTCTGGATCCGGTGCCGCGGTCCGAGTCGAGCTGTCTGTTCACCTTCACGCCGAGCGAGGACTTCCTCCTCGACCGCGTCGGCCCGTTCGTCGTCTGTTCCCCCTGTTCGGGGCACGGGGCGAAGTTCGCGCCGCTCATCGGCGAACTGACGGCGGACCTGGTGACGGGCGCCGCCCGGCCTCCTGAGCAGTTCCGGCTGAGCGCGCACACCGCGGAGGGCCGGGCGCGCTGACCCGCCGTCGTACAGCCGTGAAGGGGCGGGGTCCGCCGGCCCGCCCCTTCCTGACAGCCGAGTCAGGAGGAGCGCTAAGGTGGTCGGCGTGGCACGCAAACAGGTCATTCTCAGGCGCGAGGAGATCCTCGACGCGACGGTGGAGCAGATCAAGCAACGGGGCATCGCGACGACCCGGGTCGCCGACGTCGCCGGAGCGTTGAACGTGAGCAGCGGACTGGTCCACTACCACTTCGCGACCAAGGAGCAGCTGGTCGAGGAGGCGTTCGCGCACGCGGCCCGCCGCGAGATGGAGGCGCTGCGCACGACCGTCGGCCGGCGGACGACCGCGGTCGCCCGGATGAAGGCGCTGCTGCGGCTCTACTCCCCGGTCGGGCAGACACCGTCCTGGCGGCTGTGGATCGATGGCTGGTCAGCGGGCATGCGCGAACAGGGACTCCAGGACGTCATGCAGCAGATGGACGCCGAGTGGAAGGCCCATATGACGGCCCTGGTCGAGGAGGGGGCCGCGAGCGGCGAGTTCCGGTGCGTCGACCCGCGGGCGGCGGCCTGGCGCATCACCCTCTTCCTCGACGGCCTCGCCGTACAGCTCGTGGCCCGGCGCGGCGCGCTGGAGAAGGCGGAGGCCCAGCGCTGGGTACGCGAGCACGTGGCCGGTCAGCTCGGCATCTCCGCGGACCTGCTGGGAGTGCGGCGGGCGCGGAGTACGGCGGGGGCCTGAAGCACGCGGGGCCAGGGTTTCTTGTTGACTGACGGGCCAGTCAGTAATTAGGCTTCCCGTGAACGCGTGCCATCGCGTCCGGTCCGGGCGTCAGCGCCCCACATCGCAGGGGGTGCCGTGAGCGCCGTCGACTCGGGGACGTATCCCGCCACCGCGCACAAGGCACGGGGACGGCGCGTCGCCGTCATCGCGCTGACGGGCGCAACCGCCGTGTGGGGCTGGAGTTATCTCGCCACGGTCTGGCTGCTGCCCGAGATGGGTACGGCGAGTCTCGTCGCCGTACGCTTCCTCGCCGCCGGCGTCCTCATGGTGGCGGTCAGGCCCCGGGCGATCCTGGCGCTCGGCCGCCGGCACGTCCTGGCCGGACTGGCCCTGGCCTGCTGTCTGGGCTCGGGGACCATGCTCCAGGTGGCGGGGCAGCACCACATTCCCGCGTCCCAATCCGGCTTCCTGACCTCCCTGTTCGTCGTTCTCACGCCGCTCGTGGCACGCCTGCTGTTCGGGGCCCGGGTCGCCCCGGCCGTCTGGGGCGCCGTGGCGGCGGCGACGGCGGGTCTTGCCGTCATCTCGTTCAACGGCGTCTCGTTCGGCGCCGGTACGTGGCTGACCCTGGCGGGCGCGGTGTGCTACTCGGTGCAGATGGCCCTGCTGTCCGCGTACGCGTCGGCCAACAAGGTCTACGGGCTGGCGTCGCTGCAGATCCTGGGCTCGGGAGTGATCGGGGCGGCATGGGCCCTCCCCGACGGTCTCGACCTGCCGGACACAGGGGCCGGCTGGGGATGGCTCGCCTACTCCACCCTGCTGGCGACGCTGGGCATGTACGCGGTGCAGACGTGGGCGCAGTCCCGGGTGCCGGCCGCCACGGCCGCCGTCGTCATGGCGTGCGAGCCGTTGTTCGTGGCCGCCTTCAGCATGCTCATCGGCGTCCCGCCGACGGCCCGCACGGTGCTGGGCGGCCTGCTGATCCTGGTCGCCATGCACCTCGTCATCACCGGGGACCGTGCCAGATCTGCGTCTCCGGCATGACTCTGCCGAAGCGGCCTACGCCAGGTACCAGTTGAGGTGAAGGCGCTCCGCCCACATCGGCCAGGGCGTGTTTTTCGGGAGTTGACGGGCGGGCCAGGCTCATGCTCGTGTCCGTCGATGATCTGCTCAGCCGGGCCGTGAGGCTGTTCGTCACGCGCGAGCCTCTCGGCTTCCCGCACCTGGACCCCGAAAGGCTCGAACAGGAATTCGGGGATGTCGTCGCAGAGCTGCGGCCGAAGCTTGAGGCGCTGCTGACGGAGATGCTGGCGCTGCCCTTCCAGGGCGAGGACCTGGTGGCGGCAACGCGGGCTGCTGAGGCCACCATGAGCGCGCGGCATCCGGAGCTTGGTCCGGATGCCGTCGCCGCGCTCGGCTTCTACTACGGCTACTGCTGGCGATAAGGCCGCATCAGGCGACGTTCGCCTTGGCCTAGAGGCGCGTTCCCGGCAGTTCGTTCCTGACGATCTGGCCGCCCTTCATCACGAAACGCACGTCGGTGAAGGCCGTCAGGTCGTCGGACGTGCCGGGTACGGCGATCAGGTCGGCGAGTTTCCCGGGGGTGACGGAGCCGACGCGGTCCTGCCAACCCATGCACTCGGCGCCGGTGAGCGTGGCCGCGCGCAGCGCCTGAAGCGGCGTCATGCCGTGCTCGCACAGGGTGGCGAGCTGCCGGGTCTGCAGGCCGTGCGGGAATCCCCCGGCGTCCGTGCCGAACCCGATCCGCACGCCGGCCCGGACCGCCTTGGTGAACGCGGTGCGCTGCGCCTCGGTGGCCTCGTCGTTCTTCGCCCGTGTCTCGGCGTCGAAGCCGGCGGTGTCCGCGTGCTCGCGGAGCCAGTCGCTCCACCAGATGTCGGCGGACAGGTAGGTGCCGTGTTCCAGCATGAGGTCGATGCCCTCGTCGTCGAGGTAGCAGCCGTGCTCGATGGAGCGGGCTCCCGCGCGGACCGCCCTCTTGATGCCTTCGGTGCCGTGCGCGTGGACGGCGACGTACGCCCCGTACAGCGCGGCCTCCTCCACCGCGGCGCGGATCTGCGCCTCGGTGAGTTCCGGCGCGCCGGGGACGGTGCCCGTCGCCATCACCGCGCCGGTACCGATGACCTTGATGAGGTCCGCCCCGCCGTGCAGGATCTCCCGGACCCGCTCCCGTACGTCGTCCACGTCCCGCACCGAACCGAAGCGGAACTCCCTGGGCAGGACGATGTCGGGGGCGAGCCCGGTGATCATGCCACCGCCGGTGGAGACCGTGATGTACGCGCCCGCCACGGCCATCCGGGGGCCGGGGACGATGCCCTGGTCGATGGCGTCCCGCAGAGCGGTGTCCACGAACGCCCGGTAGGTTCCGACGTCCCGGACCGTCGTGAAACCGGCGTGCAGGGTGTCACGGGCGTGCACGATCGACTCGAACGCCTGCTGGGCGGCGCTCTGCTTGATCTCCTGGACCGGGTCCCCGCACGCGGCGATGCCGACCAGGTGCGTGTGCAGGTCGATCAGGCCGGGGCAGAGCGTGGCGTCGCCCAGGTCGAGGACCTCGACGCCGTCGGGGACGGGGTCCGTTCCGGGGCGCACGGACCGGATCCGCTCCCCCTCCACGACGACGGTCGGGTCGGGCAGGAACGCGCCCGCCTCGACGTCGACGAGCCGCGCACAGCGCAGTGCGAGTGTCACGCGTCCTCCTCCAACAGGTCTGCCGGGTGTGCGTCAGCGTTCGAGCAGGGCCATGGCCGCGTTGTGCCCGGGAATGCCGCTGACGCCGCCGCCCCGCACCGCACCGGCGCCGCACAGGAACACGTTCGCGTGGGAGGTCTCCACGCCCCAGCGGCCCACGCCGTCCGGTTCGTCGGCGAACGGGAAGGCCAGCGCGCGGTGGAAGATGTTCCCTTGCGGCAGGCGCAGTTCCTTCTCCAGGTCCAGCGGCGTCTTGGCCTCGATGCAGGGCCTGCCGTCCTCGTCGACGGCCAGACAGTCGGCGATCGGCTCGGCGAGGACCGCGTCGAGCTGCTCAAGGGCGCCCTTGAGCAGGGTGTCGCGCGCCCCGTCGTTGTCCTCGGCGAACAGGCGGGCGGGCGCGTGCAGTCCGAACATCGTCAGCGTCTGGTAGCCGCTGCCGGCCAGTTCGGGGCCGAGGATCGTCGGGTCCGTCAGGGAGTGGCAGTAGATCTCCGAGGGCGGCGACGTGGGCAGCGCGCCGGCCGCGGCCTCCCGGTAGGCGGTGGCGAGTTGGCCGTAGCCCTCGGCGATGTGGAAGGTGCCGGCGAACGCCTCGCGGGGGTCGACGGAGGTGTCCCGCAGCCTGGGCAGCCGGCGCAGCAGCATGTTGACCTTGATCTGGGCGCCCTCGGCCCGCTCGGCCGGGGGTTCGCCGAGGAGGCCGGCCAGCGTCTCGGGGGAGGCGTTGACCAGGACGTCGCGTGCCGCCACGGTCGTCTCGCGGTCGCCGTCGCGGTAAGTGACGACGGCGTGCGGCTGGTCGGGGTCGATGCGCAGGACCTCGTGGCCGGTGACGATCTCGGCTCCCGCCGCGCGGGCCGCCCCGGCGAGGGCGTCGGTGAAGGCTCCCATGCCGCCGACCGGGACGTCCCAGTCGCCGGTGCCGCCGCCGATGACGTGGTAGAGGAAGCAGATGTTCTGCGCGAGGGAGGTGTCGTGCGCGTCGGCGAACGTGCCGATGAGGCCGTCGGTCAGCACCACGCCGCGTACGAGGTCGTCGCGGAACCGCTCCTCGATGGTGGCGCCGAGCGGCTGCTCGAAGAGCGTGTGCCAGGCGGTGTCGTCGCCGATCCGCTCACGCAGCCCGGCGCGGCTGGGCAGCGGCTCGGTGAGCGTGGGGAAGACGCTGCGTCCCACGCGCGCGGTCATGTCGTAGAACTCCCGCCACGCCTCGTACTCGGCGTCGGAGCCGGTCAGCTGCCGGAAGGAGGCACGGGTGCGCTCCTCCCCGCCGCCGACGAACAGGCCGGTGTCCCGGCCGTCGCGCGTGGTGGGCGTGTAGGAGGACACGGAGCGCTTGCGGACCGCGAAGCGCAGCCCGAGATCGTCGACGATCTTCGACGGGAGCAGCGAGACGAGGTAGGAGTAGCGGGACAGCCGGGCGTCGAACCCCGCGAAGGCGCGCGTGGACACCGCTGCCCCGCCGGTGACGCCGAGGCGTTCCAGCACGAGCACGGAGCGCCCGGCGCGGGCGAGATAGGCGGCGGCGACGAGTCCGTTGTGACCACCGCCGACGATGACGACGTCGTAGACGTCCTGGGTGACCTTGGATGCTTCAGACATGACACACACCTTGGAAGTTGACTGACTCGCAAGTCAAGAAGAATGAGAGGGGGAAGGACTGGGGGTCTGGGTTTCAGGGTCGCGGCGCCGCCCCGATGCGGCGTTCGCGGGGGGAGGCGGCGGGGACGGCGTCGAGGAGCCGGCGCGTGTAGTCGTGCCGGGGGTCGCGGGTGATCTGCTCCGCGCTGCCGTGCTCGACGACCGTGCCGCGCAGCAGCACGCTCACCTCGTCGCTGATCCGGCGGACCACGTCGAGGTCGTGCGTGATGAACAGGTAGGCCAGCCCGCGACGCCGTTGCAGGTCCAGCAGCAGGTTGAGGATCTGGGCCTGCACGGAGACGTCGAGCGCGGAGGTGGGTTCGTCGCAGACGACGAGTCCGGGGTCGGTGGCCAGGGCGCGCGCGATGCACACCCGCTGGCGCTGCCCGCCGGAGAACCGGTGCGGGTAAGCGTCCTGGTCGACGCCCTCCATGCCGACGGAGTCCAGCAGGTCCCGCACCCGCTCCCGCCCGCCGTCCCCGTACAGTCCGTGGGCGCGCAGCGGTTCCGCGACGACCTCGCCGATCGTCAGGCGCGGGTCGATCGACTCGTAGGGGTCCTGAAAGACCATGCCGACGCTGCGCCGGAACCGCTGCCGGGTGCGGCGGCCGCGGACCGGCTCGCCTTGGAAGTGCACGGTGCCCGCGTCGGCCCGCTCCAGGCCGATGAGGACGCGGGCGAGAGTGGACTTCCCCGACCCGGACTCCCCCACGATGCTGACGGTGCGGCCCTGTTCGATGCGCAGGTCGACCGCGTCCAGCGCGGTGTGCCGGCCGAAGCGCTTGGTGATGCCGGTCGCCTCCAGCAGCGGCACCGGGGTGGGAACGGCGCGGACGTCGCAGGCGGCGGGGACTGCTCCGTTCATGGGGTCTCCTCCAGTCGGTGGCAGGCGGCGGTGTGCTCGTCCGACAGCATGATCGGCTCGGGCAGGTCGGTGCCGCAGCGGGCGTCGGCGTCCGGGCAGCGGGGGTGGAAGGGGCAGCCGGGGGGCGTTCCGCCGACGGGCGGGCTGCCGGTGATGGTGGTGAAGGGGGTCTTGGGTGCCGCGTCCCGGCCGCTGCGGAAGCAGGTGAGCAGTGCCTGGCTGTAGGGGTGGCGGGCGCCTTCGAAGAGGGTGAGCACGTCGGAGTGCTCGACCAGCCGACCGCCGTAGAGCACGGCGACGTGGTCGGCGATCTCGGCGACGACGGAGAGGTCGTGCGTGATCCAGACGACGGTGAGCCCGTACTCCTGCTGGAGCCGGCTGACCAGGCCGAGGATCTCCGCCTGCACGGTGACGTCGAGCGCGGTGGTCGGCTCGTCGGCGATGAGCAGTTGCGGGTGGAAGGCGAGCGCCATGGCGATGATGACGCGCTGGCGCATGCCGCCGGACAGGGCGTGCGGATAGAGCCGGGCGACGCGGTCGGGGTCGGGGATGCCGACGTCGGCCAGGGCCTGCCGGGCGAGCCGGCCGGCCTCGGCCCGGCTCGCGCCGTCCCGTACCTGGTAGACCTCGGCGATCTGGCGGCCCACCCGGACGACGGGGTTGAGGGCGGCGGAGGCGTCCTGGGCGAGGTAGGCGGCGGTGCGGCCGCGGGCCGCGCGCAGTTCCCGCCCGGTGAGCGCGGTCAGTTCGACCTCGCCGACGCGGACGGTGCCGCCGGTGATGCGGGCTCCGGCCGGCAGGATGCGGCCGGCGGCGAGCGCGAGGGTGGACTTGCCGGAGCCGGATTCGCCGACCAGGGCGGTGGTGGTGCCGGCGGGCACGGTGAACGAGACGTCCCGCAGGGCGACGTGTTCGCCGTAGGCGACGGTCAGGCCGTCGATCGTGACGTCGCTGCCCAGACACCGGGCGGTGGCGCTTTGCGTAGGGGCGGTCACAGCGTCTCCGATGCGGCTCGGGGGTCGATGACGGTCCTGATCAGGTCCACCAGTAGGTTGGCCGTCACCACCAGGGTCGCGGCGACGATCACCGTCCCGGTGAGCAGCGGACGGTCGAGGGCGGCGAACGCCTCGGTCTGCATCTGGCCGATGCCCGGCCAGCCGAAGATCGTCTCCACGAAGACGACACCGGACAGGAACACGGCGACGTCCATGCCCAGCAGCGTGGTCACCGGGGAGGCTGTGTTGCGCAGGACGTGCGTGACGACGATGCGCCTGCGGGAGAGTCCCTTGGCGACGGCGGTGCGCACGTAGGCGGAGGAGAGCGCCTCGCGGGTGCTGTCCCGCACCACGTTCGCGTAGTAGGGGGCGCCCAGCAGGCCGAGCGTCAGGGCGGGCAGGACGATCTGCGCGGCCCCGGTCCCGCCGTCGATGGGGAAGAGGGGCAGCTTGTAGCCGAGGGCGAGCAGCAGCAGGAAGCCGAGCGAGAACACCGGCATCGACAGCAGGCCGACGTTGACGGTGGCCAGCAGCCAGCTGCGCCGTGGGCGCAGTGCCTCCCACAGGCCCCACAGTCCGCCGAGGACGACCTCCACCACGAGGGCGGCGCCGGCGAGCGCGGCCGTCGCCGGCAGTCGTTCCAGGATCATCGACAGCACCGGGCGGTCGTGGGAGTAGGAGGTGCCGAGGTCGCCCCGCGCCACGGAGCCGAGGTAGTGCGCCAGTTGGGACCACAGGGGGTCGTCGAGCCGGAGGCGCTCCCTGATCTGGTGCAGCACCTCGGGGCTGGCCTTGGGGCCGGCGATGCTGCGGGCGGGGTCGCCGGGGACGACGTACTGCAGTACGAAGGTCAGCAGCACCACGGCGGTCACGGTGAACGCGCCCAGCAGGATGCGGATGCCTATGCGTCGAGCCATGAGCGTCGCTCCGAGAGAGGATTGCGGCGGTTGAGTCCCTCGGCGATCAGGACGAAGGCCAGGACGGTCGCGATGATGAGCACGAGGGGGACGATCAGGGTGTGCGGGGCGTAGGTCATGCTGTCCGAGCCGTCCGCGAGCATGTTGCCGAGTTCGGGGGTCGGCGGCTGGATGCCGGCGCCGAGGTAGGAGAGCCCGGCGCCGACCACGACGACGGCCGCGCCGTTGAGGGCCGCCACGTTGAGCAGCAGCGTGGACAGGTGCGGGAGGACGTGGCGGCGCAGCGCGGTGTGCCGGCTGACGCCGTGGGCGAGGGCGGCCTCCACGTAGCCGCGGTTGCGCAGCCGTACGGTCTCGCCGTGCACGAGGCGGGCGGTCCAGGCCCAGTACAGGGCGGTCACGACGACGATGATGCCGGTCGTGCCGCGGCCGACGATGCTGGCCAGCGCAAGGCCGGAGAGCACGGTCGGGATGGACAGGAACACGTCGACCAGGCGCATCAGGCACTGCCCGAGCCAGCCCTGGTAGAAGCCGGCGACCAGGCCGACCAGTGCGCCGAGGCCCACGGAGGTGACGTTGGCGACGAGCGCGATGATCAGTGTGGCGCGCAGTCCGTACAAGGAGCGGGCGAGCATGTCGCGGCCGATGGAGTCGGTGCCGAGGAGGTGCCCGCCGCTGCCGACGCCGGCGGGCAGTCCGTTGGCGTCGAGGCTGGCGGTGTGGATCGTGTACGGCGATCCCGCGAGCGGGCCGAGCACGGCGAGCAGCGCCAGCACGCCGAGCAGGCACACGCCCGCGAGCCAGAGGCGTCTGCCCCTCGGTCCGGCGGACCGGACGGAGGCGGGTGCCTGGCCGGGGACGCCGGCCTCGGGCGCGGGCGCGGAGACGGCGGGTTGGGGAGTGACGGGGACGGTGCTCATGCCTTCACCCACAGCCGGTCGTAGTAGGTGCCGGTCTCGCCGCGCATCTGGTAGTTGTGGATCTTCGGGGCGCGGGCGGCCAGGAAGTTCATGTTGCCGATGAAGACGGCGGCGGAGTCCCGCACGAGTTCCTCCTCGGCGCTCGCCAGGTACACGTTGGACGCCTCGATCGTGGGCGCGGTGCGCGCCTTGGCGACGAGGCGGTCCACCCGCTTGTTGGCGTAGCCGGTGTAGTTCTGGGCGGCGTCGGAGGTGAAGCAGGTCGAGGCCAGTTCGATGCCGCTGCCGAGGGTGACGTACATCTGTGTGCCGTAGATGTCGCCCTCGCCCTTGGAGGAGGCGAGGTCGAACGCCGCCTGGCTCATGGCGTTGAGGGTGATCTCCACGCCCACCGCCTCCAGTTGCTGCTGCAGGACCTGGCCCAGCAGCGGCCACGGGTCCCGGGTGCCGTGCATGAATTCGAGGCGGAGCCGGGTGACGCCCGCTTCTCGCAGCAGCGCTTTCGCGCGGTCGGGGTCGTAGGTGTAGGGCTTGGCGGTCCGGGTGTAGTGGACGAGTTTTTCGGGGAAGGGACAGCCCCAGGGTTCGGAGAGGCCGAAGGACAGGCGCATGAGCTGCTCCCGGTCGACGGCCCAGTTCAGGGCCTGCCGTACGCGGACGTCGCGCAGTTCCCGGCGGCGTTTGGTGTTCAGGGTGATCCACTGGGTGCCGAGCACCGGGACGGGCTGCACGTAGCGTTCCCGGGTCGAGGGGTCCGCGGTGAACTTGGCGGCCTGGCTGGCCACCAGGCCCTCGCCGAGGACGTCGACCCGGCCGCCGCCCAGCTGGAGGCTCTGCAGCGGGTAGTCGATGCCCCAGCGGTATTCGAGGGTGTCGATGAGCGGGGTACCGCGCCAGAAGTAGTCGTCGAACGCCCGGAAGACGGCCCGCCGGCGCTTGCTGTCGTACTCGGTGATGCGGAACGGGCCGTTGCCCACCGGGGTGCGGCCGAAGCCGGACCCGAGGCGGCGGATCTCCTCGCCGGGCAGGGCAGCGGTGTACGGCTGGCACAGCAGCGCGGGGAAGAGGACGTCGGGTTCCCTGAGGTGGACGCGCAGGGTGTACGGGTCCAGGGCGCGCAGCCCACGGATCCGCTTGGCCTTCTTGGCGTTGACCGCCTCCGCCCCGTCGATGCCGAAGAGGTAGCTCGCCGCCCAGGACGCCAGCTCCGGGTCCATCAGCCGGGTCCAGGTGTCGACGTAGTCCTGTGCGGTCACGGGCCGGCCGTTGTGGAACTTCACGCCGCGCCGGAGCGGGATGGTGTAGACCCGGCGGTCGGCCGATATGTGGGGCATCCGCGCGGCCGCGTGCGGGGCGGGGCCGTCGAACTGCCGGGCGTACTGGTAGAGCGGGGCGTACAGGACCGTGGAGATCGCTTCCCAGCTGTGCAGGTCCCAGCCCACGGCCGGGTCGTACGACTGGGCCTCGTTCGACCAGGCCGTGACGACCGTGCCGTGGCGCCGGGCGCCCGCAGGATCGCCGGGCCCAGGGGCCCAGGCGGAGACGTCGGCGAGCGGGCCGGGGCGGGCGGCCGTGGCCGCCCCCGTGCAGCCGCTGAGCATGAGAGCGGCGGTGCCGCCGGTGCCGGCGATCAGCACGTGCCGCCGGCTGGGATGGGGTGGTGGGCCGGCCATCGGAGTCCTCTCGGGTAGCTGCCGTGGCGAGGGACGGCGGGCCGGCTCGGGGCGCCGCCCTTGTCGCGTCACCATTGGATGGTCTTCGTTTCCAGGAAGTGGTGCAGACCGTGCGCGCCGAGCTCGCGTCCGATGCCCGACTGCTTGTAACCGCCGGTAGGGGCACGGACGTTGAACTCCCCGTCGTTCACCGTGACCAGGCCGGTCCTGATCCGGCGGGCGAACCGTTCGGCGCGGGCCCGGTCGGCGCACCACACCGCTCCGGCCAGGCCGTAGATCGAGTCGTTGGCGATGCGGACGGCATCCTCCTCGTCCCGGTAGCGCATCAGGCACACCACCGGTCCGAAGATCTCCGCGCGGGCGATGGCCATGTCCCCGGTGACGTCGGCGAAGACGGTGGGCAGCACCCAGTGGCCGTCCGCGAGTTCGCGCGGGACGTCTCCGGGCGTGGCCCTGCCGCCGGTGACCAGGCGGGCGCCCTCCGCGGTGCCGCGGTCGATGTGGGCCAGCACGCTGTCGAACTGCGCGGCCGTCGCGACGGGCCCGATGTGGTTGCCGGGCAGGGCGGGGTCGCCCAGCCGCCAGTTCCGGGCCTCGCGCTCGGCCAGGCGCACCACCTCGTCGTACAGCGCGTCGGGGACGAGCACCCGGGAACAGGACGTGCAGGTCTGCCCCGTGTTGTAGAAGACGTCGGCGAGGGCGAGCCGTACCGCCTCGTCGAGGCCGGTGACCTCGGGCCCGTCCGGCTCGTCGGCGAGGATGACCCGGGCCGACTTGCCGCCGAGTTCCAGGCCCACGCTCTTGACGGTGCCGGCGGCCGCCGCGGCGACGGCGCGGCCGGCCTCGGTGGACCCGGTGAAGGACACCGCGTCGACGCCGGGGGCCGAGACCAGGGCGGCGCCGACTGTTCCGCCGCTCCCGCTGACCAGGTTGAACACTCCTGGCGGTGCCCCCACCTCCGCACTCGCCTCGGCGACGACCTCGGCGAGGAGGAAGGCGTTCAGCGGGGCGTCGCCGCTCGGCTTGAGGACCACGGTGCAGCCCGCGGCGAGGGCGGCGGCCACCTTGGCCGCGATGAGGTACAGCGGGTAGTTCCAGGGGGTGATGGCGGCTACGACGCCGACCGGTTCCTGGACCACCTGCGAGGTGCCGATGCGTTCCTCCCACACGTGGCCGTCGAGGATCTCGGCGTACGAGGTGAACACCTCGGCCGCGAGGCGGGTCTGCGTGGCGAGGGCGTTGTCGACCGGGGCGCCCATCTCGGCGCTGATCAGCCGGGCGAAGTCCGTCTCCCGGCTCGTGATGCCGGCGGCGATCGCGGTGAGGAGGGCCCGGCGGTCGGCGACGCCGGCGGCCGCCCAGGCGGGGAACGCCGCCCGGGCCGCGTCCACGGCGGCGGACACGTCGGCCGCGTCGCCCTGCGGCACCCGGCCCACGACACCGCGGCCGGCGGGGTCGAGGACGGCGCTGCGCGGGCCGTCGGGACCGGCGGCGGGATCCCGCCACGCGCCGCCGATCCAGAAAGTCTGTCGGTCCGTGTCGAAGCGGCTTCTGCTGGGGGACATGGCCGGAAAGCCCATGGTCGTGCTCCTTCATGGGGCGGCTGCTGGGGCGCGCGGCGGCGAGTGGTGGGACCTCGCGTTGACTGGTTTGGAACGGTAGGTCGCTACTGATCCGTGAGTCAATAGAATGGTCTCTAACTGATTCATGAATCAGCTTCCGGTTCGCGCACGGCCAGCCGGTAGGGGGTGCACGGCCACCCGTACGGGGGCTCGCAGCCAGTCTTGCCGGATGGGTGAGGGTTGCGGACCAGGGTTTTTCCCTTGGGGTGACCCAGCCGATGGTGCGGGGCTTCGGCCCGCTCGGGCAGACCAACAGGCAGCGCGGCTCGCGAGGAGCCGGCGTCGGGCACAGTCGGAGACCGCCAGCCGATTCCGCCGGGCCCCCTCGCCCGGCGCCCGCTTCATCGGCTCCCCCGCTCGCAGGAGTTGACGTGTTCACACTGTTCAGGACCAGGAAAAGGGCCAGGAGAAAGGTCGCGGCCGTCGGCCTCGTCGCGGCGTCCGGACTCGGACTGCTGATCGCGAACTTCGCGGGCACGGACTCCGCCAACGCCGCCGAGACCCACTCGGGCGTCGCCACCCACTTCGACGGGGTGGCACCGGACGGCGGCGGATGCGGCATCCCGCCCGCGCAGATCGAGAGCACGAACTTCGTCGCCCTCAACGTGTGGAACACTCCGGGCAAGTTCGCGGCCGACCTGCCGCGCCCGGTGCCGGCCGACCGCGCCGACATCAAGGGGGACTGGGACAACGGCCTCAACTGCGGACGCTGGGTGCGGATCAAGCTGAGCGCCTTCTGCAGCGTCCCCAACACCGGGGCGCCCGGCGCCGGCATCTGCAAGGGCGGCACCTGGAAGCCGGACGACGTCAACGGGGCGACCCTGGACGCCGTCGTCACCGACAGTTGCGGCGACGGCAACGAGTGGTGCCGATCCAGCAAGGACCACCTGGACCTCTCCACCTCCTCCCTGTCGCAGTTCACCCTCGACGGCAAGCAGCTGGGCGATTTGGAGAAGGCGGGAAAGTGGAACAACCGGGAGATCGACTGGTCGTTCATCCCCGCCCCCGGCTACTCCGGCGACATCAAGATCGGTTTCGCCCGCGGGGCCAAGAAGGACTACTCCCCCGTCCTGATCACACACCTGCCCAACGGCATCCACGGGGTGGAGTACTTCGACGGCAGCGCCTGGAAACAGGGCAACATGACCGGTGACAACGGGCAGCGGTACGAGATCCAGCCGGACTCCGCCGCCGGCGGCCACTACCGGATCCGGGTGACGGACGCGGACGACAAGCCGCTGAACGGCGGCCGCGAGTACTCCTTCGCCCTGCCGGACGGCTGCGCGCCGTGCTCGAACGTCTACACCGGGGTGGACTACACCACGAGCGGCGGCGGCACGGGCGGCGCACCGGCCGCTCCGTCCGCCGGCTCCTCCGGTTCCGGTTCCGGCTCCCCCTCCGCCCCTAGCCCCAGCGCCAGCGCCAGCGCCACGGCGAACGGAACTCCCCCCGCCGCCGCGCCGGCCCCCACACCCCAGGCGGCCGGTGCCACAGGGTGCAGCGCCGACATGAAGATCACCAAGTCGTGGCCCGGCGGCTTCACGGCCGACGTCACCGTGCACAACGGCGGCGCCGCCGTCCGGGGCTGGAAGACGTCATGGACCTGGCCGGACGGGCTGACGGTCTCGGACAGCTGGCGCACCGTCCTGTCCCGGTCGGGAAACACCGTGACCGCGTCGAATGCCCCGTACAACGGCGCCCTGGCCGCCTCGGCGAGCACCACCTTCGGTATGACGGTGCGCGGACAGGCGCCGGCGTCGCTGCCGTCCCCGTCCTGTGCGCCCACGGGCTGACACGGGCCCGCGGACGGGCGCCGCGGAACCCGGGCTGGACGTGTCCGGGTTCCGCCTGGCCGCCGTCGCCCTCTCATGCGCCGGAACGCCCGCCTACCTGCTGTGGGTCGGGTTCAGAGTGGGACGGCT
>NZ_JBEYVS010000065.1:0-29147 GCF_040644095.1 Streptomyces sp. NPDC047028
CCCGGAGAACCGGGCGGCCACTCCTTCGAAGCCACTGATGGCAAGGACCCATAAGCCACACCCGGCCCTCCCGGGCCGCCTAACAACTTACGGAGACCCATGTCCACCTCACCCCGGCTGCCCCGTGGCATCACACGCCGGTCGCTGCTCCGCTCCGGATCCGGTCTCGCCCTGGGTGCCGGTCTCGCCGTAGGCGCGGGCGTGGCCGGTGCGACGCCCGCCGCCGCGACCAACGGCGTGGGCCAGACCGGCGCCCCCCTGTGCCAGCAGCCCGGCGACTCGGCGAGCCGGGTCGGGCTGGGCAGCGGCGACCTGGCCATCCCGTACTACCGGGAGCACGACAACACCTGGGGCTACGTGTTCGGCGACTCGTTCGACACCGGCAACGGCTACCTCGGCTCCCCGGTGATGCTGAACCAGGCGTCCTACGACCCCTCCGGATCGCCCATCTCCTTCACGTGGGCGATGCCCGACGGCCAGGCCAGGCAGCTGTTCGACTACGCGCACAACGCCGACAACGGCTACGGCACCGAGAGCACCCGCATCCCCAACGACTGCATCGAGTTCGGCGGCCGTACCTATCTTCAGTACACCTCCGTGGTGCACGGCATCGGCGGTGACCCGCTGCCCGCCGGGGAGGACGGCTCGCTGATGTCGGGCGTCGCCTACTCCGACGACCACGGGCGGACCTGGACCGACTACCCGTACCACTGGGCAGGCCAGTACCAGGGCGTGAACCAGTCGATGTACGGGATGTGGTCCTTCGCCGGCATCGACCCGGACGGCTGGCTGTACATCTTCTCCAAGCGCTGGAACGGCACCCACAAGAACACCGCCGACCAGGGGGCGATCCAGCTGTTCCGGATCAACCCCGGCGACTTCCGCGCCGGCGACTTCGGCGCCCAGCAGAACTGGGCCTACAACGGCGGCTGGTACTGGGCGACCGACGGCACCCCGCCCGCCTCGCTGTTCGGACCCGGCAACAACATCGGCGAGTTCTCCGTCAAGCGGATCGGCGACCGGTACTGCATGAGCTACTTCGACGTCACCGACGGCTCGATCAGCACCCGCAGTGCCTCCCGGCCCGACGCCCCCTGGTCGGCGCCGACCCCGCGGATCGTCGGCAGCGACACCTGGCCGCCCGCCCACTGGGGCCGCCCCCAGGTGGAGAACCTGTACGGCGGCTACATCCACCCCGGGAGCGCCGGCCCGAACTCCCTGACCCTGATCGTCTCCCAGTGGACCGCCCAAGGCGCCTACCGCGTCCTGCAGTTCGACGGCATCGCCTCCTGATGGAACCGGGCGAGGGCCGGACCGGCCGGTCCCGTGGCTCCGAATGGCTCCGAACGAGTGGACTCGCCGGTTCGCTTATCAGAAGAGAGCTTTTTCGGCGAGTCGCCGGTGGTGATGTGGCCGTCCGAGTCGTGACCGTGACTGGAAGAGGCGCCCGACATGCGACGTACCCCTCCCCGCAGGCTGCTCGCCGCGACCGCCTTCGTGGCGTCCCTCGCCGTCCCGGCGGCCACGGCCTCCGCCACCTCCGCCCCCGCCCCCCGGGCCACGGCCGTCACCACCACGACATCCGTGACCGCCGTCCGGGGCGGCAACGACGACTGCCGTACGGGCAGGCTCAGCCCCGAGGTGAGCGGCCGGCTGGACAAGACGATCGCGGAGGTCCGCAAGCAGGCGGCCATCCCCGGTGTCGTCGTCGGACTGTGGCTGCCGGGCAAGGGCTGCTACGTGCGCGCGACGGGTGTCGCCGACACCGCCACCGGCAGGCCGATGACCACCCGCCCCTACGTCCGGATCGGCAGCGAGACGAAGACCTTCACGGTCACCGCGCTGCTCGAACTCGTCGACCAGCACCGGATCGGGCTGGACGACCCGATCTCCCGTTACGTGCGCGGTGTGCCGAACGGCCGCCACATCACGCTGCGCCGGCTCGCCGAGATGCGCAGCGGACTGTTCCCGTACAGCGCCGACCCGGACTTCGTCCACGACCTGCTGAGCGACCCCGAGCGCTACTTCACTCCGCGACAACTGCTCGCGTACGCCTTCAAGCACGACAACACCTTCGCGCCGGGTGCGCAGTTCCAGTACTCCAACACCAACCTGATCCTGCTCGGCCTGGCGATCGAGAAGGTCACCGGACAGCAGCTCGCCGAGGTCATCCACACCCGCGTGCTCCGGCCGGCCCGCCTGAACCACACGCTGTTCCCGCACGGTCCCGAGTTCCCCGAGCCGCATCCGCGGGGCTACACCGACCAGACGCTGACCGGCGCGGTCGCCGACGCCACAGACTGGAACCCCAGCTGGGCCTGGGCGGCCGGCGCGATGATCTCCAACCTGCACGACCTGCGCCGCTGGGCGAAGATCGTCGCCACCGGCGAACTCCTCAGCCCCCGGACCCAGGCGCAGCGCCTCAAGACCCTCCCGACCGGCTTCCCCGGCACCAGCTACGGCCTCGGCATCTTCAACGCCAACGGCTGGATCGGGCACAACGGCTCCCTCCCGGGCTACGAGACGGTGACCATGTACCTGCCCTCCCAGAAGGCCACCATGGTCATCATGATCAACACGGACTCCACCAGTCAGGGACAGGAGCCCTCCACCCTCCTCGCCCGCGCGATCACCGGCATCATCACCCCGGACAACGTCTACGACGGCGCCGTCGCCTCCCGCTGAGCACCCACCTCCCGCTGAGCACCCACCTCCCGCTGAGCACCCACCTCCCGAGGGGCCCCGTCATCCACGGGGCCCCTCGGCACGCGCCCCGCACCCGACGTACAGCGCGACCCCCACCGCGAACGCCGTCGCCGCCGGTAACAGCGCCGGCGCAACGCGCTCAGCATGCCCCCAGTGCACCCCCCTCACGACCCCTTGACATCCCCGGAGCCCGCCCGTAGGGCACCCGTGCTCCCCGAGCGAGTGAGAGTGCCCTCGCCGAGACGGGGTAGGCCTGCCGTAACCACCGGAAACCAACCACCGGAAACCGCAGCACGCGATGACCTACCCACAAGGAGCCACCGTGGCCGTGTCGACCCGCCTCCCGATCCCCGCCCCCTCCAAACCCGTGGCGGAGCCGTCCGCCTTCATCGAGGTACGGGGAGTGTGCGTCTTCAGCGCGGAGAGCGCCCACGCCGAGGCCCCGCTCACCAGCGAGCCGCCGCTGCCCGACGCCGAGCCCCTGACCAGCGAGCCGCCGCTCGCCGAAGCCACCCCGCTGACCAGCGAGTCCGACCCCGTCCCGGACTTCTACGGCCCGGCGCTGTAGATGGCCGAAGCCCTCTCCGAAGCCCTCGACGGGGATCTCACCCGGCTCGCCGCCCTGCACGGCGTCGCCACCTCCTACAGCCCCTCCCCGGACCGCACGGTCACCGTGTCCGCCTCCGCCGTGGTCGCCGCCCTGGCCGCCCTCGGTGTCGAAGCGGCCACCCCGGACGCCGTACGCGCCGCGCTCGCCGAACGGGAGCGCGAGCTGCGCGAACGGCTGCTGCCGCCGACGATCGTCCGCTGGACCGGCGCCGAGGCGGTCCAGCCGGCCCTGCCCGCCGGCACCCGCCTGCGCGTGGAGACCGAGGACGGCGAGGTGTGGGAAGGCACCGGAGACCTCCCCGAGGCGCTGCCGGAGGGCGTCCACCGGGTGAGTGCCACCGTGCCCGACGGGCGGACCGGTCACGCCCACCTCGTCGTCGCCCCCGACCGGCTGCCGGCCCCCGCCGGACGGTCGTACGGCCTCCTCGTCCAGCTGTACTCCCTGCTCTCCCGCCGCTCCTGGGGCATGGGCGACCTCACCGACCTCGCGGAGCTCGCCGGCTGGGCCGGACGCACCGCCGGCGCCGGGTTCGTGCAGGTCAACCCGCTGCACGCGGCCGTCCCCGGGGAGCCCACCGACCCCTCCCCGTACCGGCCGTCGTCCCGCCGCTTCCCCGACCCCGTGCATCTGCGCGTCGAGGAGATCCCCGAGTACGCGTACGTCGAGGACCGCGCCCGGCTCGGCACGCTGCTGGAGCGGGCCGAGCGGCTGCGCGCCGACGTCCTCGACAAGGGCGCCCTCATCGACCGCGACGCGGTGTGGGAGGTGAAGCGCGAGGCCCTGGAACTGGTCCTCCGGGTGCCGCTCGGACCGGGCCGCCAGGCCGCCTACGACGACTTCCGCGCCGCCCACGGCCAGGCCCTGGAGGACCACGCCACCTGGTGCGCCCTCGCCGAGACCCACGGCTCCGACTGGCACCGCTGGCCCGGCGGACTGCGCGACCCCCGCTCCGCCGACACCGCCCGCGCCCGCGACACCCTCGCCGAGCGCGTCGCCTTCCACTCCCGCCTCGCCTGGCTCACCGACGGCCAGCTCCGTGCCGCCCAGCGCGCGGCGAAGGAGGCTGGGATGGCCGTCGGGATCGTGCACGACCTGGCCGTCGGCGTGCACCCGGCCGGCGCCGACGCCTGGGCCCAGCAGGACCACTTCGCCGCCGGCATGTCGGTCGGCGCCCCGCCCGACGCCTTCAACGCCCGCGGCCAGGACTGGGGCCTGCCGCCCTGGCGCCCCGACCGGCTCGCCGCCTCCGGTCACGCCCCCTACCGCCACCTCCTGCGCGCCCTCTTCCGCTACGCCGGCGCCCTGCGCATCGACCACGTCATGGGCCTGTTCCGCCTCTGGTGGGTCCCCACGGGCAGCGCCCCCACCGGGGGCACCTACGTCCGCTACGACGCCGACGCCATGCTCGCCCTCCTCGCCCTGGAGGCCTCCCGCGCCGGGGCGGTGGTGATCGGCGAGGACCTGGGCACCGTCGAACCGGGCGTACGCGAGACCCTCCAGCGGCGCGGCGTGCTCGGCACCTCCGTGCTCTGGTTCGAGCGCGACTGGACCGGCGACGGCCGCCCCCTGCCCCCCGAACGCTGGCGCGCCGACTGCCTGGCCACCGCCACCACCCACGACCTGCCGCCCACCGCCGCCCGGCTCACCGGCGAACACGTCGACCTGCGCGACAGCCTCGGCCTGCTCACCCGCGCGGCCGCCGAGGAACGCGCCGAGGCCGCCGCCGACACCGCCGAATGGCTCGCCCTGCTGGGCAGCCTCGGCCTGCTCGACAGCCCGGCCGCCGGACCGCCCGGCTCCGACGAGGAGGCCGAGATCCAGGGCGTCCACCGCTTCCTGCTCCGCACCCCGGCCCGCATGATCGGCGTCTGGCTCCCGGACGGCGTCGGCGACCGCCGCCCGCAGAACCTGCCGGGCACCTGGGACCAGTACCCCAACTGGCGCCTGCCGGTCGCCGACGCCGACGGCCGCCCGGTGGCGCTGGAGGACCTCACGGCATCGCCACGCCTGCGGGCCCTGCTGGAGGTCTGCCGACGGGCCGCAGGGGGTGCGGGGGGTGCGTGAAGCGGCGCACGAGGTGTGCCGCGCCCAGGGGCCGCGGACCCGAGCGCGGCCCCGCTACACCACCCCGGGCGCGCGGCCGTTCCGGGCGTTCGCTAACTTGGGGACCGTGGACAAGAAGAACGCCCTGCGCGCCGGCGCCCTGGCCGCCGGTACGACGCTGATGATGCTGCTCATGTCGTCCCCTGCCCTCGCGCTGACCCGCGACGACGGTGACGACCCCGGCCCGGGTCTGAGCGCCATCCAGACCGTGGGCCTCTACGTGCTGATCCCGCTGGGCCTGTTCGTGGTGATCGCTGGCCTGGTCATGGTGCTGGACAAGTCCCACCGCAAGGCGGACACGACCTCGTCCAACATCAACGTCAAGGGCGACGCCCAGGCCAAGGCCTGAGCCCACCCCGTCTCCGCCGCCGAGGGCGCCCGTCCTCCGGTCCGTACGCGCGCACGCCGCCGTAGGGGCCGGACGAGACCGGCGCCCTCGGCGTTTCACTCCCGCGCGGCTCAGGGACTCGGCGCGGTCAGATACCGCTGCACGGTCGGCCCCACCCACGCCACGATCTCCTGCGGATGCAGCGCCACCGTCGGCGGCAGCCGCAGCACGTACCGGGTGAGCGCGAGTCCGAGGAGCTGTGCGGCACACAGGGCGGCCCGCACCGGGACCTGCTCCGGGTCGGGGCACGCCTGCCGGGCCACGGGGAGCAACTGGTCCCGGAAGATCTGCTGCATCCGCTCGGCCCCGGCCTGATTGGTGACCCCGACCCGCAGGACGGCCGTCAGCTCCTCGTTCTCCTCCCACATGCCGAGGAAGTGCGTCACCAGCGCCCGGCCGAACTCGTCGCGGGGTACGGCGCCCAGGTCCGGCATCCGCAGGTCGAGCTGTACGGCGGCCGCGAAGAGGCCCTCCTTGCTGCCGTAGTAGCGCATCACCATGGACGGGTCGATGCGCGCGTCCTTGGCGATGGCGCGGATGGTGGCCCGCTCGTACCCGTCGGAGGCGAAACGCTCGCGGGCGGCGGCGAGGATCGCGGTACGGGTCGCGTCGCTGCGGCGGGGCGGGGCGTTCTTCGTGTTGCCGATGCCGGTCATGCCAACGAGCGTAGGCCAACAGGTGTGGGTCAACAAGTGTGGGCCAACACTTGTGGGTTAACGGGCGCGTGCCAACGGGTGTATGCCAACGCGTGTGGGTCAACAAGCGTATGCCAACAGGTGTTGACACCGCCCCCGCCTCGGTTCTAAGGTTGCCAACAAGCGTTGACCAACAATCGTTGGCCCACAAGTGTTGGCGCCCCAGGAGGCCTCCATGACCGGCACCACTGGCACCACCGGTACCTCGACCATCACCCCCCGCGTCATCGTCACCGGCTCCGGCCCCACCGGCCTCCTCCTCGCCGGTGACCTCGCTACCGCCGGTGTCCCGGTCACCCTCCTGGAAAAGCGCCCCCGCAAGATCAGCAACCTCTCCCGCGCCTTCGTCCTGCACGCCCGCACCCTCGAACAGCTCGACGCCCGCGGCCTCGCCGACGACCTGGAGGCGGTCGGCCAGCCCCTGCAGCAGCTCCGCCTCTTCGGCCGGCTCACGGTGGACCTCGCCGCGCTCCCCTCCCGTTTCAACCACCTCCTCGTCCTCCCGCAGTACGAGGTCGAGAAGGTGCTGCTGCGGCGCGCGGCCGAGGCCGGGGTCGACTTCCGGCACGAGACCGAGCTGACCGGCCTGACCCAGGACGCGGACGGGGTGACGGTAGTGGTCCGCGGGCCGGAGGGCCGTACCGAGGAGCTGCGGGCGGCGTACGTCGTCGGCGCGGACGGGATGCGCAGCGCGGTGCGGGAGGCCGTCGGGCAGCCGTTCCCCGGCAAGTCGGTCATCCGGTCCGTCGTCCTCGCCGACGTCAAGCTCGCCGAGGAGCCCCCCACCCTCCTCACCGTCAACGCCGTCGGTGACGCCTTCGCCTTCCTCGCGCCCTTCGGGGACGGCTACTACCGGGTGATCGGCTGGCACCGCGGCCGCAACGTGCCCGACCACGAGCCGCTGGACCTGGCGGAGGTCAAGGAGATCACCCGTCTCGCGCTCGGCCGCGACTTCGGGATGCACGACGCCCGCTGGATGTCCCGCTTCCACAGCGACGAGCGGCAGGCGCCCGCCTACCGGGTCGGCCGGGTCTTCCTCGCCGGGGACGCCGCCCACGTGCACACCCCGGCCGGCGGGCAGGGCATGAACACCGGCCTTCAGGACGCGGCGAACCTGAGCTGGAAGCTGGCCGCCGTCGTCACCGGCCACGCGGACCCGGAACTGCTCGACAGCTACCAGGGCGAACGGCACCCCGTCGGCAAGGCGGTGCTGCGCAGCAGCGGCGGGATCGTCCGGCTCGCCATGGCCAAGCGCCCCTGGACCCTGGCGGCCCGCGCCGCCCTCACCACCGTCCTGAACGCCGTCGGCCCGGCCCGCCGCCAGGTAGCGGCGCAGGTCACCGGCCTCGGCTACGCGTACGCCGCACCGAAGGGCGCCCACCGCCTCACCGGCACCCGGGTTCCGGACGTGCCCCTCGCCGACGGCCGCCGCCTCTACGAGGCGCTGCGTGGCGGCCGCTTCGTCCTGATCACCCCGGAACCGTACGAGGGAGGGCCCGCGGACCGACTGGCCGTGGCCCGCTGGGCGAGCGACCGCCGTACGACCGTCCTGGTGCGCCCTGACGGACACGTGGCCTGGGCCGCCGACTCCGCGGACCGCTCCTCCGTCGAGGCGACCCTCGCCCGGCACCTCGGGCCCGGCGCCTGAGACCAAGGGCGGCTACCCGGCCGTCGAGCGCAGCAACTCCCGCAGCAGGCCGGCCAACTGGCCGGCCTGCTCGGCGTCGAGGGAGGCCAGGGCGGCGGTCTGCTCGGCGAGACCCGCGCCGACCGCCTCGTCGACGAGCCGCAGACCCTCCTCGGTGAGCGTCACCTGGAGGGCGCGACGGTCGTGTGGATCGGGGGAACGGCGCAGCAGACCCGCCCGCTCCAGCTTGTCGAGGCGACCGGTCATGCCGCCCGTGGTGAGCATGAGGGCCGCCGACAACCGGCGGGGCGAGAGGGCGTGGGGCTCGTCGGAGCGGCGCAGGGTGGCGAGGACGTCGAACTCGCCGCGGGAGATGCCGTAGCGCTCGTACGCCTTCTCCAGGCGGTCGCCCATCGCGCGCGCCAGCAGGAAGACGCGGCCGAAGACCTCCATCGCCGTGGTGTCGAGGCCGGGCCGTACGGCGGCCCACCGGCCCACGATGTCGTCCACGGCGTCGGCGTCGTCCTTGCGCTGCTGCATGGGCCGAGTATCCGAGGTCGCCGCCGGACGAGGTCAAGCGTGCGGCGATGCCGTGCTCCAGTCGATTGTTCAGTTTCTTTGAACGGAATGATCGAAAAGATTCGATGGACCTGATGGTTCGCCGCTGCGACGGTGGGGGCACGCCCCCGAGAGGAAAGGACCCACGTGCCCGCAGGCCCGAACGCGACCACCACCTCCCCCCGTACCCCCGCCCCCTTCCTCCCGGCCCCCCGCCGGACCACCACCGCCCCCCTCGCCGGTCTCGCCCTGGCCGCCCTCGCCACCCTGGTCTGGTCCGGCAGCTTCGTCACCTCGCGCGCCCTGCACGACAGCGTCCCGCCCGTCCAGCAGGCCTTCTGGCGCTGGCTGATCGCACTCGCCGCCGTCGCCCCCTTCGGCGCCTCGCGGGCCTGGCGGCAGCGGCACCTGATCCGGCGGCACTCCGGCTACGTGCTGCTCGCCTCCCTCCTCGGTGTGGCCCTCTACAACACCCTCGTGAACCAGGCCGCGCTGACCACACCGGCCGCCACCATGGGCGTGGTCATGGCCGCGTCGCCGGTCCTCATGGCGTTGTTCGAGCGGCTGGGCGGCGCACGGCTCGGCGCACGCCGCACCGCCGGGCTGCTGGCCGCCGGCGCGGGGGTCGCGCTGCTGGTCTGCGGGGGAAGCGGCGGAAGCGGGGGAAGCGGCGGAGCCGGGGTGGGCTTCGGCGCCGGTGGCCTGTGGATGCTCGCGGCCACCTGCTGCTTCGCCGGATACAGCGCGCTGCTCCGCCGCAGGCCCGCCGGCCTCGGCGGTACGGCCTTCCTGTTCACCACGTTCCTCACCGGGACCGTCCTGCTGCTGCCGGCCCAGGCCGTCAGCGTGGCCGTCCAGGGCGGCTTCCGGCCGGTCCCCGGCACCGTCCTGCCCCTGCTCTACGTCGGAGTGGCCTCCTCCGCGGTGGCCTTCTTCGCCTGGAACAAGGCGGTCGCCGTGATCGGCGCGAGCCGCGCGGGCGTCGTCTACTACCTCCAGCCGGTGTGTGTGGCCCTGCTGTCCTGGGCCCTCCTCGGCGAGACCACCGGCCGCGCGGCCCTGCCGGCGATGGCGCTCGTCCTGGGCGGGGTTGTCGTGGGCGCGGGCCCCGGGCGCGGAAGCCGGTCCGGGAGCCGGGTCCGGTAGCGTGCCGCCATGGCCGAGTGGGACCTGAGGAAGCTGCGGATCCTGCACACCCTGCGGGAACGCGGCACCGTCACCGCCACGGCCGAGGCCCTCCACATGACGCCCTCCGCCGTCTCCCAGCAGCTCACCAACCTCGCCCGGCAGCTCGGCGTGCCCCTGCTGGAGGCCCAGGGCCGCCGGGTGCGGCTCACCGACGCGGCCCGGCTTGTGCTCCGCCACGCGGACGCGGTCTTCGAACAGGTGGAGCGCGCCGACGCGGCGCTGGCCGCATACCGGGACGGGGAGGCCGGCGAGGTGCGCGTCGGCGCCTTCTCCACGGCGGTGCCCGCCCTCGTCGTACCGGCCGTGCGGGCGCTGCGCACCACCCACCCGGCGGTGACCGTCCACGTCCGTGAGGCGGAGGCCGCCGAGGCCTACGACCTGCTGGCCGCCGGCGAGGTGGACCTCGCCCTCTCGCTGGCCGCCGAGGCGCCGAGCGCGGCCGACGCCCGCTTCAGCCGCGTGCCGCTCCTCGCCGACCCGCTCGACGCGGCCCTGCCCCCCGGCCATCCGCTGGCCGCCACCGCCGGGCTCCGCCTCACCGACCTGGCCGCCGAACCGTGGATCTTCGGCGGCAGCGGCCCCTGGGCCGACATCACCCGCCGGGCCTGCGAGGCCGCCGGCTTCACCCCGCACCAGGGCCACTCGGCCTCCGGATGGACCGCGATCCTGGCGATGGTGGAGGCCGGGATGGGGGTCGCCCTCGTTCCACGGATGGCCGTCGGCCGCCGCGACGGGGTCGTGATGCGCGAGCTGACCGCGGACCGCCCGGTACGGCACGTGCTGGCGGCCGTCCGCAGAGGAGCGGAGTCGGGCGCGGCGGTCGGCACCGTACTGCACGCCCTGCGGACGGCGGTCGACCGGCGGCAGCCGTGACACCCCCGGCACCCCGGGCCCACCCGTCTCCCTTGACACCGTCCGCCCCCGAGGTTCCCATGGAGAGGCCCGACACCATTGCGCGGAACGGGAGTTGACATGCCGACGAAGATCGTGATCCGCCCGCTGGACAAGAAGGAGACCACCGGGGACAGCAACGCCAACGGCACCTGACCGGTGATCCGTGCCGGGTGCCGGTGCCCCGTGCCTGGTCAGTGCGGACGGGCCACCGCACCCGGGCATCGCCGTCTCCTCGGGTCGCATGGAAGGATGGCGCAACCGACACATGACGAGGAGATGACCGCGTGCCTGGCACAAACCTGACTCGCGAAGAGGCTCAGCAGCGGGCGCAGCTGCTCACCGTTGACTCGTACGAGATCGAACTCGACCTCTCCGGGGCGCAGGACGGCGGCACCTACCGGTCCGTGACCACGGTGCGCTTCGACGTCGCCGAAACCGGTGGCGACAGCTTCATCGACCTGGTGGCGCCCGCCGTCCACGAGGTCACCCTCAACGGGGACGCGCTCGACCCCGCGGAGGTCTTCCAGGACTCCCGGATCGCCCTGGCGGGTCTGCTGCCGGGCCGCAACGTGCTGCGGGTCGTCGCCGACTGCGCCTACACGAACACCGGCGAAGGCCTGCACCGCTTCGTCGACCCGGTCGACGAGCAGGCGTACCTGTACACCCAGTTCGAGGTGCCGGACGCCCGCCGCGTCTTCGCCTCCTTCGAGCAGCCCGACCTGAAGGCCACCTTCCGGTTCACCGTGACGGCCCCCGAGGGCTGGACGGTGATCTCGAACTCGCCGACGCCCGAGCCCACGGACAACGTGTGGGCGTTCGAGCCGACACCGCGCATGTCGACGTACGTCACCGCGCTGATCGTCGGCCCGTACCACAGCGTGCACAGCGTGTACGAGAAGGACGGGCAGAGCGTGCCGCTCGGCATCTACTGCCGGCCCTCGCTCGCCGAGTTCCTGGACGCGGACGCGCTCTTCGACGTCACCCGGCAGGGCTTCGACTGGTTCCAGGAGAAGTTCGACTACGCGTACCCGTTCAAGAAGTACGACCAGCTGTTCGTGCCCGAGTTCAACGCGGGCGCCATGGAGAACGCGGGCGCGGTCACCATCCGCGACCAGTACGTCTTCCGGTCCAAGGTGACCGACGCGGCGTACGAGGTGCGGGCGGCCACCGTGCTGCACGAGCTGGCCCACATGTGGTTCGGCGACCTGGTCACCATGGAGTGGTGGAACGACCTGTGGCTGAACGAGTCGTTCGCCACGTACGCCGAGGTCGCCTGCCAGGCCGCCGCGCCCGGCTCGAAGTGGCCGCACTCGTGGACCACGTTCGCCAACCAGATGAAGACCTGGGCCTACCGCCAGGACCAGCTGCCGTCCACGCACCCGATCATGGCCGAGATCAACGACCTGGACGACGTGCTGGTCAACTTCGACGGCATCACCTACGCCAAGGGCGCCAGCGTGCTCAAGCAGCTCGTGGCGTACGTCGGCGAGGACGAGTTCTTCCAGGGCGTGCAGGCCTACTTCAAGCGGCACGCGTACGGCAACACGCGTCTGTCCGACCTGCTGGGCGCCCTGGAGGAGACCTCCGGCCGCGACCTGAAGACCTGGTCGAAGAAGTGGCTGGAGACCGCCGGCATCAACATCCTCCGCCCGGAGATCGTCACCGGCGCCGACGGCACCATCACCACCTTCGCCGTCCGCCAGGAGGCCCCGGCCCTGCCCGCCGGCGCCAAGGGCGAGCCGATCCTGCGCCCGCACCGGATCGCCGTCGGCCTCTACGACCTCGACGAGGCGTCCGGCAAGCTCGTGCGCACCGAGCGGATCGAGCTGGACGTCGACGGCGAGCTGACCGCCGTACCGCAGCTGGCCGGCAGGCGCCGTCCCGCGGTGATCCTGCTCAACGACGACGACCTGTCGTACGCCAAGGTCCGCCTGGACGAGCAGTCCCTCGCGGTGGTCACCGAGCACCTCGGCGACTTCGAGTCCTCGCTGCCCCGCGCCCTGTGCTGGGCCTCCGCGTGGGACATGACCCGCGACGGCGAGCTGGCCACCCGCGACTACCTGTCGCTGGTGCTGTCCGGCGTCGGCAAGGAGTCCGACATCGGCGTCGTGCAGTCGCTGCACCGGCAGGTCAAGCTGGCCGTCGACCTGTACGCCGACCCCGCCGCCCGCGAGGCCCTGCTCACCCGCTGGACCGACGCCACGCTGGCCCATCTGCGGGCGGCGGCACCGGGCAGCGACCACCAGCTGGCCTGGGCGCGGGCGTTCGCGGCGACCGCGCGGACCCCGGAGCAGCTGGACCTGCTGGACGCCCTGCTGGAGGGCACCCAGACCGTCGAGGGCCTGGTCGTCGACACCGAGCTGCGCTGGGCGTTCGTCCAGCGGCTCGCCGCGGTCGGCCGGTTCGACGAGGCGGAGATCGCCGGCGAGTACGAGCGCGACAAGACCGCCGCCGGCGAGCGGCACGCCGCGACCGCCCGCGCGGCCCGGCCGACGGCCGAGGCCAAGGCGGAGGCGTGGGCCTCGGTCGTGGAGTCCGACAAGCTGCCGAACGCCGTGCAGGAGGCGGTCATCGCGGGCTTCGTCCAGACCGACCAGCGTGAGCTGCTCGCGCCGTACGCGGACACCTACTTCGAGGTGCTGAAGGAGGTCTGGGACTCCCGCTCGCACGAGATCGCCCAGCAGATCGCCGTCGGCCTCTACCCGTCGGTCCAGGTCACCCAGGAGACCCTGGCCAGGACCGACACCTGGCTGGCCGCGGCCGAGCCGGGCGCGGCCCTGCGCCGCCTGGTCTCGGAGTCCCGCGCGGGCGTCGAGCGGGCGCTGAGGGCCCAGGCGGTGGACGCGGCGGCCGAGTAGGTCCCACCGGTGGCACGCGGGGGCCCGGCCACGTGCCGGACCCCCGCACCGGACGCGCGAAGGGGCGGTCACGTGAACACGTGACCGCCCCTTCGACCGTGCCGTGCCATGCCGTGGCGGGCCGGGATTACTTCTTCGAGGACAGCTCCGCCGCCACCAGCTCCGCGACCTGCACCGCGTTCAGGGCCGCGCCCTTGCGGAGGTTGTCGTTGGAGATGAACAGCGCGAGGCCGTTGTCCGCCGTCTCGTCACGGCGGATGCGGCCGACGTACGCCGGGTCCTGACCGGCCGCCTGCAGCGGGGTCGGGATGTCGGAGAGGGCCACACCGGGGGCCGCCGCGAGCAGCTCCGTGGCGCGCTCCGGGGAGATCGGGCGCGCGAAACGGGCGTTGACCTGCAGCGAGTGACCGGAGAACACGGGGACCCGCACACAGGTGCCGGAGACCTTCAGAGCGGGGATCTCCAGGATCTTGCGGGACTCGTGGCGCAGCTTCTGCTCCTCGTCGGTCTCGTTCAGACCGTCGTCCACGATCGAACCCGCCAGCGGCAGCACGTTGAAGGCGATCGTGCGCTTGTAGACCCCCGGCTCGGGGAAGTCCACCGCCGCCCCGTCGTGGGTCAGCTTGTCCGCGTCGGCGGCCACCTTCTGCACCTGCCCGTGCAGCTCGGCGACGCCCGCGAGGCCCGAGCCGGACACCGCCTGGTAGGTGGCGACGATCAGCGCTTCGAGGCCCGCCTCCTCGTGCAGCACCTTCAGGGCCGGCATCGCGGCCATCGTGGTGCAGTTCGGGTTGGCGATGATGCCCTTGGGGCGGTCGGTGATCGCGTGCGGGTTCACCTCGGAGACGACGAGGGGCACCTCGGGGTCCCGGCGCCACGCCGAGGAGTTGTCGATCACGACGGCGCCCTGCGAGGCCACCTTCTCGGCCAGTGCACGGGAGGTCGCGCCGCCTGCGGAGAACAGGACGATGTCCAGGCCGGTGTAGTCGGCCGTCGAGGCGTCCTCCACCGTCACGCCGTCCAGGATCGTCCCCGCCGAGCGGGCCGAGGCGAACAGGCGCAGCTCGCTGACGGGGAAGTTCCGCTCCGCCAGGATCCTGCGCATGACCGTGCCGACCTGTCCGGTGGCTCCGACGATTCCGACCCTCACGGCGTCTCCCTCTGTATCTCTCGTGCTGCGTGCCTTCGCATGACCGGGGCTTTTCCATGATGCGGCCGACCCCGGTCCACCTGTCCAATCCTTTGCCGGGTCTGCCCGGAAAGTGGGACACGACCAAGCGGCGTACGGTTCCGGAACTCCGTCGTACACCGCGCTGAGCTGCAGATGTTCCCTCGGCGGCGGCCTCCCGCCGGAAGCTGTGCTGTGCCCGTCCCTGCCCCGCCGTGCCCACGTCACACAACGGTGTGACGTACGCCTCTCCGGGTTCTGGACGCCGGGCCGAACGTTTCCGCGTGCTCGCGCGTCGTAGGGGCGGATGCGGGAGGGGGGGGCGTGTGCTGCGCGGAGGGGCGCGCCGTGGTGCTCAGGCGTACGACGCCGGTGCGGACCGGGCCGGCGGGGATCCACTGGACGCGGCGCAGGAACGCCGGGTGCGGGCGGTGCTCGCGCTCGGCGGCGTGCCGCAGGCGGACCTGCCGGACGGGGTGCAGCAGGTCCGCCTGCGGTTGCTGGAGCGGGCCGCGGGCGGGCGGGAGGCGCCGCGGGACGTGTCGGCGTGGGCGGCGGTGGTCGCCTCCAACCTCGCCATGGACTGGCACCGGGCCAAGCGGCGCCAGGAACGTCTGGGGGAGCGGCTGGCCTCGTTGCGGGAGCCCGCGCACCCCTCCGGGGAGGAGACCAGCGTGCTGTCCCTCGCCGTGGCCCAGGGGCTGGACGAACTCCCCGACGCCCAGCGGCAGGTGCTGGTCCTGCGCTTCTTCGCCGACCTGCCGGTGCGCACGATCGCCGAGGAACTCGGCGTTCCCGAGGGCACGGTCAAGAGCCGGCTGCACACGGCGGTCCGGGCGCTGCGCGACCGGCTGCACGAGGACGAGGTGGTGTGAGATGGCCGCCCGAGACGGGGGCGTGGAGCCGCGCGAGTACGACGGCCCGGACGACGCCCTGATGGCCGCGATCACCGGCGATCCCCTGCCCGAGGCAGTGGACGCCCACCCCGACGAGACCTTCCGCTCCGCCCACCACGCCGCCGAGACCGACCTCGCGGTGCTGCGGCAGCAGCTCACGTGGATCGCGGAAACCCTGACGGGGGAGGCCCTGAGGGAGGAGCCGCAGGACGGCGGGGCGCGCGACGGGGTGCCGGAGGCGCCATCCGCGCGGGCCGTGCCGCCGGCGAAGTCCGTGCGGCGGGAACGGGGCACTGGGCGTCGGCCGGCGGCGCCGTCGCGACCCGGTCGGCCCTCCGGTGCCCGGCGTGTCCTGCGGGTCGCCCTCGGGTCGGTTGCCGGGGCCGCTGCCGTGGGCCTGCTCGCCGGGCTGGGGTGGCTCGCCGCGCAGGGCGGAGGCGGGGGAACGGCCGACGGGGCCGACGCCAAGAGCGACTCGGCCGCGCGGGGCGGTGCGAACGGTGACGGAGCGGCGCCGGACGGCAAGGGCGTCGACCTCGCCTGCGCCCGGCTGGTCGTCGAGGGCAGCGTGGTCCGGGTGGAGCCGGGAGCGGACGGGGCGGACCGGGTCTCGGTGCGCGTCGGACACCGGTACCGGCCCGCGCACGGGCCGGCCGAGGTCTCCTTCCTCCTCGACGCCGGGGCGGACCCCGCGCCGCGCCGGGGGCAGCACGTCCTGGTGTCCGTCCCCCGGGGCACCGACCACGCGAGCGTGTGGGCGGTGGGGGACAGCCGCGTCGCCGCCGACCGGGCCTGGATCGCCGATGCGCTGTCCGGTCCCGAACAGGCGTCCGGGCAGGCCGGCTGCCCGTCCTGAGACACCTGAGGCGCACCCCCTGTCCACCGGCCCACCCCGCTCCGCTCAGCCCTCCCTCGAGCGGGCGTAGTGGCGGGAGGCCTTCGCGCGGTTGCCGCACGCCGCCATCGAGCACCAGCGGCGGGTGCCGTTGCGGGACGTGTCGAAGAAGTGCAGGACACAGCTCTCGTGGGCGCACCGGCGGATCCGGTCCGGCGCCTGGGCCAGCAGGTCCAGGTAGTTGCGGGCGGCCAGCCAGGCCGGCCCCCAGGCCGGGTCGGTGAACTCGGGCTCCTCGGCGGGGCCCTCGCCGGTCAGCCGTACCCGCACCCGCCCGTGCGCCAGCACGGCGTCGACCAGCGGGGCCCCCTCCGCGACCGGTCCGTCCACCACCGCGCGCAGCGCCTCGCGCGCCTCCCGCACATGGCGCAGCACGGCCGGATCGGCGGGGTGGGCCGCGTCGAGCCCGTTGCCCGCCAGCCACACCGCCAGTCCGTCGGTGTCGGTGAGCAGGTCCTGGACGACGCCTTCCCTGTTCCAGCGCGTGTTCAGCAGGTCGAGCGCGAGAGGCTCTCCCGTGAGCGGGCGCGGGTCGCGGACGAGGGACATCGGACACTCCTTCTCGGACAACCCCCGGCTAACCACTCAAGGGTAAGTCACTGGTTGACGCCTTCGCATCTAACTGTCTAATCTCATTTATGACGGTTAGACATGCCGAAGGGGAAAGACATGACCTTGCGCACCGGCCACACCGGCCTGAACGTCACCGACCTGGACCGTTCGCTGGCCTTCTACCGGGACGTCCTGGGCTTCACCCTGCTCGCCGAGGGCAAGGAGGACGGCCGCCGCCACGCGTTCCTCGGCGACGGCGACGGCGACAGTGGCGAACCCGTCCTCACGCTCTGGCAGCAGGCGCAGGAGTCGTACGACGGCGACCGCGCCGGACTGCACCACCTGGCCTTCACCGCCGACTCGGTGGAGCGGGTCCGCGCCTACGAGACGGCGCTGCGCGCCGCCGGGGTGCGCTTCGCCCACGAGGGCGTCGTCGCCCACCGGGAGGGCTCCGCCTCCGGCGGGATCTTCTTCCACGACCCGGACGGCACCCGCCTGGAAATCTCCGTCCCGGACGGCGCGGAAGGCGCCCCCGCGCCACACGCCACCGCCCCGACCTGCGGCTTCTTCTAGCCATGGGGGTGTATCACGCCGGCTCGCTGGCCGTGCAGGAACGGGTCGGGGTCCGGGAGCGCGCCGAGCACGTGGGCCGTTCGCTGGGGCAGGGCATCAAACCGGTCGCCGCCGCGTTCCTCGAACTCCAGCCTCTGCTGGTCGTCGGCGCCGCCGACCCGGCCACCGGCAGGGCGTGGGCCTCGCCCCTCGCGGGCTCCCCCGGCTTCGTCCGGGCCACCGGGCCCCGGCAGATGTCCGTCCTCGGTGAGCCGCACCCGGCCGACCCCCTGCACACCGCGCTCACCACCCCGGACACCCCCGTCGGCACCATCGCCGTCGACCCCCGCACCCGGCGCCGTATGCGCCTCAACGGCCGGCTGCGGCCCACGGCGCGCGGTTTCGCGGTCACGGCGGAGCAGGTGTTCTCCAACTGCCCGAAACACATCCAGCGCAGGGAGAGTTACGAGTGGGCGGCCGAGCGCCGGCCGGGAGCGGTCCGGCGACTGCGGCAACTCGACGCGGAGCAGCGGGCGTTCATCGCCTCGGCCGACACCTTCTTCCTCGCCACCGTCCACGGCACCGGCGCCGACGTCAGCCACCGGGGCGGCAA
Organism: Streptomyces sp. NPDC047028; assembly: GCF_040644095.1. Classification (NCBI taxonomy): domain Bacteria; kingdom Bacillati; phylum Actinomycetota; class Actinomycetes; order Kitasatosporales; family Streptomycetaceae; genus Streptomyces; species Streptomyces sp. NPDC047028. The sequence continues at coordinate 18,304 of NZ_JBEYVS010000065.1, forward strand.
CCCCGGTTTCGTGCGGGCCACTTCACCCGTGGACCTGACCTGGCGGGACTACCCCGGCAACGCCATGTTCCTCACCCTGGGCAACCTGAGCACCGACCCGCGCGCGGGACTGCTCCTCCTGGACTGGACGACGGGCGACACCCTGCACCTCAGCGGCGAGGCGCGCACCGAGTTCGGCGACGACGGCGAACGGACCGTCCGCTTCACCCTGACCGAGGCCGTGCACCGGCCCGCCGCCCTGCCCCTGCGCTGGACGGCACCGGAGTATTCACCGGCCAATCCCGACATCGCGCGCTAACGTCCCTGTGATGCGACGGAAGTTGAGGGTGGCGGCCTACGCCGTTTGTGTCCGCGACGGTCAGATACTCCTCGCCCGCTCACCGGCCCCCGACGGCACACCCGAGTGGGTGCTCCCCGGCGGCGGCATGGAGCACGGCGAGGACCCGTACGACACCGTGCGCCGCGAAGTCACCGAGGAGACCGGCTACCGCATCGAGGTGACCGGCCTCCTCGGCATCGACTCCCATCACGTCCCGATCCGGGGCCGCCTCGGTCGCCGCAGCGTCGACCACCACGGCGTGCGGATCGTCTACACCGGCGAGATCACCGGCGGCGACCTCCGCCACGAGGTCAACGGCTCCACCGACTTCGCCGCCTGGCACGACCTGGACGCCGTACCCGGCCTGGCCCGTATCCGCCTCGTCGACACCGCACTCCGCCTGTGGCGCGAACGCCCGCCCTCGGGCAGGGCGACCACGGAACGGCCGGTGTCCTAGAACGGAACGCCCAGCGCCCTGGAACCCCGAGACGAGCACCCTCGACACACACCCGGCGCGAGCGCCGGCACAAGCGCCGAAACAAGCCCGGGCACGAGCCCCGGGAATCGCCCCCTTCCCCCGCGCATGAACGCGGAGTTGCCGGGCCGGGGCCGGCCGAGGTCGGCCCCGTGACCGCGGTCGGCGCCCCGCGCTCCCGTACGGCGATGGGCGTCGACCGTTGCCGTCGCGTTCACGCACGGGTCATCCCCGGTGCCGACCATCCAGAGCGAGCGGGGCGTTCGCGCCAGCGGTGGCCCCGCGACCACTGCCGACGCGTTCGCACCCGGGGAGATCGCGCCATGTCGCGCACACGCTCTGCCGCCGCCTCCGCCCAGGGGGCCCGCCGCCGTACCGTCCTCGCCGCCGCCGGCGCGGTCTCGCTGACCGCGGGCACCGGCTACGCACTCCGCCCGGCCCACGGCCGGACCGCCGCACAGACCGCCGCCCACGCCGAAGGACCCTCGGGCCCCGGCGCCGGGCCCGCTCCGGCAGACCGCGCGGCCGCCAGGAGGACCGGCCCCTCGACCCGGGGAACCACCCTGGAGTCCGTCGCCACCCCCAGTGGCGGCTCCGGCTACCGCCGCCTCGGTGACGGACCCGGCTGGCCCCGGGTCGTGCGCACCGACCTGGCGCACCCCGGGTCCGGCCGCGCGGACCGCCGTACGGCCCTCGCCGCGTTCGTCCAGTTCACCGACCTGCATCTGACGGACGTGCAGCACCCGTTGCGCGCGGAGTTCCTGCGCGCGGCCGACCCGCACGCCTGGCGCCCGCAGGAGGCGCTGACGGTGCCCGGCGCGGTCGCCCTCGTGGAGCGGGTCAACGCGCTGCGCGGCGCCCCGGTCACCGGCGCCCCGCTCCGTTTCGTCATGACCACCGGCGACAACACCGACAACAACGCCCGCACCGAACTCGACTGGTTCATGAAGGTGATGAGCGGCGGCCGGATCACCCCGGACTCCGGGGACCCCCGGCACTACGAGGGCGTGCAGAACAGCGGGCTCCCCCTGTACTGGCAGCCCGGCTCCACCCGCCGCGACCACGACAAGGCGCTCGGCTTCCCGCACCTGACGGGGTTCCTGGCCGCCGCGGTCCGCGAGGTGCGCAGCCCCGGCCTCGCCCTGCCCTGGTACTCCACCGTCGGCAACCACGACAGCCTCCCGCTGGGCTGCTACGGCTCGCACGGGGACCCCTACCTCACCGAGGCGGCCATCGGCGGGAAGAAGCTGATGGACGTCACCGTCTCCGAGGCCAGGAAGCTCCAGGACGCCATCAAGAACGCCACCGACCCGAAGGGCGTCGCCTACCGCGACTTCCTCAAGGCCCACACCCGCTCCCTGCGCCCGGTCACCCCGGACGAGCGGCGCGCCCCGTACACCCGGGACGACTACCTCAAGGCCCACCTCGACCCCGCCCACCAGGGGCACGGCCCGGCAGGGCACGGCTACTCCCCGGCGAACCTGGACGCGGGCACCCAGTACTACGCCTTCCGGATCGCCGACGACGTCATCGGCGTCAGCCTCGACACCACCGACCCGGGCGGTCACTACGAGGGCTCCGTCGGCACCGCCCAGCTGCGCTGGCTGCGTCGGACCCTGGACGAGAACAAGGACTCCTACGCGATCGTCTTCAGCCATCACACGAGCACGTCGATGACCAACACCCGCCCCGACCCGGCCCGCCCGGGCGAGCGGCGGCACGGCGGCGCCGAGGTGGTCTCGGCCCTCGCCACCCATGGCAGGGTGCTGGCCTGGGTGAACGGCCACATCCACCGCAACGTCGTCACCCCGCACCGGACGGCCGGCGGCCGCCCCTTCTGGGAGATCTCCACCGCCTCCCACGTCGACCACCCGCAACTCGCCCGCGTCGTGGAACTGGTGGACAACCGGGACGGCACCCTCTCGCTCCACACCACCCTGATCGAATCCGCCGCCCCGCACCGCGCGGACCACACCGACCTCTCGCAGACCGGCCTGGCCGCCCTCTACCGTGAACTCGCCTGGAACGCGCCCGGCGCCAACCGGACGCTCGCGGGCCGGCCCGCGGACCGGAACACCGAACTCGTGCTGGAGAAAGGCTGATATTCACGCAATGGCCGATATTCGCTCAACCGGCCCGTACCGGCGCAACCCCGGCCGGCCCGCTCAAGTCCCTCCCCGCGACCGCACCGTACAGCTCACTCTGGGGAACGACATGCGCGCACGCACGACACTGGTGGGCACCACCGCCCTGCTCCTCACGGCGGCCCTCGCCGGCCCCGCCGTCGCCGCCGGCCGGGCCGGAACCGTCGCCGAGGACGGCCACTCGGGCACCCGGAAGGCGATCGAGGCGCAGGTCGCGGCCGGGGCCCCCGGTGTGACCGTCACCGCGAAGGACACCCGCGGCACCTGGTCCGCCACGGCCGGCGTCGGCGACCTCCGCACGCACCGGCCGCGCTCCACCGCCGACCGCTACCGGGTCGGCAGCATCACCAAGACCTTCGTCTCCACCGTGCTGCTCCAACTGGAGGCCGAGGGCCGGCTGTCCCTGGACGACACCGTGGAGAAGTGGCTGCCCGGAGTGGTCGACGGCCACGGCCACGACGGCCGCCGGATCACCGTCCGCCAGATCCTCAACCACACCAGCGGCATCTACAACTACACCTCCGACCCCGGCTTCCAGGCCGCCTACTTCGCCAAGGACGGGTTCTTCCGGCACCGCTACGACACCCTCACCCCGGCCCGGCTGGTGGCGATCGCCATGCGGCACGCGCCGGTCTTTGCGCCGGGTGCGAAGTGGGAGTACTCCAACACCAACTACGTCGTGGCCGGCATGATCATCGAGAAGGTGACCGGACACTCCTACGCCACCGAGATCACCCGCCGGATCATCCGCCCGCTGCACCTGCGCGCCACCTCCGTCCCCGGCACCCGGGTCACCGTCCCGCACCCGAGCAGCCGCGCCTATTCCAAGCTCGGGCAGCCGGTGTCCGGCCCGTCGTACGACGTCACCGCCCTGAACCCGTCCCTCGCCTCCTCCGCCGGCGAGATGATCTCCGACTCCGCCGACCTCGACCGCTTCTACAGCGCTCTCCTGCGCGGCCGGCTGCTCCCCGCGAAGCAGCTGAAGGAGATGAAGACCACCGTGAAGATCGACGGCGCCCCGAACGTCCGCTACGGTCTCGGCCTCATGGACCGCACCCTGCCCTGCGGCGTCCACGTCTGGGGCCACGACGGCGGCATCCACGGCTCGGTCTCCGACGCCATGACCACCGCCGACGGCCGCCACTCCCTGGCCTTCAACTTCAACGGCGACTGGGCGGGCGACTCGGACGCGGTGACCGAGGCGGAGTACTGCGCCCGGTGAATCCTGAGCCGGCGCCTTCCCCGGGGCGTGTTTTGAACGCGTTCAAATCTGCGCTAGGGTCACTGTCACACCGTGAGGGGAAGTGGCCCGATGAAGATCGTGATGCCCGGGGGAACCGGCCAGGTCGGTACGGTCCTCAAGCGCGAGCTGACCGCGGCCGGACATGACGTGGTGGTGCTGACCAGGCGGCCGGCGGCCCCGGGCGAGGTCGCCTGGGACGGCCGGACCCTGGGGCCGTGGGCGGGCGAGATCGACGGCAGCGACGTCGTCGTCAACCTCGCCGGCCGCAGCGTCAGCTGCCGGTACACCGCCACCAACCTGCGGGCGATGATGGACTCGCGGGTGGACTCCGCCCGGGTGGTGGGCGAGGCGATCGCCGCCGCGGCCCGGCCGCCGCGCCTCTGGCTGCAGATGAGCACCGCCACCGTCTACGCCCACCGCTACGACGCCCCCAACGACGAGCGGACCGGCGTGATCGGCGGCGCCGAACCGGGCGTTCCCGGCTACTGGGCCTACAGCGTCGACATCGCCAAGGCCTGGGAACGCGCTCAGGAGGAGGCGGACACCCCGCACACCCGGAAGGTCGCGCTGCGCTCCGCCATGGTGATGAGCCCGGACCGGGGTGGCGTCTTCGACGTCCTGCTGCGGCTGGCCCGGCTCGGTCTCGGCGGACCGGTCGCGGGCGGGGCGCAGTACGTGTCCTGGATCCACGACCGCGACTTCGCCCGCGCCGTCGCGTTCCTCGTCGAACGGGACCACCTGACCGGCCCGGTCAACCTCGCGGCCCCCGAGCCGCTGCCCCAGCGCATGTTCATGCACGACCTCCGGGCCGCCTGGGGCGTGCCCGTCGGCCTGCCCGCCACCGCGTGGATGGCCGGACTCGGCGCCCTCGCGCTGCGCTCCGACACCGAACTGCTGCTCAAGAGCCGGCGGGTCGTGCCCGGCCGCCTCCTCGACGCGGGCTTCGCCTTCGACCACCCGCGCTGGGACGGGGCCGCGGCCGACCTGGTGGCCCGCGTGCGCGCCGGACGCGCGAGGAGGGGCCACCGGCGTTCAGGTCCGGTGGCCCCTCCTCTCCCCTCCTGATGCCCGCTCCGGTCCGTCACTACCGGGGCAGCACCACGACATAGGCGGCCGGGTCGCGGTCGGCGGACGCCATCAGGGCCGTACGGATCACCGCCGCCTGTTGTTCCAGGGACTCCCGGAGCTTGCGGGGGGTGACGTGGACGACGGTGATGCCGAGCCGTTCCAGGTGCTCGCGCTTGCGGGCGTACTCCGACCACAGCGCGTCGTCGTCACGGCACGGCGCCCGCGTGTCCAGTTCCACGGCGACGGCCTGTTCGGGCCAGTACGCGTCGAGGCCGCCGAGGTGGGGGCCGCCGGGCAGGCGCAGGTCGACGTTCCAGACCGGGTCGGGGAGGCCGTACTCGCCGACCATCCGGTAGAGCCGGTCCTCGGCGACGGTACGGCCCTCCGCCACCAGCGAGTCCACGGCGTCCACCACCTGGGGCCGGTTCAGCAGCTTCGCACCGGTCAGCTCCCGGACGACGGACGCCGGTTCGCAGTGGCCGCCGCGCACCGCCTCCGTGAGCAGACGCCGTACCGCCGCCGCGTCGCTGAGGTCCGCCACCGCGTCCGCCAGCGCGCGCGGCACGGGTGCGACGGGCAGCCCCATGACCGCGCGGGGCGTCGGCAGGGCGGGGGTGCGGATGACGCGGACGTGGCCCGTGGAGCGCAGCCGGCGCAGCCGCGGGACCAGGACGTCGACGCGGTCCAGGGACGGCAGCGGCGGGGCGGAGGCGAAGCCGTACAGGGCGAGCGCGGCCATACCCGTGATCACCGCCTCGGGGTACGGCGAGTGGTGCGGGTCGTCGGCGGTGGGCTGGGCCGGGACGCCCGGCGCCGATTCGCGCGTCGCGTACAGCAGGGCCGCGTGCAGCCGCTCCTCGCTCGTCGGCGGCCCCGGGTGCAGCAGGACCACGTTGGGGAGCAGCAGCTGCCAGGGGCCGCCGGACCGGCACTGCTCGTTCAGCTCGGCCGTGGACACGCCGCGGGAGCGGAGCTGGGCGGTGGTCAGCACGCGGTGCCGGCCGCCGGCGAGGTGACGGAGGGGGCGGGGGGAGAGCGGGGTGTTGTGCGTCATGGCCACCGGATTCCCGCGCCGGGACTCCCTCTTAACCGCTGTTACAGGGCTATCGACGAATACGGACAACACGGCGCTAAAGGCCAGGTGTTCGGGTGCCGAGTAGGCAGGGAAAACCCCTGGTCCAATCAGGTGAGGACCAGGGGTTACGGCTCCTGTTGCCTGAATTCCGTAACGGTCACCGACCGGCCAAGCCCAGGCCAAAGGTCGGTGCGATCAGCGTTCAGGTGCGATCAGCCGCGCGATGCGATCAGCCGTGAGATGTGATCAGCGGCCCGCGGCCGCCGCGTCGCACTCCTGTCCGCGCAGCGCCCGCGCCAGGTCGTCCCGGGACTCCAGGACGAGCCGGCGCAGCGCCGGGGCCGCGTCCGCGTGGGCGGTGAGCCACGCGTCCGTCGCGTCCAGCGTCTCCCGCCGGTCCTGGAAGGAGGGGAACAGCCCCCGTACGACGTCCATGCCGATCTGGATCGAGCGCTCCTGCCAGATCCGCTCGATGACGGCGAAGTACTTCTCGGCGTACGGCGCGGTCAGCTCCCGCTGCGAGGGCTGGTCGAAACCCGCGATAGTGGCCTCCACCAGGGCGTTGGACAGCGTGTCGGACTCCACGACCTGGGCCCAGGCCTGCGCCTTGACCGCGGCCGAGGGGCGGGCGGCCAGGCAGCGGACCTGGTGGCGCTTGCCGGACGCGGTGTCGTCGCGGGCGAGCTCGTCCGCGAGCACCCGCTCGTCCGCGATCCCGTGCGCGGTGAGGGGCTCCAGGAACGCCCAGCGCAGCTCCTGGTCCACCTCCAGGCCGGGGATCGTCTCGGTGCCGTCCAGCAGGCCCTTCAGCAGGGCGAGCGCGGACTCGGTGCCGGCCGTGTGCGCGAAGAACCGCGCCCAGGCCAGCTGGTGCTCGCTGCCCGGTTCGGCCGCGCGCAGCTCCCGCAGGGCACCCTCGGCGAGCAGCGCCTCGCCCGTGGCCCGCCCCGCGGGCGCCGTGTAGTGGACGAGCGCGGACTCGGCCCACGCGTGCAGCATCTGGAGCACGCCGATCTCGGACTCCCGGCCCGCGAACCGCAGGACCAGCGCGGTGAAGTCCCGGGCCGGGAGCAGCGCGTCCCGGGTCATGTTCCACAGCGCCGACCAGCACAGGGCGCGGGCGAGGGGGTCGGTCAGGGCGTCCAGGTGCTCGCGCAGGGTCGCGAGGGAGGTCTCGTCGAAGCGGGTCTTGCAGTAGGTGAGGTCGTCGTCGTTGACCAGCACCAGCTCGGGCGCCTCGGCTCCGGCCAGGCCGTCGACGACGGTGCGCGGCCCCTCGACGTCCGCCTCCACGCGCGCGTACCGCTCCAGGTCCCCGGCGGGGGTACGGCGGTACAGGCCCACCGCCACCCGGTGCGGGCGCAGCGCCGGGTGCGTCTCGGCGGCCTCCTGGAGGACCGCCAGCTCGGCGACCGTGCCGTCGGCGTCCAGCAGCACCTGCGGGGTGAGGGAGTTGACGCCGGCCGTCTGCAGCCAGGAGCGGGACCACGCGGTCATGTCCCGGCCGCTGGTCTCGGCCAGCACCGAGAGCAGGTCGCCGAGGCGCGTGTTGCCGTACGCGTGCCGCTTGAAGTAGCGGCGGGCGCCCTCCAGGAAGGCGTCCTGGCCGACGTAGGCGACCAGTTGCTTCAGTACGGAGGCGCCCTTGGCGTAGGTGATGCCGTCGAAGTTGAGCTTGGCGTCCTGGAGGTCCCGGATGTCCGCGGTGACGGGGTGCGTGGACGGCAGCTGGTCCGCCCGGTAGGCCCAGGCCTTGCGGCGGTTGGCGAAGGTGATCCAGGCGTTGCCGAAGCGGGTCGCGCCGACGTTGGCGAAGGTGCCCATGAAGTCCGCGAAGGACTCCTTCAGCCACAGGTCGTCCCACCACTCCATGGTGACCAGGTCGCCGAACCACATGTGCGCCATCTCGTGCATGATCGTGTTGGCGCGGCCCTCGTACGACGCCTGCGTCACCTTGCCGCGGAAGATGTACTCCTCGCGGAAGGTCACCATGCCCGGGTTCTCCATCGCGCCCAGGTTGTACTCGGGCACGAACGCCTGGTCGTACTTGCCGAACGGGTACGGGTAGTCGAAGTGCTCGTGGAAGAAGTCCAGGCCCTGCTTGGTGATCAGGAAGACGTCGTCGGCGTCGAAGTGGGGGGCGAGCCCCTTGCGGCACATCGCGCCGAGCGGGATCTCCAGCTTGGTGCCGTCGTCCAGGACCCGCTCGTAGGAGTCGGTCACGTAGTGGTACGGGCCCGCGACCACACAGGTGATGTACGTCGAGACGGGCTTGGTCTCCGCGAACCGCCACACGCCGTCGGCCAGTTCACCGGCGCCGTTGCTCCACGCCGTCCAGCCCTCCGGCGCCCGCACCTCGAAGCGGTAGGGGGCCTTGAGGTCGGGCTGCTCGAAGTTGGCGAAGACGCGGCGGGCGTCGGCCGGCTCGTACTGGGTGTAGAGGTAGACCTCGCCGTCCTCGGGGTCGACGAAGCGGTGCATGCCCTCACCGGTGCGGGAGTACGCGCACTGGGCGTCGACGGTCAGCTCGTTCTCGGCGGCCAGGTCCTCCAGCGTGATGCGAGAGCCGTCGAAGACCTGACCGGGATCCAGGTCCCGGCCATTGAGCGTGACGGAGGTCACAGTTGGGGCGACGAGGTCGGCGAACGACGAGGCGCCCGGCTCGCCGCAGCGGAAGCGGATCGTGGTCACCGACCGGAACGTGCGCGGCTCGCCCTGACCCTCTCCGACGGCGGAGCGCAGGTCCAGGGACACCTCGTACCCGTCGACGGACAGCAGGGCGGCCCGCTCCCGGGCCTCGTCACGGGACAGATTCTCACCGGGCACGCGCGCACTCCTTCGTGATCGCTTCAGGGGCTGAACAGGACCGATCCTGCCACGCACACCTGACAGCGGGCACCAGGGAATGAGGGCGGCCGCGGACAGGTTGAACCCTTCACAGACCTTTCCCGGCAAGGAGAAGCATGTCCGAGACCGCGACCACGCCCGGCAAGACCCCCGTGGACTTCTGGTTCGACCCGCTGTGCCCGTGGGCCTGGATGACCTCCCGCTGGGTCCTGGAGGTGGAGAAGGTCCGCGACATCGAGGTCCGCTGGCACATCATGAGCCTCGCCGTCCTCAACGAGGACAAACTGGACGAGCTGCCCGAGTCCTACCGGGAGATGCTCGCCACCAAGGCCTGGCAGCCGATCCGCGTGGTCACCGCCGCCTGGCAGCGGCACGGCGAGGACGTCCTCGGCCCCCTCTACACCGCCCTCGGCACCCGCATCCACAACAACGGCGAGGGTCCCACCCTGGACGCCATCGCCGGCGCCCTCGCGGACGTCGGCCTGCCCGCCGAGCTGATCGACTACGCCGAGCAGAAGGACTTCGACTACGACGCCGAGCTGCGCGCCTCCCACAAGGAGGGCATCGACAAGGTCGGCCAGGAGGTCGGCACCCCGGTCATCGCGGTCCCCGGCGACAACGGCGAGCAGATCGCCTTCTTCGGCCCGGTCGTCACCCCCGCCCCCAAGGGCGAGGAAGCGGCTCGCCTCTGGGACGGCACCCTCGCGGTCGCCTCGGTCCCCGGCTTCTACGAGATCAAGCGCACCCGCACCAAGGGCCCGGACTTCAGCAACCTGTAGACGGCCACCGGTTCACACGCCGACCGGCGGTCCCTGTACGCCGACCGCCGGTCCGCCGCACCCTCATCCCGGCCGCCGCAGCAGCCCGCGCTCCATGGCCACCACCACCGCCCGCGTCCGGTCGCCCACGTCCAGCTTGGCGAACAGCCGCAGCAGATGCGTCTTGACGGTGGCCTCGGAGATGACGAGCCGTCGGCCGATCTCGGCGTTCGTCAGCCCGTCGGCCACCGCGGCCAGCACATCCGTCTCGCGGGCGGTGAGCGGGTCCTGGACCGGCCGCCGCATCCGCGCGACCAGCTTCTCCGCCACCCGGGGAGCCAGCACCGTCTCACCGCGCGCCGCCGCACGGATCGCGTCGACCAGCTGCCGGCGGGTGGTGTCCTTGAGCAGATAGCCGATGGCACCGGCCTCGACCCCGCGCTCGATGTCGGCGTCGGTGTCGTACGTGGTCAGGATCAGCACCCGGGTGCGCGGGTGCCTGGCTACGATCTCGGTGGTCGTCGCCACCCCGTCCAGCACGGGCATCCGCAGGTCGACCAGGGCCACGTCCGGGTCGTGGCGGGCGACCAGACCGAGGGCGGCGCGCCCGTCGGCCGCCTCCCCGACCACCTCGATGCCGGTCTCCCCGTCGAGCAGCGCGATCACCCCGGCACGCATCACGGTGTGGTCGTCGACCACGACGACGCGCAGCGTCCCGTCCGCCGCGCCGCCGTTCCCGGCGGCCCCACGGCTCCCCGTCCCGCCGCTCATGCCGCCCTACCTTCTTGAGTGCGTCCCGTGAGTTCGCGACTCTGGGACAGCGCGGGTGGGGCAGGGATGGTTTTCATGCTGGCTGCCCTAGATGGCTCAGGTGGCTGATCCCCCTGCCCCGCCACTTCTTCCGGACTGCTGATT
>NZ_JBEYVS010000066.1:0-28626 GCF_040644095.1 Streptomyces sp. NPDC047028
GCCGCGGGGCGAGGACCACCGGTTCGGGCTTCGGCGCGGCCTTCGGCGGGGTGGGCGGCTTCTTCGACGGCGTGGGCGCGGGGTTTCAGGGGGTGTTGGGCTCCGCCATTCGAACCGAGATTCGCCGTGGGCGTCCGCAGGAACGGCGACGCAGAACCACCGGTCTCGGTGGTGGGGTGCTCCGACTTCGGAAGCTCGAAGGCTGATCCATTTAGCGTCATACCCGCTCTCGGCCAGCCCCGCGAGGACTTCCGCGAGCCCGCGCGTCCGGATCGCGGCAACGTTTTCCAGGAACACGACTTCGGGTCGAAGGACGCGAACGGCGTCAAGGACGTTGAACCAGATTGCTGACCTTGAATCGCTCAGCCCCCCTCTTCGTCCGGCGTTGCTGATCCCCTGGCACGGGAAGCCCGCCGTGATGATGTTGATTTCTCCGATGAGTGCGGCCCAGTCGATGGCCTGAACGTCCCCCAGGTTGGGGGCGTCCGGGTACCGGGCCGCCAGGATCTGGGAGGCGTACGAATCGTTCTCCGCGACGTAGCGCACGCGCTCCCCGGTCAGTGCCTCCACGGCGAGCCCCAGCCCCCCGTACCCGGCACACAGCTCCAAAATGGGCATGACGAGCCCACCCCCCTTACGCGTGGGCCTACTTGGCGAAGATGCCGGGACCGGCCGGCGCCGCGTCGTCCACCGCCTGGCGGACACCTACGAGCGCGATGCCCCGGTTGGTCTTCTTGCGGACAACCCCGCGCTCCTCCATGGCTCCGAAGAACGCGCGCCGGGTCCAGATCTCTTTGGCGGGCAGGTTCTCCGCCGTGCACCAGTCGAGATAGGAGTTGAAGGCGTCCCCGCCCGGCATCTGGGCCGCGTCGTCGCGCTCAAGGACCCCGGGAAAGAAGCCGCTCAGCGCGTCGGAGGTCTCCCGGTACTCCCGCGTGGCGTCCGCGATGACCGGCGGGTCCTGAAGCCCGCCCGCGTACCACTCCATGGCGCCCCGCACCGCCCAGGCCGCGATGCCCTCCGCCTCCGCCGTGAGCTTCTGGTCAAGGTAGGGGTCACGCTCCTCCGGGGCGAACCACCGCGTGAAAGGCAACATCTTCACGCGGCGCCAGAGACCTTCGTCCTGGCCCCGGAAACGGGGCTTGTGATTCGTGGACAGGACGATAAGGAACGAAGGCTTGAACTCGAAGAACTCTTGCCTCATAAACCGGGCGGACATCATGTCCTTGCCGGACGCCCTCTTGAGGATGGCTTCCGACATCGGCTTTCCACTCTCGCCTTCGCTCGCCATCACGAGCCGGCTGCCCCGAAGCGCCGCGATGTCGTTCGGGATTCCGCCGCTGGGCCGCTCCTCGAAGGTGGCGAACGCGGTGGTCTTCGTGACCGACCGGAACACGTTGGTCAGCGTGTCCGTGGCCACTGACTTGCCGTTGGCACCCTTCCCCCACAGGATCACGAAGCATTGTTCGGCCACGGACCCCGTGATGCCGTACCCCACTAGCCGCCGGAAGTAGTCGGCCAGCTCCGGCCGGTCGGGGAAGACTTCGAGCAGGAAGGAGAGCCACCGGGGGCACTCGGCTTCGGGCCGGTAGTCGATGTCCAGCGCGTACGTCAGGAGATCGTTCTTGTCGTGGTCGCGCAGCTCCCCGGACCGAAGGTCCACCGTGCCGTTGGCGAAGGTGAGTAGGTCCGGGTGGGCGTCGAAGGCGGACGCGTCCACGTGAACGGAGGGGACCGCCCGCAGCTCCCGTATCAGGGAGTCGATGTTCCGCGTCAGGGTGAAGCCCTGGGCGGTCTTCTGAAGGCGGGCCCCGGGGTCGTCCTTGGCCTCCCCGCCCTTCTCCGCGTGCTCCGCGCTCAGCTCAGCGGCTGCCACGGTCAGGGCGGCGCCCATGTAGTGGATGGCCTGACGGACGCGGGTGTCACTGCGCTCCCAGACCTTGCCGGTCCACATGTAGAAGCCCAGCCCCGGCGCGTGCTTGATCGTGCCCCGCGTGAAGGCAACGAGCGCGTGAGCGTTGAGCACGTCGGACGAGCCGTAACGCTCCGCGAACTCCGTCATGAGGCGGACCGCGCGGGCGGCTTCGTCGGCGTCCGGGACGAGTGCCCCGGTGGTCCCGTCCACGAGCGCGGAGCCGGCGGGCTGGACGGGCCGGGCCGCCTTGACCGCACGGTGGAGAGCGGAGGGGAAGACCGCCGGGTCATCCTCGCGCCACCGGGTCAGGTCGTGACCGGCGGTGGGAATGTCCAGCACGAAGACGGACACCCCGTGGGCGGCAAGGCCCTCCGCCAGGCGCTGGGTGAACCCGGCCCCCGCGTCGTCGTGGTCTCCGGCAACGATGACCTGGGAGCCCTTGAGCCCTTCGGCCAACTCCCGGATCAACTCCGGGCTCCCGGCCAGACTCGCGCCCCGCACGGCCACGGAGTCGTAGCCCACGGACGTGGCGGTGAGCGCGTCTCCCGGCCCCTCCGTGAGGATGGTGACCCCGTACCCGCCCCCGCCACGAAAGACGCCGTAAGCGGTCCAGCGCATCCCTTCGGGGTTCATCAGGCTCAGCCACCGCCCGGGGCACTGCCCGGTGAGGTCCCGACCCTGAAGCCCCCGGATCACCCCGGAGAAGTCCCTCAGCGGCACCGTCAGGCGCGGGTACGCCAGGAACGAGCGGGACCGGTAGGGGAAGTCCTCGATGGTGTCCCCGTCGTCCACGCCAAGTAGGTGGTCGGCGGCTCCGTCCATGTCGAGACCGAAGCGGCTTGCCGCGTACTGGGCGGCGCGTCCGGCGGCTTCGTCGTCCAGCCTCCGCAACAGGGTGGCGGACTCCTCAACGTAGCGGGCCAGTGCTGCGGTCTCCGCGACGCCCACGAGCTGGGGGCGCACGGACGAGACGGTCAGACCCTCCCCGCCGGAGTTGAACAGGTCCGGGAAGCGGAGCCCCACGGCGCCGATCACGTCTTCGGTCCGGCAGCCGGCCCGGCAGGTGACGCGGACCTTGTGGTCATCCCCGCGCCAGATCCGAAGGGACGGACGGGAATCGCCGTGCGCGGGGCACAGGGCGAGATAACCCCCGTCCGCCTCTTCGGTGACCTGGGAGAACCGGGCGAGTAGGTGAGTGAACAACATGTGTGCGTACCTCCTTCACCCGGTCTCTGGGGCGCGGATTGCCCGCGCTACAGGGCCGTGCGGAGGTCCGCCACAAGCTGGGCGAAGCGGGCCACGTCGGTGGTGAGGTACCACCGGGTGGAGTCGATGCCGCGTACCGCCGGGGCGAAGGCGTACCGCTCCCGCATCTGGGCCGTGGTCAGCCCCATGGCCACGCGGACCCGCGTCCACGTCCTCACCCCGAAGTGCACGCGGCCCAGGCGGACGTTGGCCCGCCGGAGCTTGTGCACCACCACGCCGTAGGGGTAGCCCGCGTGGAACGCCTCAACGTGCGCCTGCCGGAGCCATGTCGGGACCGCCGGGGACTTCACGTCCTTGCACTCAAGGACGAACGGCGGACAGTGCACGTCACCCACGTCCCGGGCGCCTTCCTGGGCGGCCCGCCTCACGTTGAGGGCAGAGAAGATGTCCGTGAGCCTGCCCGTCTCGTCCACGAGCCCCAGGGCTTCGTTGAGGTGATCCCGTACGGCGGACTCCCACGCGGTCCCCCGCGCCTTCGACGGGTTAGCCAAGGTCGGCCCCCTGACGGATCACGGCTCCGCGCGCCATCGCATGGGCCACGGCGTCCAGATAGCGCGTCCAGTCGGGACGTTGCCGCCAGTCGTCCCGCAAGTGGATTTCGTCCCCGGCGCACGCTTCGCGGATGTCCCCCAGCGGTGGCGCGTCCCCGGCGCTGATTTCGTAGATCAAGGTTCCCCCTCGAACCTACTCACGTGAGTAGGTTGGAAATGCCGAAGGGCCGGAGCGGCAACCCCAGCGGGTTCCGTCCGGCCCTTCCGTGCGGTCTACGCGTCGCGCTCGCCCGTCACGTTGGACAGGCACAGCCGCGCGTGTTCGTTCGAGATCCATTCCTTCCGGAGACGCTTACGCGGCACGAAGCCGGATTCCGTCCCGGTGGGCTGGACGAGCAGCATGGGGCGAAGGATGCCGTCCACCTTGCGGACGGTGACCTTCTCAACGATGGCGTCCGCCAGGCGGACCCTGTTGCCCTGGCGGGCCCCGTAGGTGATCAGGTCTCCCCGGTACAGCTCGTTGCCCGCGTAGTCGGAGACCGTCCCGCGCCTACCCATAGACGAACTCCTCTTCGTCCACGCCGAAGCGTCGGCGCCGCTCACTGATGACGTGCGGGATCTCCCCCGGCTTCCACTCCCAGAGGGGGGCCTTGACCGCCGGGTCCGGCAGGGACCGCAGGAGCGTGGCGAACTCCCCGGTCCCCGCCTTCGCGGTCAGGAACGAGCCGGGAAGGTACCCGCTCAACGCTCCTCTGCAATCGCGTCGTTGTAGGAACCCAGCACCTCAATCACCGGCTTGCGGAAGTCCACCTTGATCCCGGCGTTGTTGGTGTAGCTGACGTGTTCCAGGGTCAGCCGGCACAGGGCCTCACCCTCGACGCGGTCAAGGTCGTCCTTGACTTCGTGGATGACCTCCGCCAGGGTCCACGCGGACGCGATGAGCTTCCCCTTGCCCAGCTCGTAGTCATGGGCCAGACGGAAGCTGACGTTGATGGACGGGGCCGGGCCGATGCCCTGGCGGGCCGCTTCCTTGCGCTCACTCATGAGCTTCGGGCAGCCGCACGGCTCCCCCTTGCGCTCCGGCGGGGACAGGAACGCCACACCGTCGCACTCGTGGACCGGACCGGTCCGGCCCCAGAGGATGAGCTTGTCCTCAATGGCCTTGCTGCCAGCAAGGACGATCTCCACGGACGGGGTGTCCGTGAGGATCTGGAGATTCATCTCCTTCGTGGGGTCGTACTCCTCGACGGCGCCGCCCAGGAGCTGGGCCACCGCGTCGGCAACGGTCGGGTCGCCGGTCAGCACGCGCCAGTTGGCGAGAGAGACCGGCTTCTTCTTGACGACCATGCCGGACCGGAACTGAAACACGTAGTCGTTGCTGAACTCGTGCTCCGGCTTCGGCTTCGGCTTCGCGTCCGGGTCGGTGGCGAAAATCTGAAGCGCCATGCGCTATCCCCCTGGGGTGTCGGTTGATCAGGGGGAAGGGCGGGGCTCTGAGCCAGCCGCGCCTTCCCCCTTCACCCGGGGTCTAGGGAGCCCATTGCCCACAGGCTGGGGATAACGCGAACGCCCCCGGCAACCGAAGTCACCGGGGGCGGGTACTACTTGGCGCGGCGCTGGGTGCCGGTCACGAGCTGGGCCGCAGCCTGGGCGATGGCACGGCCTATGACGGTCTTGGACGTTTCACGGTCCCAGGTGAAGATCTCCCGGAGCCGCAGGAAGGTGGCGAACACGTCGGCGGAGTCGATACGAACGGGCTTGAACGCCCACGTCTCGTCCGTGATGTGGAGAACGCACGCACCATCGAACTCCGGCATGGGCTCACTCACGCCCTGGGCGTCGATGATGCGGTCAGCGTGCGCGTACGCGGACATCTGAAGCGCCACGTCCGGGTAGGTCGCCTTCGATGTCTTCCAGTCCGCGATCACGGTGTGACGCTCCCCGGAGCGGTCCGGAGTCGGCTTCCCCTCTTCGTCCAGCCACACGTTGAGGATGGCGTCAAACGAGCCGGCATAGTTGTGCTGATCACTCCACGCCACGTCTTCGGCGCGGACCAACTCCGGGTTCACGGCGGTCAGGAACTCCGCGAAGTTGTCGCGGTACGGGATCAGGTCCGGGTGCACGCGGCCCAGGGCCTCACCCCGGATCATGCGCTCAAACAGATCGTGGGCGTCCGACCCCACGTCGGCCCGGCGCTTCGTGTACCGCCTGGCGGCGCCCTTGAGGTAGTCAACGGCGCCCTGGCGGTCGCGCTCCGCCATCTGCTGAACGAACGGCAGGGAGTCAACCGCCAACTCCGCCACCATCTTGGCGTTCCAGAACGCAAGGAACGGCTTGGGCAACATGCTGATGATGGACGTGACGCCGGGGACCTTGAGGTCAGGCTTTTCGGGGTCGAAATAGAAGCGACTCCCGCTTCGGCTGATGGTGCGGATCTGGCCCATGGGCCGGGCCCCCTTCGGGCTCGTGGTGGGTGGTACACCACGGGTCTGGGGAGCGCATTGCCCAGGCGGTGACGGAGTGACGCGGTGGCGCGGCCTCCGGGATGCCTACTAGATGTTGGTGGTTGGTCTTCTATCCGGAACAGAACCTTTCGTCATACCGGCACTTCGTCACCGCCTCGCGCCGAACACGATGAAGCCCCGCCGGTCCGCTGGGGACTGACGGGGCTTCGGGGCCGGGGGTGGCTAGATGGCCTCCTTCAGGGCAAGGGCCCGGTCCGCCAGCTTCTGAAGGTTGTTGCGGACCTTGCGCTTCTGGGTGCCGTTGAGCTTCGCCGCGTTCTTCTCCGCCTTCTCCAGCTCCGCCGTGATCGTGGTGAAGTAGTTCTCAAGGCGGGCTTCGGGCGTCAGCCTGGACTCATCCGGCTGCCCGCCCTCAAGCTCCTTCGCGGCGGCGCGGCGGGCCCGCTCGATCTCCGTGCGGCCCTTGCGCGGAAGCTCGATGTCCTTCGACGCGTACAGCTCGTAGACCGCCTCCATGAGGCTTGCCGGGTTGTCCTCGGTCTCCTCTTCCTTGGCCTTGACGTAGGCGGCAGCGGCCTCCGGGTAGTACCGCGTGACCTCCTCAAGGCCCGCCTCCTTGTCCACGTCGAGACCACGCAGGTACTCAACGAGAACGTCGGAGCGCTTGTTCTGGACGGAGCGCTTCAGCTCGTCCAACGCGTCCGCCCGGTCCACGTCGTCCACGGCGAGCGCATCGCTTACGCGGTTGTAGATCATCTTGGCGCGGTCGCGGGTCGGCTTCGCCCCGGCGTTGAGGTCCGGGAGGCCCCGGTACTCACTTTCCTTGCGCATGGCCAACATGATCTGGAAGACGGTCTTGCCGATCTCCCGCATCTTCACGCCCAGGCTGATCCCCTCAAGGGCCGCCTCCGCACCCTTGGTAATCAGGGCTTCCATCTCCGGCGTGATGACGGTCCCTTCGAGCGGTTCACCTTCCGGCTTCGCCAACTCACCGGCGGGGGCGTCCCCGCTCTCCTGGGCGTCCCCGGTGGGCTCGTCGGCGGGAAGCTGCGGTTGTACCGCCACCTTGAGCGCGTCGCCCAGCTCCTTGCGGAGCGCAACCGACCCCTTGCCCTTGATCTCCTTGAGAAGCCCCTCCGTCTCCTCAACGATCTCGGCAATGGCGCTCTCGTCCCCGCCGTTGGCGACCATGGCGCGGATGCGCTCCAGGTTGCCGTTGACCGTGGCCTTGATCGCGTCGTTGGCGGTCATCTCGTACTTCTCCCCGGTGTCGCGGTTCTCAATGGTGATCTGTAGTTCCGACTCGCGCCGGCGGGCGGTCTCGAACATGTCCAGCGCCGCCCGGCGCGCTCCCTCTTCGTCGGAATGCGGGTGCGCGGCTTTGATGCCGTTCCCGACCCAGACGAACGACAGGCGCCACGGTAGGCGCTGCCCCTTCTTCGGCATGGCTGCCCTTCTGGGAAAACGATCACGTCCCGCGATTCCCCCCGGGCCGTGTTTTCTGGAAAACCGTAGCATCAACTGGGCGGGCTCATAACCACTTTCAACGTACTCACGTGAGTAGCTTGATACGCAGAAAGCCCCCCACCCGTGAGGGTGAGGGGCCATCGGTCACCGGTAGCTGACGAGCCGGTCAGCGGCGCAGCGCAGATCCGCCAGGGTTCCGGCGTTGGTGAGCGTCACGTCCGCCGGGTGGGCGTCAAGCTCCGTCTCACTCTCGTGGGACGCGTTGGCGCCCAGGTGCGGGGCGGAGGGGCGGTTCACCCGGACGAGTGTGAAGCCCCGGTTCTTCAGGGCCTGGGCCTCGTTGACGTGTCGCACGTCGGTCACGACCACCGGGAGGTTCCAGGAGTCGGCCACGGCCACGCGGTCCATGGCGAGCCCCACCCAGTAACCCGCGTCCTCCTTGCGCACCGCCGACCCCATGCGCTGAAGCGTGCGCCGGATCTCCGGGCTTCGGCGCTTGGCCCCGTCCCAGCCGAAGCGGTTGACCACGTCGGACAGGCGGACCGGGACGGGCCCGTACCCGGCGGGCTCGTAGGTGACCACCGGGTCAACCCGGAGGGCCATCTCCTTGAGCGGGTCAGCGAAGGCCACCCGCGTGAACGCCCACCGGCGGACGAGCCGGCGCCCGATCTCGTCCTTGCCCGCCCCGGCCCGGCCCATGAGTGCGATGTGTCGGTACGTCATCCCAGTCCCCTTCGGTGATGTGCTCTCACCGGGGGTCTGGGGTGCCGATTGCCTACGGCCGGTACTGGCCGGTGTACGCGGCCAGGGTCTTGCGGTCCTCAACGCGCTGGACCGCCTCACCGGTGCCCAGCACCGCCGCGACCACGCCCAGGATGAGCGCGGACGGGATGGACGGTACGAAGTGAGCCACGAGCGCCAGGAGCGCCACGGCCACGGTGTAGATCCGGGCAACGTGCTTCTGTGCGAACTCCACGATCATGCGGGTACCCCCTGTAGTTGCTGTGAGTGATGATGAGCGCCACGCCGTGGGCCAGCTCGTCCACGGCCGGGCTCGTGCGCCGCCTCTGGCGGCACGCTGGGTGACGGTCAGACCGCCGGGACCTTGAGCGCGTCCCACTGGCGCTTGCCGGGCCAGCCGTCGCAGTACGCGGCAGCGTCGCCCAACTTGCGCTGCCACTTGCGGAAGGACTCCTTGTCCGCGTCCGTCCACTGGGGGCCGGGGCCGGAGGAGTAGGCGGAGCATCCCTCAGCCACGAGCCGGCGGCCCATGGCCGTGACGAGCGGGCCGTTGGGCTTGCCCTTGAAGTACGCCTCACCGGGGAACGGCGCGTACTTCGGCGCGCTCGCCTTCGTCTTGAGCTTCTGGCCGGGGCGGATCACATAGGGCGCCTTGATCCCGTTGAGCTGGGCCAGGGTCTCCCACTTGATCCCCAGGGCCTTGCCGATGCCGGACAGGGTGTCCCCGTCGCGGACGGTGTAGGTCCCGGTGGACGGGGCCGGGGAGGAGCCGCCCACGATGGCCTTCGCGCGCTTCAGGATCTCCGGGAGCTGGGCGACCACGCGGGAGCCGGGACACGACGTGTGCCCGCCCCAGGCGCTTCCGCCCATGCCGTGATACCCCAGGCCCCTGCCGTTCGGGTCGGTGGTGAGCTGAAGCGGAGCACCGTGGGTCTTGTGGGCCCAGGCGAGCACTTCGGCGCACCGGGAGAGCTGGGCGTCCGTGAGCGCGTCCCCGCCCCGTCCCTCGTTCTCGATGCTCAGCCACGTCCGGTTGCCGCCCGCCTGAGCCCAGGCCCGGTTGGCAGTGTCCACCCACTGGCAGAGCTGACCGGCCCGGCTCGTGCCGAAGTGGCTGGACGCCTGGGCCGCCGGGTTGCGGAACCACGAATCGGTACCGGCGTAAGAGCCGTCCATGATGTGGATGACCACACCCCTGACGGAGTCCTGTCCGCCGGCTGTGTAGTTGGTCGGGATGGGCTTCCACGTCGCCCCGGAAAATCGCGCCATGCGCGTGCCCCCTCGTTCGTGCCGGGCCCCCGCCCGAAGTCCGGACGGGGGCGCGTTGCACTGGGGGTCTGGTGGGTCGATTGCCTACGCGATGGCGGCCCAGAACCTGTTGGAGCCGTTCTCCACGGCGCTCAGGGTGATGGACGCGGGGGCGGACGTGGCAGCCGTGCCGGATATGGAGCCGTACCGCTTGATGTTGTTGAGCCCGAAAACGTTGGGCGGAGAGCCGAACGCGGAATCGGCGCACAGCATCATGGGCCCGTCACCGGCCGTGGCGTTGTACCGGAAGGACCACGCCACGTAGTACACCCCGGCGGGCAGGGACGCACTGGCGGTGAGCGGGGCGGACACAGTGGCGCCGCCCGCGTTGTGCACACCGGCAATGACGGTCTCGCCGGTCAGCGCTGCCGTGGTGCCCACGCGGGTGCCCGACGCGTTGTAGATGGCGCCCCAGGAGCCGGCGACCATGCCGCCCGCGTACCCGCCGAAGTGCCAGACGATTTTGGTAATGGTCTGGGTGCTCTTCAGGTTGACCGCCGTGACGCGGAGCGTGGCGTTGCCGGGGTAGATGGGCGTGCTCATCCCAACCGCCGGGTCGAACGCCCACGCCTTGAGCCCCAGGTCACTGGGCTCCCACATGTGGTCCGTGGGCACTTCCAACGGGAGCTGGGCCAGGGGCAGGCGGGTGCCCCCGTCCAGGGAGGCCACGCCGTTGGCCGTGCCCCGGGCGGTGGTCGCCAGGGCGGACACGTCGGCGGCAACCAGGGTGACGGTCGGGCCGCTCTTGCCGTTGACGGTGGTGACCGCTCCGGCCGGTATGGAGAGCTGGGCGGCGGGAACCTTGCCGGAGTCGTCCAGCGTGGCCACGCCTCCGGCCACTCCCCGGGAGCTGGACGCCACGGCGCCTACGTCGGCGGGGGTCAGGGTGATGGCCGGAGAGCCCGCTCCCTTGCCGTTGACCGTGATGGTGATGTCCGGTCCCAGGCTGCCGTTGACGCTGTTGACGGAGCCCGCTCCGGGGTCGCCCTTGACACCCTGGGGGCCCTCCGGTCCGACCGGGCCCCGGATGCTGCCCTTGCTCGTCCAGCCGGAGCCGGACACGTACAGGTAGACGCTGCCGGTGTCGGTACGGACGGCGAAGTCCCCCGGCACGCCCACCCCGGAGGCTTCGGAGCCGGAGGCGAAGGCGTACACCTTGCTTCCGGGCGTACCGGCGGCCCCGGTGTCGCCCTTCGGGCCGGGGACGGTGCTCGCCGCTCCGGTGTCGCCCTTGACGCCGGGGACGCCCTGGGCGCCCGGGTCGCCCTTCGGTCCCTTCAGGTTGCCCACGGGGTTGCCCCAGCCGGACGCGCTCCGCTGCCAGATGTCGCCGGAGTCGGAGCGAAGGAGGAGGTCTCCCGGCTTCGCGTCCGTGCTGGGCGTGGTCGTGTTGTTCACGAACCACTGAGATCCGTGGATGTCCGCTCCGGCCTTCGCCCAGGCGCCGCCGCTCTTGCGCCACATGGTCACGGTCGTATGCGTGAGGCCCAGAAGGGTCCGGGTGTCGTACTGGGTGTACCAGTCGTTATCGAGACCCAGCGATGCCGCCGGGGCCCCGCTGCCGGTGTAGATCTGGGAGCCGGGCACGGGCACATAGTTCGGGGTGGTCGGGTCAGCCGGCGCCACGTCGGCAAGGTCCACGTCCGGGACGTTCTTGGGCAGCAACAGGGCGAAGGTCCGGGCGCCAACCACCCCGGCAAGGTTCTCCTTGACGGTCCACGCCCAGCCGCTGGGGTTCATGTCCGGCGCGTCCGTCGCGGGCAGGCTGACGGAGAAGCCGCCGTTCTCGTCCAGCGCGGCCACGACGGGCCCGGCAATGAACAGGTCGGAGGCGGGGAAGGTCAGGAGCCCCGGCGGGGTGAAAGTGACGGTCCCGCTGAGCGAGCGTCCATCGGGGCCCCGGTAGCGACCGTGAACCCGCACGGTCGGGATGCTGGACGGCAGCGGGCTCGTGTCGGTCGGTGTGGTCATGCGTCCCCCTACGAAAAAGGGGCATCCAACCTACTCACGTGAGTAGGTTGGACACCCTGTGAAACGGTCTTACGGACGGGCCAGGAGTTGCGCGACCTGGGCCCGGAGTTCGGCGTTCTCACGCCTCAGCTCCCGGACCTCTTCGCGGAGCCCAACTAGCTCCTCCGCCTGGCGCTCCGCCTTCCTGGCCCAGGCTTCCGCCTCTTCCCGCCAGGCTTGACGCATCCCGGTTTGCCACCGGTGAAGCACCATGCCGACGAAGACCAGAAGGGGAGCGACGATCTCAGCGGCCCCGTACAGGCGGGCCAGATCCATGAGTCCCCCTAGACGCTGAAGTACGGCTCAGTGATGTCCGGGTCTCGGACCCATCCGCCGTTGGTGCCGCGCCGCCAGTGCCACCCGTACGCGGTGGCCTCCGGGATGCGCTCTTGCGGGAGGCCAACGCAGTAGTGCATGGCCGAAATGCTGTAGGACCCTTCGTCCCTGTTGGGCACCGTCACGAAGTCGGGCGCCCACGGGCTTCCGTCTCGGTACGTCGGCACCCACCACCACTTGCCGTTGTCGTCCTGCTTGTAGCCCCAGTTGAGGATGTTGCCGCTGACTGCGGCGCCCTCCGTTGCGGCAATGGCGTAGATGGTCTGGCCCTTCGGGCTCTCAGGGCCCTTCTTGTAACGGTGCTGAAGTTCGATGGTGTAAATCGTGGTGTCGTCCGCGTAGTCCCAGCCGTACGGGATGCCGTGGACCCACCGCAGCACCACCACGCCCACGTTGCGGGTCGTGTTGCCGGTCAGGCTCAGCGTGGCGGACGCGCTGACAATCTCGCGTTGTGCATTGCCCGTGTGCCGGAACGCGGCAAGGCGGACCTCCGCCTCACGCTTGCCGGTGAGGAGCCAGTCCGTGATGAACTTGACCTCCACCCGGTCGAAGGTCAGTCCGGTGGCGTTGGAGATTCCGACAGAGGACCACACGTTGCCGCCCACCGGGGGACGCCCCTGGGCGGCCCACTCGATGACCGGGTACCGGTCAAACTTGTTCACGGGGGCCGGAGCCCGCTCGATGGCGGAGAGCCGGCGCTTGACCTCCGCCAGCTCGTTCACCAGGGACGGCGGTACGCCGTTAGCTTGGGTTGGCATTGCTCCACAGCTCCTTACTGGCGAGCGCCAGGCGGATGGACTCCGTACCGTTCGCGTCCACGGCCGTGGCGCATTCGGTCACAACGAATTCGTCCAGGAAGGCGACGTAACCCGCGTCCGCGTCCACGGCCACGTAGTCGCCCGGGGCGAAGTCCAGCGGCCCGAACTCACCGGGATAGAGGGTCAGTTCAGGGATGGCGGTGGGGACCGATCCGGCGTTGACGGTGGCCTGGGCCTTGCCGATGAGCGTCTGTGTCTCTTTCACGTCGGCCCAGGTGCCGACCATGACGCGCTCAGGCATCCGCGCGGCCAACTCCGTGTTCTCGAAGATGCCTACGAGCTTTTCGCCGTTGCCCTTGTCGGCCCCGGTGGCGTAGGCCACGGTGCACAGGGCGGTTGAGTCGTAACTGACCCGGGTGACATCGCAGTTCGCGCGGTGGGTCAGGGTCCGGGTCGCGGAGCCCGTGCGGCTCGTCATGACGAACCGGTGGCCCACCTTGACGTTGGGCGTGATCCAGTACGGCACGTAGCGGAAGTTGAAGCCGCCGATGTTGTCGGCAAGCTCCTCGATGGCCTCCCCGGCGTTCTTCAGCTCGTAGCGCGTCCACACCGTGGTTCGCTTCGCGCCGGTCGCCTTGATCGTGTCCGTGGCCGTGCCGATGCCGTTGTCCGCGTTGAAGTACGCGAACCACGCCTTGAGAATGTCCGCCTGTTCGACGGTGCGGGAGGTCCAGCCGTTGACGAAGACCCGGCCCTTGTAGTGCGAGTGGAAGCCGGAGGCCCCCAGGGAGAGCGTGCCCGCCGCGATGTCTGCGGAGGCGGTCCACACGATCCCGCCCCACACCGGGGCTCCGTCCCGCAGGATGACGAGCCCGCTGATACCCGGGCTCAGTACCTCCGGGTTGGCCTCCGGCGCGAAGAGCGGGACACCGACCGTCGCGGTACCGGCCGCGTTGAGGGTGTGGGCGAAGGAGATCCCGGTCACCGGCAGGCGGGTGACCACCGCGCCGGTCTTCACGTTCGTCTGTACGACGGTGTACCTGGGCGCCGCCATCACACCCACCGGTTTCGCCAGGAGAAGACCGCCGTGGTGGCCCGGGTGGTCGCGCCGCTCGTCAGGCTGAGGCGGTGTTCCCCGAAGCCGTATTCGGGCCAGACGGACCCCGGGGTGATGCGGTCGTTGAACAGGGTGCCGGTGTCGGTGGCGGTCAGCCGCTGGGCCGGTGAGTTGATGGTGAGCCCGCCGGCCAAGGGGTTCATGCCGAAGAACTGGCCGGTGATCTCGTCGGTGAGGACACAGTCCTTGGCGTTGTCCAGGGTGATGACCGGGAAGGCGGGCACGGAGCCCAGGGAGGTGAAGCGGAGTTTGGGTGTGGACCCCTGCCAGGGGCTGGACAGGGTCAGCGTGGTGAGCGCGTCCGCGTAGATGTGCGGGTCCGTGGCGAAGAGTTCGATCACCACGTTGCACACGCGGTGCGCGAAGTTCAGGTCAACGGGCCCGGAGCGCTTGCGCGGGCGGGCGTTGACGAAGGCGGTGGCTCCGGCGGCAAGCCCGGGGAAGCGGAAGCGGAGAGGGCTCTCCGGCCCGCCGACCGTGAACGCGGCGAAGACCCGGCCCAGCTCCTGGGCGAACTCCTCGTCAGTGGCCCCGTAGACCTCAAGGGTCAGGGTCACGGTCCGGCCGTTCATGTAGTCGTCACCGGGGTAGAGCCCGTGTTGCTGCACAAGCGTGAGGTCCGAAGACCGCACGTCCGGCAGTGACACGAGCCCGTCAACCGCGACGATGGACACGGCGGAGTCAGGCTCCCCCATGACGAGTCCCGCGTATTCGGCGGTCCAGTCGTTCAGCTCCGCCATGTCCATTCCCCCCTTCAACCTACTCACGTGAGTAGGTTGGTTATGCGGTGCGAAGGGCCCAGGCGACTTCGCGCCCGATGGCCCAGGGGTCCGCCTGAGAGCGGACGTTGACGACGACTCCGCCCCCCGGAGCCGCGTGGTTCGGGATCACGTTTGATCCGCTGGGCAGGTGCACCCACTCCGGCCCGCGCTCGCCCACGCGGGTCAGGCCCTGGGTCGGTCCGCCCATGGCGCGCACGTGGGGGATGGGGTTGTCCGGGATGTCGATGGACAGGGCGCCCCATCCCAACTTGTTGGGGATGGCCCAGTTGAGGAGGTCCACCACACCGTTGACCGCACCCTTGGCCGCGCCGCTCACGGCGGAGGCCAGGCTTGAGGCGAATCCGCCCAGGCGGGAGAGCCCGTTCTTGAGCCCGTCAACGACGGAGCCGCCGACCCCCAGCGCCGCGCGGGCCACGCTTCCGGCCGCTGAGGAGATCCGCCCCGGCAGGGAGGTGAAGAACGAGATCACGGAGTTGAGCCCGTCGCGCGCCTTGTCGTAGACGTAGCGGAACGCGTCGGACGTGGCGCTCTTGATCTTGTCCCAGTGCTTGATCAGCAGCCCGGGGCCGCTGAAGTTCAGGAACAGGTTGACGAGCCAGGCGAAGATGCCCTTGACCTTGTCCCACAGCCAGTCCCAGGCGGCGCCGGTGGCTGCCTTGATCGTGTCCCAGTGCTTGATGATCAAGCCAACCAGCGTGAAGTTGAGGAACAGGTTGATCAGGAAGTCCGTGACACCCTTAATCTTGTTCCACACCCAGTCCCACGCTGCGGTGGTCCACTTGACGATGTTGTCCCAGTTGGTCCAGATCAGGAGCGCCAGGGCGACCACGGCCGCGATGACGAGCGCGACCGGCCCCATGGCTATCAGCCACGCGGCGGCCATGCGGCCCGCCTGTAGAAGCGCCTGGGCGCCCATGGCGATCCATCCGCCCACGACGATGGCGGCGGAGATCACTGCCTGTCCGGCAGCCTTGAGCCAGCCTCCGACCACCGCCCAGTGGGCCAGTACCTGAGTAGCGGCGCTCGTGGTCGCGGTGGCCGAAGAGGTGACCCACGCTATGCCGTTGGCTATCGCGGACTGGGTGGCCGTGACCCCCCAGGCGATGAGCGCCGGGAGGAGAAGGACCGTGATGACCCCGGCCACGGCCGTGATCGGGACCTTGTTGTCCCCGATGAACCGGCCCACGGCAACGGACGCGTCAATGAGATCGTCCAGCGCCGGGAGGACCGCTCCGCCCAGCACGTCCACCGCGCCCTGTTGGAGCGTGCGCCAGAAAGCCGAGAGCTTCGTTGACGCGTTGTCGTGCATGGTGTCGCCGGCCCGCTTCGCGGCTCCCTCGACCTTGCCCAAGCTCTTGGCGGCGGTATCGACGTTGAGGGAGAAAAGCGCGGCCCCCAGGTCTTCACCCGGTCCGCCGAAGAGGGTCTTGACGACGCTCGCGCGCTCCGCCGAAGCGGGCATCTGGCGAAGGGCGTCAAGAACCTTGTCCATGGCGGACTTCGCGGAGTCGCCTCCGGCCGCCACGTCCTTGACGATCTGGGAGCCGTTCAGCCCGATCGAGTTGAACGTTTCTTCAACCGCCTTGCCGCCCTGACCGGCAACAAGGCTGAACTCCTTGATTGCGTCCGCGACTTGATCCGCGTCCCTGGCGCCGCCCTTGAGGCCCTGGGAGATCAGTCCCATGGCCGTGGCGCCGTCCAGGCCCATCGTGCGGAAGTTGGTCGAATACTCGTTGAACGTATCCGCCAAGTCCTCAGCCTTGTTGGCGCCGTTCTGGGCGCCCCGGGTCATGATGTCGAACGCTTCTTCCGCGTTCTTTGCAAGCCCGGTCTTGAGCATCTGGGACACCGCGTGGGACGTGGGCCCCACTTCGTCGCCCAGGACGTTGGCCACGTCCATGGCCCGTTTGCCGACGTTGGCCAGCTCGTCCGCCGTGGCGTCCGCCGGGACAAGTCCCTCTTGCCACAGCGCCTTGAGGGCCGCGTTGGCATCCTCGACGGATTCGCCCCAGCCGGATGAGTAGATCTCTCCGGCCGCCTTGCCCAGGCGCTGGGCCTCCGCCGGGTTGGCTCCGAGCTGGGCCGCCAGGAGATCGTTGCCCTTCTCCTGGGCCATGGCCTCATTGAGACCGGCCAGGAGCCCGCCCGCGATGGCGGCGCCGGCGAGCGTGGCGGCTCCCCCGAAGCGCTCCCCGAAGGAGCCGACTTCGTCACCGGCGTCCGCGATGCCGTCCGCCACGGCGTCGCTCAGGCCCCCCGCCTGTTCGGTTGCCTGCCGTAGCGCTTCCTCCACCTGATCCGCGAAGGACGTTACGTCCGTGGCGGACCGCTCAAGGGAGGCGGCAAGATCCGACTCATCCCCGAGCAGGGTGATAGTGATGGGCTTCGCCACCGGTCCCCCCGTGCTATGTCATGACCGGCGTCCGCCGTTCCCCCGAAGAGCCCTGGGACGTGCGCCCACGGGACGCGCGTCGGCTCTGTTTGTTCTGCGCTTCGATGTCCGCCGACATCTGGTCAACCAGCGCGTTGAAGTCCCGCAGGGGTAGGGACCGCACGTCCGACCATGTGAGCCCACGGAAGTGGGACACGAGCCGGGCGCACGCAACTACGCGCTGGGCCCGGTAGGGTCCGTCTTCGCCTTGCCCGGCTTGAACTGGAGACGGAGCTTGCCCGCGTCCTCGATGGAGAAGCCCGGATCGGTCCGGCGCTTGAGGACCACGGCCATGGCCCGCAGCATCGGGCCCCGGCGGGCTCCGGGCTTCTTCAGCTCGTCCAGCGGGGCGCCGGTGACCTCTTCGATAATGTCGATCTCGTCAATCGTGAGACTGTCGAGATCCAGCGACAGGAGTTCGCCCAGCTCACCGCCCACGGCCTTCGCAACCGGGTGCGCCTGGCGGACGGTCTTGACCGGCCTCTTCTGTCCCATGCCTAGTCCCCCTCAAGGTGCTGACGGACCACGGCGCCTATCTCGCGCTCGTAGGTCTCGGAAACGGCATCGCTCTTGCGCGCCATGGCCCGGTACAGGAATCTGTTGGGCCTGATCCCGCGCTTCGGATAGCCGAAGTGGATTGCCGCCGCGTACGGGACGCGAGCGGCTGAGCCCGCCTTCACGGCGGCGCCCTTGACGGAGGCGGTGACCTTGACGGACTTCGCCAACTTCCCCGGCTTGTAGCGCTTGCTGGACTTCGCGTCCCGCTTGCCCTTCGGGGCCGTTGACTCCGCCTCCGGCTTGACCACCTCCGCCGCTGCCTTGTTGGCGGCGCGGACGGAGTTGTTCAGGTCCCGGCTCTTGAGCCGGCGGACGTTCTTCTGAAGCTCACGGAGCCCGGTCACCCGGACCGTGTACGCCGATGTGCGGGCCACCGCCTCACCCCTTGTCTGGGGTGCCGGTTGCCTTGAGCTGGGCCGGGGCGGCGGGCTTCGGCTCCGTGTAGGTGGCCTTGATCGCGGCCTCACCGGTGCCCGGGTCCAGCACGCGGAAGGGAAGGGTGTGGACCGTCACGTCATCCGTGGACGCCTCCGGGGACTCCCCGGTGAACTGGATGGCCGGAGCCTCCACGCGGAAGCTCGTGCCCGGCGTGAGGCCCGTGAGGTCCACCCGGAGGGAGATCACCTCACCGGCAACGAACGCCTCGTAGAGCTTCAGGGACTCCCCGGTGAACTCCCCCTCAAGCTCACCCTCGTAGGTGGGCACAGCGGCGCGGACGGGCTTCTTCTTCAGGGCCGTGCCCCGCAGAAAGCGCCGGTCGGTCTTCATGCCCAGGTCTCCGGTCATGGAGAACTTCGACGCGTCCAGCGCCACGGCGGAGCCGCCCCGGGTCAGGGTCAGCGCGGTGCGCGACCAGTCGTAGGGTCGGGCGTCCGCCGGGTAGTCGATGGGTAGGGCCTCAGCCGGCGCGGTGCTGTGCGACACGTCCTGAAAGTCGAAGGACACGTTGAGCGTGACCGCGTTCTCAGTCTCGGCGGTCAGCTCCCACTCAGTGGCGACACAGCCCACGTGCCGGTAGGCCACCTCCGTGCCTTCGACGGTGGGCCGGATCATCTGGGCCGTCCACGACGGAGCGCCGCTCACGGTGGCGGTCTCGAAGCTGTGGACCCGGGTATTGCCCGTGTCGGTGAAGGTGTGCTTGTCGAACGCGGCACTCAGGAGAGCGGCAGCGCCCACGTCCAGGAGGTCAACCTCAAGCTCTCCCTCCCCGCCCATCTGAATGATGTTGCGGCGGTCCGCGCGGGCGGTCTGCATTCCCCGCCGGAAGCCCACGGACTCAATGAACTCCTTGGCCACCTTCCACGAATCCGCCTTCCCCTCGTACCCGATGGTGGATTCGGCGGGCGTGCCGTAGGTGGCCTCTTCTCCAATGCCAATGGCAGCGTCAAGCGCCATGCGACTTCCCCCTAAGTCGTGGTGCGTCCGCGAACTTTCACGCGGACGGTCAGGGCGCTGTACGCCCCGTCAGTGGTCTCGGCGGTCTCGACGGATGACGACTCCGGGCGGAGGTCCACGAGCCCCGCCACGGCGGCGCGGTCCACGGCGCGGCAGGCGTCGGCCACAAGCTCACGCAGCTCGTAGGCGCCCCGCTCAGCGGCCATCGGGTCGCCGGGGACAATCACCACCGCATGGGCTTCGACGTAGCCGGTTACGGCCGTGGGCTTGCGCGGACCGGCGCGCATGGCGACGGGCTCAAGCTCCTCGTCCACCGTGGCGCCCAACCAGATCTGGCGGCGCCGGTCGGACTGCCCCCTCTCCGCGAAGGTGCATTGCACCCCGGCGGGCACGAGCCCCCGGAGCGCTTCGAAGAGGGCCACCTTGGCGTTGAAGATCAACGACATGGCAGCCCCCTACAGGAAGAAAAACGGAAGCCTGACCCGGTACCGGTTGAGCTGGGCGTTGACCTCCGGCAGGCTCGTGGGCCGCCAGTTGCCGCCCGCCTGGGCAAGCTGGATTGATCCGAATTCGGATTGCAGTTGAAGGGCCCGGTCCGGGACGCGGGACACAAGGTCCAGCACGTATTGCCGGGCGATTTTGCGGACACACCACCGGATCGTTTCCGGGGCGGCATCGACGCCTTCCCACTTCCGACCGCAGTAGCTTTCGACGGTCTCAACGGCGTAGTCGATGGCTTCGCTGAGCGTGGCGTCCGAGAACTGGGCCGTGTCGTCCAGCCCGTCCAGCTCCCGGAGTTCGGCCACTGTGGCGTAGGACAAGACACCCCCAGGGCAGGGGTCAACCTACTCACGTGAGTAGGTTGACCCCCTCGTTCGTGCGGCGCCTTACGCGCCGGAGCCACCGCCGACCGTGAGCACCTTGACCGCGCGCTCATCCACAAGGAGGCCGTCCGCACGCTGAAGGAACCGGTAAACGATCTGGTCCGAAAGGAACTTCAGGTCAACGGACCGCTCGACGCGGAGCGGGCCCGCCAGGCGGACGGTGTACTTCGACAGGTCCCCGAAGGTGACCTTGGCGTCCGGGACACTCACGTCCGTGAGGACCGGGCGACCGTTGAAGGTGTCCGGGGCGCCCACCTGTACGGAGGACTGCCACAGGTACTGACCGTCAGTGCTCTTCAGCTTCCGCATCTGGGCCGCCACCTTGTCGGACACGACGAAGGCCGCGTTGGCGCGGTAGGAGCTGGGCAGCTCGTAGTACAGGTCAATGAGCGCGTCACTGACCGTCGCGTCCTTCGCCGTGGCGGTGAAGGTGGCGGTGGCCGGCGAACCGGCGGTGATGATGCCGCGCGGCTGGTTCGTGCCGGAGCCGGTCAGGAAGTGGTCACCCATGCCCGCACCGATGGCCGGGCCCGCGTCGCCCACCAGGAAGCCGACAAGGTCAAGCGCCTGATCCGCGACGAACTCACTGGACACGGTGGACGCGTAGCCGTACTTGAACGCGCCAACGGAGCGCTGAACCGTGGTCGGGTTCGACTCCGGGATGTTCGCGTTCTCGTTGACGATGCTCGCCTGTGCCCGGCCCACGACAACGGTGAAGTCCATGGGCTCACCGCTGGACGTGGTCAGGATGGTGGCGCCGCCCCGCATGACGGTGGAGCGCTCAACGGCCTCCGCCAGGAGACGCCCGTACAGGGTCCGCGCGATGACGGTGTTGCCCGGGTTGGTCTTCGTGTCGATGGCCGCGCGGGACTCCGGCGCGAACGCCACCGTCTGGTTCACGCCCAGGGCGCGGAGCTGGGCAGCAGCCTCCGCCAACTTGTCCTGGGTCTCCTTCTTCGAGCCGGTACCGTTCAGGCCCTGCATGAGGGCGCTGACCGACTCGCCGGACTTCAGGACTTCGATGCCCCGCTTGATCCGGCCGTCATAGTCCGCGATGGAGTCCAGGAGCTTCGTCTCCTTGCCCCGGGACTCCGCGTCCATCTCCTTGCCCGCGAACTCCTCCGTCAGGGTGCGGAGTTCGGCGGTGGCCCGCTCGCGCGCCTCAAAGTTCGCGCTCAGGGTCGTAGCGTCCATGTGGTTCCCCCCGTGGTGATGAGCGCGCGGAACAGTGCACGCGCGTCCTTGTGCTCATCCGGCTCGTCCTCTTCGGACTCGTCCGGGTCCTTCTCCACCGGCCCCCCAGCCGGTTCGTCCGCGCCCTCCGGCGACTCCTCCGGGTCGTCCTCTTCGGACTCCTCCGGGTCTTCGTCGTCCGGCTTCGCGGCGCGGAGTTCGACGCCCAGCACTGCCCCGATGGACCGAAGTGCCGCGTCAGTGGTCGGATACGCCGGGGTGAGGACTGGCCCCAGTTCGGCAACATCCATTTCGGTGATCTCCCGGATCGGGAGACCGGTCTCCGGGTCCGTCCCGGCCCGGCGCTGCCCACCCCTGCCCACGCGGAAGGTGAAGGAAGATCCCTTCACATCCCCGCGCTTGAGGAGTTCGGCAAGGTCCCGGCCCGTGGTCGTGTTCGGTAGGTCGATCTCGTACCAACCGCCGTGGTCGTCCTCACCCACGCGGAGCGTGCCGGAGGAGCGCCGGCCAAGGACCCGGTCCATGTTGTGGTTGAAGGTGGCCACCACGTCGTTGCGCTCAAGGGAGGCCATCCCGGCCCCCGGCGCGATGCGCTCCCGGAAGCCGCCCAGGTCGTGGGACAGCTCCCCGAACCGGTACGCGTACCCGCGCATCGTGGTCGTGTCGCCGTTGGCCCGGACCTCAGCCGGAGCGCTCAGGCTCCGGGTCTCCTTCGTCATCGTCTTCGTCCCCCTCGTTGGTCTCGTCCGGGGCCGGGTCTTCCGGCTCCGGCTCCGGTTCCGGCGCGGGGGGTTCGTCTTCGTCGGACACGTCGCCCAGGTTCAGCGGCACGCGGTACGCGGCGCCCAGCCCATCGGGCAGGGGCTCAAGGTCTTCGGCGGCCCGGACTTCGTCTATGGAATAGATCCCGTTCTGAAGCCCCAGGCTGTAAAGCTCCATGCGTTCCTTCGGGGCGCCCCGCTGGATTCCGTCAAGCGAGAACTTGACGAACTTGTGGCGGTCGGCGGTCTCCGCGAACAGGAGCCGCGTGAAACCGGCCTCGATGCGCTCAAGCCACGGCCGAAGGCTGAACATGCTGAACGCCTGGTTCTGTTCGGCCAGTCCGCTGCCCCAGCTCGTGGAGCCGGACGCGTCCGCTATCAGGTGCGGAGGCACGCCGAAGATCCGGGCGATCTCCGGAATCTGAAAGGCGCGAGTCTGAAGGAACTGGGCTTCGTCCGGGGTCAGGCTGACCTTTGAGAACTTGGCGCCTTCCGTCAGGAGCGCGACCCTGTGGGCGTTGTCCGGGCCGGAGTTGGCCAGGCGCCACGCCTCCCGGGCGCGGGCAAGACCGTCCTCCGACATGGCGCCGGGGACTTCCACGATGGCAGCCGGCACGGCGCCGTTGCTGAAGAACTTGGCGCCGAAGGTCTGGGCCGCAAGCGTGAGCCCGATGGACTCCCGCGCGTAGTTGATCGGGCTGACCCCGGTGAACTCACCCGGGAGCATCATCCCGGGGATGTGCAGGATCTCCCGCGACGTGAAGTAGCCAACCGCCACTTCGTTGCCGTCCGCGTCGATGTCGAACGCCTCGAAGACCTTGCGCCGGGAGCCGTCCACCACCACCGCGTGGGTCACGATGCGGGACGGGTCCAGCACGTCCAACCCGACGATGGCCGTGTTGTCCGGCGACCACCGCACGGCCAGGTAGGCGTTGCCCTCAAGGAGGAGGGACAGGACGATCTGAGAGATCAGGTCGATACGGCCCAGCCCGCCCGGCTCCGCCGTGGGGTAGTCCAGCCACGTCGGGGAGGTCACCTCCCGGCGGGCACCGCCACGGCGCGAATACGCGGCGACGGGGAGCGTGGCTATGGTCTCCGACAGGAGACGGATGCACGCGAAGACCGCCGACACCTGAAGCGCCGTTGAGGAGTTGACCCGCTGACCGGCGGACGAGACCACCCCCGGGAAGGGGTAAAGGTCCGTGTCCGGTTCCCAGTTGGCCCGCGTCTCAGGAGCGCGGGGCTTGAACAGTGCAGACCAGAAGCCCACGACTCACCCCCGTGCCCGCGCACAGAGGCGGGCCGTTACAGAGCCCGCGCGCAGAGGCGGGCGTCACAGATCGTCAAAGAATTCGGCTGAGCCGCCGAAGGCGAAGACCTCACCGTCCGTCTCCCAGGTGGCGAGGATCGGAGCGTCTACGAAGCCGGGGTTGTCCTCCCGCCACAGCACCGCGCCGTGAACGGCCAAGATCATGGCTATGGCCAAGTCGATCTTCCGGCGGCTCGAAGCGTGCTCCTTCGTGATGCGGGCCCCGTGCCGGTCCTCCCGCAGCACCGCGTTGCCGATGTGGCGGGCAAGCGCCGGGTTGCCGTCGTGGCTGAGGCGTCCGTCCCGGGCCGCGTCGTAGACCGCCTGGGTGGCGGGGATCATCCGCTTCAGGCTGTTGGTCGGGAACGCCTCCACCGGGTGGCCCTCCGCCTCAAGGCGGTCAAGGCTCTCCTCCCAGCGGTACGGGTCGGCCACAAGGACGCGGACCTTGTACGTGTCCAGCGCGGAGCGGAGAGCGTCCCGCACGTCCGCCATGGGAACGCGCCAGTGGGCATCGTCCGCCGGGGCCTCCCAGTGCCCCAGGACGAACACGCGCAGATCATGAACGCGGCAGGCGACCAACGCTGTTGAGTCGCCCTTCCAAGATCCGTCGAAGCCCAGGACCACGGCGTCACCGGGGCTGAGTACGTCATCCACGGCCAGGGTGTCCCACAGGCCATGAGGCAGCCACGAGCTACCGCCCCGGACGAACTGACTGAGTCGGTAGATCCGGAAGGACGCTTCGGTACTGCGCTGACAGGCGGCTTCGAAGTCCGCCGGGTTGAGGATGCTGAAGGAGGGGTTGCACCGCTCCCAGACCTCCGGGTCCGTGTGGTCCACGGTGTCCCCGATGCGCGGGCCCCAGCTCCGATAGAAGAGCGTGGGGTCCTCAAGCTCCCCGGAGTTCACGCGCTCGCCCTGGGTGCAGAGCTGGGCGAACGGGCCGTCAGGGTCCGGGCCGGCGGTGCTGATGATCCAGAACATCGGCTCCCGCCGCGCGGCGGACCCCAGCGTCAACGCGTCGAACAGGTCCGCCGACTTGGCGAAGGCGTACTCATCGAGACTGACGGAGCTGGGGTTCAGGCCCTGTTGGCGGCCCGCGTCGGCGGACACCACGCGGTAGGTGGAGTCCTGATAACGAATGATGTCCCGCTGGACCTCACACACTGATGAGAGCTTCGGGGAGGCCAGGACCATGGACTTGGCCGCGTCGAAGACCATGCGGGCCTGGGCCCGGTCGT
Source organism: Streptomyces sp. NPDC047028 (assembly GCF_040644095.1). NCBI lineage: Bacteria > Bacillati > Actinomycetota > Actinomycetes > Kitasatosporales > Streptomycetaceae > Streptomyces > Streptomyces sp. NPDC047028. The sequence goes on from NZ_JBEYVS010000066.1 coordinate 24,430, forward strand.
TGGCCGCAGCGATGATCTGGCGCTGGGTGTCGGCCCGGTCCGCCACAAGGTGGTACAGCATGATCCCGGCGGCAAGGGTTGACTTGCCGTTCTTCCGGGCCACGCAGACCACGGCGGTCCTGTGCTTGCGGCGCCACCGGCCGAAGGCGTCCCGCTCAAGGCGGTAGGCGTCAACGAGTAGTTCGCGCTGCCACGGGAGAAGCGTGAACGGCTGACCGGCGAACGAGCCCGTCAGGACACAGAACTTCTCAATCCAGTTGGCGACGCGGTGGCCCTCCGACGCGAAGTCGGCCCCGGCGGGGATGTGCCGCGCGATGACAGGGTCAAGCCCGTCCCACATACGACACCCCCCGGGGCAGAAGTCGGCGGGACTTGCCGCCACCCGGCGGGCCTCCGCCGCGACGATGCCCAGGCGCATCCGCGCTTCCGGGCTGAAGCCAATGGCTGTTTCGATGGCGCGTAGTTCGCGCTCCGTGGTCTCCACGTACCGCATGGCCGGGTGAATGGCCGGCTGCCCTGTGGACCCCACGACGGACAGGCCCTCAGCGTCGATGAGCGCCAGGAGGTCCGTCCGCCGGTCGTGAAGCTCCGCGTACCGCAGGATCACGTTGCGGTCCGTCTCCGGGCTGTACGCCCCGCCACCCGCCTGCCAGACCGCCCGCCACACTTCCCGGCCCGGCGCCTTCAGGTGGCTTGGCACGCGCGGGGCACGGCCCTCGTAGACCACCGGGGCAGCCTCCGGGGAGGCGGCGCCGTTGGGGTTGCCCGTTCGCTGGGCCGGAGACTTCGCGCGGGACATCGGACACCTACCTCAGCGGGGAGTTGGACTCCCTCAGCGGGTGCGGTGCTCAGGGACGGATGCCGGAGGGGCAGCGCCACCGGCGCCAAGCTCGTGAGCACGACCACCGCCAGGCGGCGCGTCCTCCGGCGTCCCGCCTCACGACTCCCTCAGTCCGCTCCGGGTGGTGCGGGGCGCGGGGTGCACGGGCGGAACAGGCATGTTCAGGGGGCTTACCGGGGGCTTACCGGGCTCGTTCTCGAAGCCCTCCCGGAGCGTCCCCCCAGGTCAGCACCGGGGCGGGCCGCCAAAAACGGAGCCGCACCTAGGGCGCGTAATCCGAGCTGGGGCCGGGATCGCCGGCGGGCACGCGCGGGAACTTCCGCGCCGCTCTCCCCCTCCCTCAGAAGGGCGGAGACGTGTAGCCCATGTCCACGCGGGTCTTCGCCTTGTGGCACGTGCGGCACAGGAGCTGAACGTTGCCGTCCACGTCCTCACCACCACGCGACAGGGGGACGATGTGGTCCACGTCCATGGCCGAAGCCAGGAAGGACAGACCGCAGCGCACGCACGAGCCACGGCCCGCACGCTTCAGCGCACGTCGCAGACGAGCCGCCGCAGCGTTGCCCCGCGCGATGGCCTCACGGCGCTTGCGGTGGGACTGAACGGTACGGCCCGACTCGTAGGCGCGGTGGTGCTCAGCACACCGGCCCGCATGGGTGGCGTACGCCCGACAGTCCAGACAACGCGTGCGCATGGCACCCCCCGGTACGCGCATGGCCCCCCCTACCGGGAGGCCCCCCTACCTACTCACGTGAGTAGGTTGAACGATGTGGACCCATGCCGCTCCGCCTGAGCGGTCTTACAACCCCGGTCAGCCACCCTGAAGGGTGGGTTACTGGTGGGCGGCTCAGGCGCCCCCATGAGCGGCATGGGTCAGGACCCGCCCCCGGGATCGAACCGGGAACTCTGCCGGTTGCTCCGGATCTCCCATCTCTGGGGCCGGTACGGCGCACCTCTACCAATTGGGTCAGGCGGGTCATAGCCCGGGGCTCAGAACCCAGGTGGAGAACCACACCGGGGAGCCTCACGGGCACAAGGTGAGGGGGGTCTCAGTCCGCCATATGGCACGTAGCCGGAAGGGTGCGCGGTATCCCGCCCTCACCCTGTATCTAGTGAGTGGATTGCCTGATCAGGGGCCGTAGTTGGCCGGTCGGGCGGGGCCTCGTGGCGGGCCCCGGTGACGAAGTGACGGAGTGCCGGGCGGGCCGGGGTTGCTCCCACAGAAGAGATATTTGGGCTTCGTAGTCTGGATTGGATCTCTTCGTCACTTCAGCACTTCGTCACTGGCGATCACTAGGTGTCCAATTGCCTGACTCTCTGTAGTGGACTTATCGGGGCAATCTGCGCCCCGCCCCACCGCCGAAGCGCGGCACAGGTCAGGTACATGTCAATACAGCCGCCGGCAAAAGGGGCCGGACCCGAAGGCCCAGCCCCATGCCCCGCTCAGGCAACAAGCTCCACGTCCGCCGGGGTGATAACGCGGTTGATCCCGGTCCACGCGTAGTGGAAGCGCTCCGGGGTGACCGGGGTACGCCCAGCGCCGAACTTCGGACGGACGCACACCCCGTCCAGCGCCAGGAACAGGAGTTCGCGCCGCTCCTCGGTTGTGGCCTGTTCCCACGCCTCCCGGATCGTGTCCGCGTCCAGGAGATAGCCGATGTCCGCCGTAGGCTCCGGGATCTGGCTCAGCACGTTCTCAGCGGCACGGACGGCGTCCTCTGCTTCCTTGAGCAACCCGGGGTAGAACTGGGCGGCGGGGCCTTCGAACTCCTTGCGCTTGTACTTGGCCGTAACCAAGTCCTCAAGGGCCGCCTTAGCGTTCTCAAGGCGCTCCTCCGCCTCCCGGCGCTCCGCCACACTGTCCGGCCGGTGCGTGTCCAGCCAGCGGGCCGCCACGGCGTGAAGAAGTGGGGAGTCCGGCGCGCTCGCCGTGAGCCGGTTGACGAACGCCTGAAAGACGAAGCTCTCAGCGTGCGTGGCCGTGATGCTCGTCGGGTTATCGCACGGCTTGCCCCCGGCGTTCTTGTGCGGGCAGCCGAAAGACCTACCCCGCTTGATCAACGTGCGCCCGCACCCAGAGCAGTGCATGACGCCGGAAAGCTCGTGGCGCCCCACGGAGCGGACGCCCCTCTTCGTGCCCTTCTTCCCGAACAGGGCCGTTCGCTCAGCCACCACCTTGCGGGCCTTGAGTTGCTGGGCTTCGGTGACAACGCCCTTGCCCACCGTGACGCGCTGCCCCTTGTCATTGCGGTAGATGGGGTCTTCACGGTCGTCCCAGTCACTGGCGGGCTGGAAACCGATATACGCGGGGTGCCGAAGGATCTTGTAGAGCCGGTTGGGGCTCCAGATGCGCCCAGGCTGAGGGAAGATCCCATCTGCCTGAAGACGCGTGATGACCACGGGCACGGTGGCACCCCCGCCCACTTCCCGCACGATGCGCCGGATCACGTCGGCCTTCGTCGGTCCGTCCGGCTCTCCGGGAATCGCCGGGGACGGGTCCGGGACGAGCCGCCGCGTCTTCGGGTCCTTCTTCAGTCCGTAGGGAACCCGCTTGGCGAGCCAGATCCCTTCGTCCTTCGAGTAGCGCCACGCGTCGGCCACACGGTCCGACAGTTGGTCAGAGAACTCCTTAGCGTCCTCAGCCCGCCACATGATCATTCGGCGGTCTTTCGGCTCGCTCGTGTCGAGATTGTCCGACCCGAAGAAGATCCGCTTGCCTTCGAGACGATCCATGATCGTCAGAACGGCAAGCGCGCCCTTACGGCTGAAGCGGTCCAGCTTGTACGACCAGAGGCAGCGGGTAGCGCCGCTTTCGAGAGCGCGGAGCCCAGCGTCATACCCAGGACGGTGAACGTCCTTGCTCCCGCTGATCCCGTTGTCCACCCACACGAACCGGGGCCGATAGCCGTTCCACTCACCCCAGCGGATTCCGTCGTTGATCTGTTGGTTGACGCTCAGCTCACGATCTTCGCGGCCCTTCCGGGAAACGCTCTTGCGCGCGTAGATGTCCATGTCCCCGTTGGGGTCAAGGATCTGATACGGCACGGCAACCCGGGCGCGGGAGTTCGAGCCGGCGAAGGTGGTGGGTCGTTCTGCGGTCAGTGTGCTCATGGCGGGCCCTCCCCCTTCCGCTGGGGGGCTCCCTGGCCCTCAGCGGGCCCCGTGGCCCCGGAGGGGCTAAGGGGCGCTCTCCGGGGCGCGTGGCCCCCTCTACTGAGGGCCTAGGGAGTGGGTTGCCTGTAGGTGCGTTTACCTTGCACCTCTGCAAGCGGAAGGGTGTGATAGAAGCAGCAATCGAAAGGTTGTCTGAGCTGCGGAAACGCTGATCTCAGCGTCCGGAGCTGGGTAAATCAGGC